>JADGQK010000005.1 GCA_017881915.1 Chloroflexota bacterium | reverse complement strand
TGAAGCGCGACGTGGCCAAGGAGCTCCCGCCGAAGACGGATCTGATTCACCCCGTCGAGCTTCGCGGCAAACAGCGCGAGCTCTACGAGCACATTCGCATCGCCGCGCACGCGGACGTTCGCAAAGTCATCCGGACGAAGGGGCTCGCGGCGTCGACGATCCCGATCCTCGACGCGCTCATGAAGCTCCGCCAGGTTTGCTGCGACCCGAGCGATAGCGTTGCGCGAGCCCAATTCCCGCGGCACCGATACCCGTCGCAGCCCCGACATCGGCCGCCAGCCGTCGGAGCGATGAGGAACGCAGGATTCGAACCTCGCGCAGGAAGCGAGCGGCATGCTCGACCCGGAAGTAAAAGGGCACGGTCACGATCGCGAACCCCGCCGTCTTGAGCAGGCGAGCCGCCGCAACGTCGTGCCCGCCGATGCCGGCTCCGTGGAGAAGCGGCTGGCGCCTGAGCGCATCGCGTAGAAGACGTGGGCCCACGAGCGAGTAGCGCCTGTCTGTCGTGCCCTCGGAGAGAGGGTGGCGGAAGAGACCAATCGACTCGACTTTCCCGTACAGCAGGAAATCCTGGTGTTGGAGGATGTATCCGCCGCGCACCGCCTGTCCCTCGACGGCGAGAAATGACTCTTCGAAGAGACCCGACCCCGGTGATCTGGCGGGCACCTCGTTGGTCTCGCGGAGCAGAGATCGCATCCCGAACGCCACGTCCACTCCGGCCGCACGCAGCCGCGCATTGAACGCCAGGACCTCCGGAATGTGGTCAGCCTGATAGGGCACGATCTCGGTGAGCATCTTGGGCAGCCTCGCGCAGGTCTGGAAGCCTACTTGACTTCTCCGATCTGCCCCTGAGCGTCGTCGTGGACAACGGGGACGAACAGCCGGGCCTTGGTTTCCGCGACCCCAAGTACAATGCGGCACGCGCCGCCGAGAACCGGTTTGCGACGGCTCGAGCGCCACGCGACCGATGACCCGGCGGATCCCAGGAGCGCTTTGAGTCGGTAACCCCGGCGCACGAATGGAGCGAGGAAGGATCGTGGCTGACCTGTCGGTTGAGCCCGACATACGGTCTCGCGCCCGAGCACGTCGCCTGCTGGCCGCGGTGGCCTCCTCGGCGCTGTCGAAGGTTAGTTCCGTCGCCTACCAGATCATTGCGGTCCCCGTGATCATCGCGTCGGTGGGCTCGGATGGGTACAGCCAGTTTGCCGTGGTTCTCGCGGCATTCGGCTGGCTGGGGCCGTTGTTCGTGGGCCTGGGCTCGGCCGTCACTGAGCGGATCGCCTCGGACAGCTCCCGGCCCATCTCCGACCAGACGCGCGGGACGTTCATGACTGCCCTGTCCGTATCCGGCGCTTTACTGGGCGTCTTCTTCCTGGGCGGTTCGCTCCTGTTCCTATCGAGGCCCGCAGGGCAGCCGGACCAGACGGCACTCCTGTTCGCGGGACTCGCGACCGGCCTGGCAGTAGGCGGGGGCGTGTTTGACTCCGGACTCCTCGGGCTCCAGCGCTCGTACGTGACGAACCTGCTGAGTTTTGCGTCCTCCCTGGTCGCCATCGGGGCGACCGTGGCTGCGGCAATCATCGCCCCGACAGTCGGTGCGATGGTTCTCGCAACCCTTGGTCCGGTCGTGCTCGGCAGAGCCGTATCCGCCTTCGTGCTCCACCGCGTCGAGCCAGGACTGTGGGGCAGGATCAGGGATATCGCCTGGCGGGCGGCTCCACGGATCGCCGGGCGTGGCCTCGTCTTTGCCGCCATCTCGTTCGCATCGTTCCTATCGCTGGATGCCGGGTTGCTTGTCGTGGCCGCGAAGCTGGGGACGACCCAGGTACCCGAGGCTGCTCTCGTGCTACGCGTGCTTCCCCTGGTTCTCAGTATCGTCGCGATCATCATGGTGCCGTTGTGGCCGGCGATCGCGGAGGCGGCCAAAGACGGCGATGTTCACTGGATCGCGAGGGCGGGCGGTCGTGGGGCGGCGTTGGTGATGGCGTATGCGATCGTTGCCGCCCTGGTTGTCGTCGTAGGCGGCGAGAGATTCGTCGAACTGTGGACCGGCGGCCGGATCTCGATGTCCTTCGACCTCCTGGTTGCCGCGGGAGGGCTGATCATCACCTTCTCGTTCGAGAACGTGACCCAAACCTTGCTGTTCGGGCTCGGCCGTGCGGGCAGTCTCGCGGCGGTCCTCCTCCTCCGGAGCGTTCTCAGCCTCATCCTGGTCTTCCTGTTAGCTGGCGTAGTCGGCCAGGAGGCTGCGCTGGTGGGCCCGATCATCGCAGCCCTGTTGACCAGTTCCTGGCTCTTGCCGCTGCTGGTCGTCCACGGCATCCGCGCGCAGGCCCGCCTGCAACCGGGTCCTAGAGGTCGGCGGCCCGGAGGGAACCTGAGCTAATCGACCCGAGGAGGGTTGGCCCTTCCAAGGGCATATACCATCGGGTCATCGCTGCGCTAGCCTAGGGGCAGGCTCGCGCCTGCGAGGCGACCCGGATCGACGCACAGGGTGACCAACGATGACCGCGACGAACCCGCACCCGACCCCAGCGCGAGCGACCCGGCCGCGGGCCGCCCTGGTCAACCGCGATCCGGCCACCGCCAGCCGCCAGGCCGAGGTACTGCGGGCGGCCGGCTATGACGTCGAAACCTGCGGCGGCCCGCAGCAGGAGGCCTGTCCGGTCGTCGGCGGCCTGCCTTGCCCGATCGTCGACCGCGCCGACGTGCTCATCTACGATGCCTGGGTCGCCGGCAGCGGTGACGCCGGCCGCCAGCTCGTCGCGGAGCTGCGCGAGACGTACGCCGACCTGCCGCTCGTGCTGACCTCCGTCGACGAGAGCCTCGCGTGGGTCGAGACGGAGGGCCCCCTGCGGGTCACGTCACTGGCGGGCGATCCGAGCCCCGAGGACCTGGTGGCGGCGGTGACCGCCGCGCTCGCCGACCAGGGGATGGCCGTCTGACCTACCAGCGCAGGAAGTGGGTCCTGTACAACCGTGACGGGGCGACCTCCACGGCGGCCCGCGACCGCGTCGGCATCGGCCGCGTGGCATCCTAGGTCGGTGGGAGAACGGCGCAGCTCGCAGTGGTACGCCGGCACGGACCGGAATGCCTACATCCATCGGGCGTGGATGCGGCGGGGGTTGCCTGCCCATGCATTCGATGGGCGTCCGCACATCGCGATCGCGAATACCGCGTCTGACCTGAACCCCTGCAACGCCCACCTCGACGAGGTCGCCGAGAGCGTCAAGCAGGGGGTCTACGAGGCGGGCGGCATCCCGCTGAACCTGCCGGTCGTGTCGCTGGGCGAGACCCAGGTCCGGCCGACGGCAATGCTCTGGCGAAACATGGCCGCGATGGCCACCGAGGAGATGCTCCGGGCCAATCCGATCGACGGCGTGGTCCTGCTCGGCGGTTGCGACAAGACGATCCCGGCGCTGTTGATGGCCGCGGCCTCGGTCGACCTCCCGGCCGTCGTGATCCCCGGTGGGCCGATGCTGACCGGCACGTTCCGGGGAGCGGCCCTCGGCTGCGGCACCGACGTCTGGCGCCTGTCCGAAGAGGTTCGCGCCGGAACGCTCTCGGAGCGGGACTTCCTGACGTCCGAGTCTTCGATGATCCGCAGCCGTGGGCATTGCAACACGATGGGCACCGCATCCACGATGGCCGTGGTCGCCGAGGCACTGGGCACCACGATTCCCGGGTTGGCGGGCACCCCGGCGCCCGACAGTCGCCTGCTGGAGGCGGCCCACGACACCGGCCGGCTCGCGGTCGAGCTCGTTGAGCAGGGCCGGCGACCGAGCACCATCCTGACCCGCGGCTCGTTCCTCAATGCGATCGTCGCCCTCGCCGCCGTGGGCGGGTCGACCAACGCCGTCGTCCACCTGCTCGCAATCGCCGGGCGGCTCGGGATCGAATTGACCCTGGACGACTTCGACCGAACGGGAGCCGGCGTCCCCCTGCTGGTCGACCTCCAGCCCGCCGGCCGGTTCCTGATGGACGATCTGTACCGGGCGGGTGGATTGCTGGCGGTCTTGCGCGAGGTCCGTGATCTGCTTGACCCGGCCGCGCTGACCGTGACCGGCAAGCCGCTGGTCGACTACCTCGACGACGCCAGGATCTGGGACCCCGAGGTCATCCGGGTCCGCGCCGAGCCGCTCCAGGCGCATGCCGGGATCGCCGTCCTGTACGGCAACCTTGCGCCCACGGGGGCGGTCATCAAGCCGGCCGCCGCGTCTCCGCACCTGCTCCAACACCGGGGTCGGGCGATGGTCTTCGACTCGATCGAGGACCTGCGCGCCCGGATCGACGATCCCGACCTCGACGCGGATGCCGATTCCGTGCTCGTGCTGCGCGGCTGCGGGCCGCGCGGCTACCCGGGGATGCCCGAGGTCGCCAACCTGCCGCTGCCCACAAAGCTGCTGCAGCAGGGCATCCGGGACATGGTCCGGGTGTGCGATGGGCGGATGAGCGGGACCGCCTACGGCACGGTCGTCCTGCACGTCACCCCGGAAGCCGCGGCGGGTGGACCGCTCGGCCTGGTCCGGACGGGGGACTACATCACCCTCGACGTCGAAGGGCGGCGTCTTGACCTGGACATCAGTGACGATGAGTTGAGCCGGCGCGTTCCGGCCGAGGCCACGGTGGCTGCCTACGCTGCGCCGACGCGCGGCTGGGAACGCCTGTACGTGAACACGGTGCGCCAGGCCGACACCGGCGCCGACCTGGACTTCCTCGTCGGATCGAGCGGCGATCAGGTTTCGCGCGAATCCCACTGATGCGGGCGTCCTGATGCGGGCCTTTGTCGTCAGCGGACCACGCCAGTCGTCGGTGCAGGAGGTCGAGCCGCCCAGGCCTGAAGCCGGCCAGGTCGTGGTCGAGGTTGCCCGGGTCGGGGTGTGCGGCACGGACATCGAGTTCTTCACCGGCGAGATGGCCTACCTGCACCAGGGTCACGCGCGCTATCCGATGCGGCTCGGCCACGAGTGGTGTGGAGCGGTCTCGGCGGTGGGTGACGGCGTCGATCCCGCCTGGTTGGGCCGCCGGGTGACGGGCGACACGATGCTCGGCTGCGGCCGTTGCCAGCGCTGCCTGACCGGCCGCCAGCACGTCTGCGAGGAACGCCTCGAGATTGGGATCCGCGGCGGCTTTCCAGGCGCCCTGGCCGAACAGCTGGCGCTACCGGTGACCGCGCTCCACGCCCTTCCTGATGGCGTCGACGACGCGGCCGGCGCCCTGGTGGAGCCGGGCGGAAACGCGCTGCGCACGGTCCGGGCCGCGGCATTGTCGTCGGGCGATCGAGTCCTCGTTCTCGGGCCGGGAACGATCGGACTCCTCGCGTCGCTGTTCGCCGTGGCCCAGGGCGCGGAGGTCCACCTCGTGGGGCGCTCGCCACGCTCGCTGGGCTTTGCCAGGACGCTGGGGTTCCGCGGCGTCTGGCGGGCCGACGAGATTCCTCGGCTGGCCTGGGACGCGGTGATCGACGCATCGAACGCCGAGGGACTGCCCGCCCTAGCCCTGGAGCTCGTGGAGCCCGGCAAGCGGATCGTGTATGTCGGCCTGGCCGGCACGCCCAGCCTGATCGATACCCGGACGCTCGCGCTCAAGGACGTCACCGCGGTCGGGATCCTGAGCGCCTCGGCCGGCCTCGCCGGCACGATCGAGCACTACGCCGCCGGGGACGTGAACCCGCGGCCACTCGTTGCGGCCACGGTTGGCCTCGAGCAGGTCGGCGAGGTGCTGTCGGGTTGGCGTCCCGACGGGGCGGGCCTGGGCCCCAAGATTCAGGTCGACCCGCGCCAATGACCGTGGGTGTGCGAGGCTATCCAGCCACGTCCAGCTCCAGGCGGCAGTAGCGCCCTATAGAGCGCCCGGAAGCCGAGTGCCCAGCCGCGCGACGGCTGGGCTGATCCTGGCTGCGTCATGGCATGGGTACGGGCCTGGCCATGGACCGGATCGGTCAGCCCGGTCGGGCCGTCCCGCGGGTGCTCCTACCCGGAGCCGATTCGCCGGCCGGCAATGGCTGCCAGGCGGACCGGATCGGCGATCTCGAGCTGGCCCGCCGTCGCGACCACGATCCCGGCGATCCGGAGCTCTCGAAGCACAGGAGCGGCCTCGTTCGCCGTCCCGATGCCGTCGACGAGCTGTTGCTCCGTCAGCGTGACGATCAGTCCTCCGTCCGCCGGCGCCTCGAAGGCGAGATCGAGCAGGCGCCACGCGACCCGCTCCTGGATCGAGCCCAGGCTGCTCGCGGCGAGGGTTGCGTACGTATCCTGAAGTCGCATCGCGATCTCGACGGCGAGAGCGGCGCCGACTCGTGGATCGGCCGCGACGAACCGAGACAGGGTGTCGATGTCGACCTCGAGGATCGTGCAGTCGGTGACGGCAGCAACGCTGAGTGGTGCGCGCACGGCCGGATCTCCGGGGATATCACCGACGATCTCGCCTTCAAGGGCGAAGCGAACCGTGAGCCTTCGGCCGTCACGAGCCTCGAGGCAGGTGCGGGCAAGTCCGGCCACGACAAACCCGACCCGCGGTGGGCCGCTCGAGCTGAAGATGACCCGGCGTCGAGGAACCTCGATCAGTGACCCAGACTCGAGGAGGACGTCCTGCTCCGCCGTGGGCAATCTGCTGAAGGAGGTACCGGCGAGGGCAGGAGATTCGAAGCGCCGCAGGATTCCGGCGAGGGGCATGTCAGACATTCCGCAAGTCCGAAGGATCAGCCCGGCACGCTCGGCTCATCACGAGATCAAGTATAAGCACACCATGATCGCCCCCACTGCGGGCGACGTGACCGGCGTCGAGGATGAGTCGGCAGCCGGATTTCGAAGGGGCTAACGGGCGAACGGCGCTCGATCGGACTTCCTGGTGGATTCCTGCAGCTCGTCAGTGCGGTAGCGGGCCAGCCCCACCATCAGCGAGCGCGACTCCGGCGACGACCAGGGCGCTCAAGAGCGCAAACATCGTCGCAAGAATGGTCGGACGCAATTGAACGAAACGGGAACGACGCATCTGGGATAGCTCCCTTCTCGCCGTTCGCCCGTGGCACGATCTCCGCCCCGGATGCTAAGGTTCGCAGGAAGAGATGTCAAGTATTCCTAAACATGCCGACGGCGACTTCCTCGGGCCGCTGGCGAGGCTGGCCATCGGCGAACGAATTCGTGCGCGGCGGGTCGCCTCGGGGCTCAGCCAGGCAGCCCTCGGTTCGCCTCGAACGCGCTCGTTCGTCTCGCAGGTCGAGCACGGGCAGATCGCGCCCTCGCTGGCCAGCCTGTTTGCCATCGCCGAGCGGCTCGGACTCGACCCCGCGGACCTCATCGCCGGAGTCAAGTCGGATGCACCCATCGGGTACACTCCCACCCATGGAGACAAAGCCGCGCACCCTGTCCCGGGCCCAGCTCGACGTCGGACTGGCGCGCGACATCGGCGCACGCCTGCGCGCGCAGCGGGTGCGGGCTGGCCTGACCCAGAGCAAGCTGGCCGAGGGGCGCTACACGAAGGCGTACGTCAGCGCTCTTGAAAAGGGCCTCGCCAAGCCGTCGATGGCTGCCCTGAACTTCTTCGCCGGACGCCTTGGCGTGAGCACGGCCAGCCTCGTCGATGGCAACCTGCCGACCTGGACGCGGCTCGAGGCCGATCTTCGACTCGCCAGTGGCGACTGGGCGGCCGCAGCCGATGCCTATGCGACGCTACTCGAGGGCGAAACCGCCGCCCTGCGCCGAGCCGAGCTCGAGCGTGGCCTGGCGGAGGCGTCGTGCCGGCTGGAGCGATCAGCGGAGGCCCTTCGCTCCGCGACGTCCGCTGCCGCGGCCTTTGATGCCCTCGGACGGGTGTCCGATGCCTTTGGGGCACGCTACTGGCAGGGCTACGCCCTCCTGCAGCAAGGCAATGACAGCGAGGCTCGATCGATCTTCCGTACGCTTCTGGACCAGCTCCGGGCAGGTCTGGCGGTCGAACCGGGATTCGCGCTTCGGCTCCTCATTGCCCTCGCGACGGTCGACTCGTTTGCGGGGGAGCCGGCGCGATCACTGACCTATCTCGACGAGGCACGAGCGCTCGTCGGAGACCTCGATGATCGCCGCCAGGCGACGTTCCTTACGTCGCTGGCCATTGGCTACAGGGAAAGCGGGGACCTCGAGGCGGCGATCGGGCTGGCCAACCAGGCCCTGGCCCGGTTCCAGGCAGTGGAGGGCGACAGGGAGATCGCCGTCCTCGAGAACGAGCTGGCGCTGACCCATCTTGCACTCGGCTCGATAGAACGCGCCCGCGGCCATGCGGCCCTCGCCGACGAGCGCTTTCGGCGCCTCGGCGAGGAGTTTTGGCGCGCCCACGTGGTCGAAACGTCGGCGCAGATCGAACTCGCTGCGGGCTCGCTGACGGAATCCGCGCGCCTCGCCGATGACGCCAGGCGTCTGGCGCAGGCCACCGGCAACCACAAGGCCTTCATCAGCTCTAGCCTGACGCTGGCCCGAGCGCAGCGTCAGTTGGGTGACCCGAGCGGGGCCCGGGTCTCCCTCGAACAGGCCGCGCTACGAGCTCGAGAACGTGAGCGCCCTTCACAACTTCGATCCGTGCTGACCGAATGGGCCGACCTGCTCGCCGACCAGGGCGAGGTCCAGCGGGCCTATGAGCTCACGCGCGAGGCACTGGCGCTGAAGACACCGTGACGCGGACGGAATCGGGCGGAAGTCAGGGGGGGGGTCACCTGTCCGATTCCGTCCGCGTGCCTCGTTAGAGCTGCGGAACGCCTGCTCGGTTAGGACTGCACCCGATCCGCGCCGGTTGCCCGTTTCATCGCCACCACGATCGCGACGGCGATCCCCAGCCCGATGAGCACGTCGCCAACGCTGAACACGTTGGCGAAGGGGATGCCGCGCGGGATTGCGAAGATGTCGGTCAGCGGTTCGAGAGCCGGATGGGCCAGGACCGCGCTGTTCGAATAGACCGTCTCCTGCCCTCGGCCGAGGACCGCGAGGGCGCCCGGAGCTGCCGGCATGTAGCCCCCATTGGTGGCGATCGCGGACATGTTCGCAAGGGCACCCAGGGTCACGATCCACAGGCCGGGCACGGAGATATTGCGGACGAGCGCGGCGAGTACCAGTGCGGTCGAGCCGACGTAGAGCGGAACGCCGAACGAACCGATCCGCTCTGTGACCGGGGCCGAGAACAGGATGACCTGGAGCCCGAAGCCCAGGACGGCCAGCCAGCCCCACCGAAACCGGATCGCGCCGATCCCCGCGGGCCGCCCGCCGACGATCAGTCCGGCGACGAGCCCGATGACGATCGCGTACAGGATGAACATCAGGCGCGGGCGCTGGGTGGGTTCCGACGGCGCGGCCGCACGATCGCCCCGCTGATTCGGAGCATGCCGGGGCGGACCCGGTGTGGTCGAAGCGCATCGCGCAGGGTCATGGACCCATGTTGGGCGTCGCCCCACGGCCCGAACGCCACGCAGTGGTACCGGGTCGCGGGGTACCCCTGTCGACGAAGATCCCCGCCGCGCTCAGGGGCCCGTCGGGGATGGCCGGCGTCAGCACATCAAGTCCGCACGCCGTCAGCGCCCGCGAAAGTACGCGCGCATCGGGTCGAAGTAGTTCTCCTGCCAGCCGCCCTGTTCGTAGCCACGCTGGTCGTTGGGCACGTTCGTGTGCCGGAGCGTGATCCTCGTTCCCCCAGCCAGCGGCTCCAGTAGCACCTCGATCCGGGAATCCTCGTCGGCCGCCGAGAACTCAGCCGTCCTCCATGACTGGACGATCCGCCGCCCTGGTTCGAGGGCGAGCGTGCGACCGCTGATATAGCCGTCCCACGCCTCGAACTCCCCGCCAACGCGGGCATCGACCCGAGCCTGCGAGCCGGTCATCGCGCTGTGGCCGTCACTCGTCAGCCAGGCCGCATAGATCGCCTCGGGTGTCGCCGGGAGCACGTCGGATACCTCGAAGTCGTAGGCCATCCGGTCCTCCTCTGGTCGGGCGTCGGCAGCTTGTCGTCAGCTCATTGTGCAGCTAGGACGCGTTCGCGGAGGCCGACTCCCGGACCGCCAGCTCGAGATCCCGGGCGATCCAGGCCGCCCACGCATCGATCTCCGGCCAATCCCGGAAGTCGCCCTCCGGGAGGCTCTCCCGGGCGGCCGGCATCAGCGCGACGAACCGCTCGGCGATCCCAATCGGCTTGCGATCCCGCTCGTAGGCGCCGAAGAAGACCCGATGGTCACGGATCTTGATGGCCTCGTTGAGCTCGGCGATTTCCTTGGGCATTGCAGCGACCTTCTGGTCCCGGCCCTTGGCATCGATCGCCTCGGTACCGAGTGGGCCGCTGCTGAACAGCCAGACGGGCTTGCCGGCCAGGATCGCCCGGTTGCGGCGGACGAGCTGCAGGCCGTCCTTCAGCCAGTGGAACATGTAGGCGGCACTCCCGATCACGAATGCGTCGTACTCGGCCAGGTTCTTGACCGAGGACGCCCGCCGGACCTCGACGTCGAGGCCGGCCCCCCGCAGGGCCACGGCGATCCGTTCGGCGATCCCCTGGGTGGCACCGTGCCGGCTCGCGTACGCAACCAGGACATGCATATCGGGTCTCCTTCCAGGGCGCGTTCGGTCGGCCCGGGGGCGCTGCGGCCTCGTTGGGGTCGCTTGTCGCGGTGCGAGTCGACCCTGTCCGATCGTGAGCGCCGTGGGGCGCCGAGCGAAGAGCCATCCGTCACCAATTGGCGGACTGGACCAACCTCATCGGCTCCGTCCGACGCGCCGGGTGGGACGCGTCCAGCGCAGGATGGGTCGTCGCTCGTACGATGGCGCCTGGTCCCGGTCCAGTTCTCGCACGTGGAGGCCCCCATGGCAGTGGTTCCCCCCGCCGATCACGCCACCTCGAGCACCCTCTACTTCGGGCCATGGTATCGGCGCTCGCCGTTCTTCGAGAAGACGCTCGCGGCCGGCTGCAGCGCCTACGACATCTACAACCACATGTACCTGCCGGGCTACTACGCCGACCCGATCGAGGAGTACTGGCATCTCCTCAACGCGGTGACCGTGTGGGACGTGTCGGTCGAACGGATCGTCGAGATCACCGGCCCGGACGCGTCGGCGTTCGTCAACACGCTGACCTGCCGCGACCTGACCAAATGTGCCGTCGGCCAGGGCAAGTACGTCCTGATCACGGCCGAGGACGGCGGGATCGTCAACGACCCGGTCCTCCTGCGGGTCGAGGCGGACCGCTGGTGGCTTGCCCTCGCCGATAGCGACGCGGGGCTCTGGGCGCGGGGCGTCGCCGTCCACTCCGGCCTGGACGTCACGGTCCGCGAGCCCGAGATCTACCCGATCCAGGTGCAGGGCCCCAGGTCCAGGGACGTGCTCCGGACGCTCTTCGGCGATGCCGTCCTTGACATCAAGTACTACTGGACGCTGACGACCGAGCTTGACGGCATCCCGGTCGTCATCAGCCGGACGGGCTGGACCGGAGAGGTCGGCTACGAGATCTACCTGCGTGATCCGTCGCGCGGTGGCGACCTGTGGGACCGGGTGATGGAAGCGGGCAAACCGCACGACATCCGCCCGATCGCGCCGTGCGAGGCGCGCCGGATCGAGGCCGGGATCTTCAACTACGGCTCGGACATGACGATCGCCAACAACCCCTTCGAGATCATGGGCCTCGAGCGCCTGGTCGAGCCCCAGGCAGCCGACTACATCGGCAAGGCCGCCCTGGAGGAGATCCGGGTCAAGGGTGTGGGCCGCAAGCTCGTCGGCATCGAGGTCGAGGGCGACGCGCTCTCGTTCGAGATCTCCGAGAAGCGTCCGGCGCTCCACCGTGGCGAGCAGGTTGGCCAGATCACCGATCTCATCTGGTCGCCGCGCCTGCGCAGGAACATCGGCTACGTCTGGGTACCGATCGAGCTCTCGGCGGCCGGGACCCCCCTCGAGATCGTCGCCCGGGATGGCTCGCGCTGGACGGCACGGACGGCGGCGCTCCCGTTCCTCGATGTGAAGAAGGAGGTTCCCAGGACATGACCGGGACGGCCGACGTCATCATCGTGGGTGCCGGCGTGCAGGGCGCCAGCCTTGCCTTCCACCTGGCCCGACGCGGTGCGCGCGTCCTGGTCCTGGAACGCGAGACGATCGCAGCCGGCGCCACCGGCCGTTCCTCTGGCTTCGTTCGGATGCACTACGACCTGGAAAGCGAGTCGCAGCTCGCCTGGGCATCGTTCCCGTACTTCCGGGACTGGGCGGACCTCGTTGGTGCCGGTGATTGTGGCTTCGTGCAAACCGGCTTCCTCCAGCTCGTTCCCGCAGCGCTGGCCGCTGACCTGCGGGCCAACGTCGAGATGCAGCGGCGGCTCGGGATCGAGACCCGGGTCGTGGACGCGACCGAGGTCGCCCGCCTCGTTCCGGGCGCCGTGACGGAAGACATCACGGTCGGAGCCCACGAGGCGGCCTCCGGGTACGCGGATCCGTCCGGGACGGCGGCCGGCTTCCTGGCCGCGGCTCGCGGCAGCGGTGCCGTGCTGATCCAGGGCTGCCGGGTGGACTCGGTCCTGGTGGAGGGCGAGGCCGTCGTCGGAGTCGAAACGAACCGTGGTCGGTTCGCCGCTCCCGTCGTGGTAGATGTGGCCGGCGCCTGGGCGCAGGAGCTGGCCCGGACCGTCGGGCTGGAGGTCCCGGTCCAGGCGTGGCGTCACCCGACCGCCTATTTCGGCTTGCCCGCCGGCCGCGGACCCGACTTCCCGATCGTGATCGATGAGATCAACGAGGTGTACTTCCGGTCCGAAGGCCGCGAGACGATGCTGGTCGGCCTGGAGAGCGGCAACGAGATCGGTGGGTCACCGGAGCGGCCTCTCGCGGCCCTGGGCTCGGCGGCCCTCGAGGAGATGGTGGCCCGGGTCTGCGCCCGGGTCCCCTGGATGGCCGATGGCACGTTGCGCACGACCCACGGGGGCCAGGATGGGATCACCCCGGACCAGCGCGCGATCCTGGGCCCGGCCGGTCCGGATGGGTTCTTCCTCGCCTGCGGGTTCTCGGGCACGGGCTTCAAGACCGCGCCGGCCGTCGGGGCCTGCCTCGCGGAGCTCATCCTCGACGGCCGCGCGACGACCGTGGACATCGCCGGCTATGCCCTGGACCGGTTCGCCGCGGGACGCCTGCTGGTGGGCGAGCACCCCTACGGCAGGCTCTGGCGCTGACGACCCCCAATCCCCGCGGAACCCCTTCGTTCCCCGCGACGCCCCGTCAGAAGACCTCCGGGATGAACGTCTGGTCGGCCAGCGGCGGGCGGACGTAGCCGCTCTGCGTCTGGCGCGGTGGCAGCGTGACCGGCTCCGGCGTCAGGTCCCCGTAGGCAACCTGCGAGAGGAGATGGCTGATCACGTTGAGCCGGGCCCGCTTCTTGTCGTCGGAACGGACGACCCACCAGGGCGCCTGCTTGATGTCCGTGTGGGCGAACATCTCATCCTTGGCCTTTGAGTAGTCGAGCCAGCGTGCCCGCGAGGCGAGGTCGATCGGCGACAGCTTCCAGCGCTTCGTTGGATCGTCGATCCGGGCGGTGAACCGGCGGTCCTGTTCGGCGTCGCTCACGCTGAACCAGTACTTGATCAGGAGGATGCCGCTGCGGACCAGCATCCGCTCGAACTCCGGACACGAACGCAGGAACTCCTGGTACTCGTCGTCGGTGCAGAAGCCCATCACCCGCTCGACGCCCGCGCGGTTGTACCAGGAGCGGTCGAAGAAGACGATCTCGCCGGCGGCCGGGAGGTGCTCGACGTAGCGCTGGAAGTACCACTGCGTCCGCTCCCGTTCGGTGGGAGCGGGCAGGGCCACGACCCGCGCGAAGCGGGGATTGAGCGGCTCGGTGATCCGTTTGATCGCGCCGCCCTTGCCGGCCGCGTCGCGGCCTTCGAAGACGACGACCAGCTTGAGTCCCTCGGCGCGGACCCACTCCTGCCACTTGACCAGCTCGACGTACAGCCGGGCCAGCGCCTCTTCGTAGTCCTTCGTGGTCATGGCCGGGAGACCTACGCAGGCTTGCCTTTTCGGGCCGGGACGATCCGGGCGCTGCCGGCGGCGGGCAGGAACGTGCTCTCGTGCCCGTCGGCCCAGCGCACGCGATAGCGCAGGCCGAGCGTGGACTTGATCAGCTCCAGGATCTCGCCTTCGCGGGCCGGCTTGCCGACCTTCTCCGACTCGATGATGATCCGGTCTCCAGCCTTGGTGGACATGGCGGCACCTCCAATGCCCGTCTGGTCTAGCACCGCCAGGCGTGGTCCACAAGGGCCAGACGTTGCGGATGCGACGGCCCACCGCCCGAAGCGGCTCAGCCCACGATCTGGCGCAGCGCGAAGAGCACGTTCGCGGGGCGCTCGGCCAGCCGGCGCATGTACCACGGGTACCACGCCGTTCCGTAGGCGATCAGGTCGGACACCCGGTAGCCCTCGGCCGCGAGCCGGCGCTGTTCCGCCAGGCGGATTCCGTAGAGCATCTGGACCTCGAACGCCTGGTGCCCGAGGCCGAGCGCGGTCGCGTGCGCGGCGAGCTGCTCGATGAGCGCCACGTCGTGGGTGCCCAGGCCAAGGCGGACCGGACGGCCCGCGGCGATCGCGGCGAGCAGCTCGATCGAAAGCGCGGCGTAGTTCGTGCTGACCGCGCCGCGCGTCCGGTAGGCCAGCGCGACGGGCTCGTCGTAGGCGCCCTTCACGAGGCGGATCGCCGGATCCAACGGCAGGAGGCGGGCCACGTCGGCGGCGCTCCGGCGCAGGTAGGCCTGCAGGCAGATGCCCACGTTCGTGTGCCTGGCCCTGAGCTGCTCGTAGAGGGCCACCGTGCGCTCGGTGTACGCGCTGCCCTCCATGTCGATCCAGAGGACGCCGCCGCCGTCCGCCGCCCGCTCGACCAGGCGCTCGACATGGCGCATGGCCCGGTCGGCGTCGATGTCGAGGCCGAGCTGGGTCAGCTTGACCGACAGCTCGCCCGGAATGCCCCGGGCTGCGATCTGGTCGAGGAGGCCGAGGTAATGCTCGGCGGTCGCGTCCGCTTCCTCGATCCGGACGACGTTCTCGCCGAGGCGGGTGAAGAGGCTGCCGATGTGCTCATCCCGGAACGCCTCGGCCTGGCTAAGTGCCGCCTCCGGATCCTCGCCGGGCATGAACCGACGGATCGCCCGCCGGGCCATCGGCAGGCGCGGGATCCGCTGGCGAAGCCAGCCATTGCCGGCCATCCACAACAACAGTCGACGCATCACAGCTCCTGGCGACGGAAGGCGAGCCAGGCGATGAGCAATAGACCGGCGATCAGAGCGACCGACGCGACCGTCGGGCCGAGGGCGTCCACGCCAGGCTGGCCGAGCGCCAGGGCACGGGCCGGTGCGCCGAGGCCGGTCGGCAGGTAGCGCCCGATTGCCGGAACGATGCCCAGGATCCCCAGGACGATGAACGCCGCGACTCCGAGCCCGGCCGCCGCGAGCGCCGAGCGCGTCAGCGTGCTGCCCAGGAACGTGATCGAGGCATAGGCGACGAGGGCGAGCCACTGCAGGACCAGCGCGGCCACGAACCCGCCGAGCGGCAGCGGCTCGAACAGGATCAACGTGTAGAACCACGCCCCGGCGGCCGCAATCGCCGTCGAGATGCCGAGGGTCGTCCCGATCGCGACGATCTTCGCCAGGAGGAAGGCACCCCGGCTCGCCGGCTTCGTCAGGATGAGGGCCGCCGTGCCGCGCTCCTTCTCCGTGGCGACCGAGCCCATCGCCAGGAGAACCGCAACGAGCGCCCCGAACTGGCCCAGGTTCTTCGCCAGCTGGTCGTAGGCAGCCGCGGCCGTTGGCGTCGGCAGGACGATCTGGAACTGGTCGCCCCCGACGGCCCTGAGGATCTCCGGGGTGAACCGGGCGAGGAGCGGCGATGACAGGCCAACCAGCAGGAAGACGGTCGCGACGAGCGGCAGGCGCATCGTCCGCCACTGCTCGAGCAGCTCCTTGCGCAGGAGGGCCGCAAAGCCGCTCATCGGTCCGCGACCTCTCGCGGCCGGACGAAGCCGCGGCCGTCGAGCTGGTCTGCAGCGGGGGGACCGACGAGCTCGAGGAAGACGTCCTCGAGCGTGGGCCGGGCTCGTTCGAACGACTCGAGGACCACGCCGCTGGCGACGACCAGGGGCAGGACTGCACCCGCGGCCAGGCCCGGATCCGAGACCGTCACCCGGACGAGGCCGACGCTGACCGAGACCTCGGTCGACCAGGGGGCCGCCCGCAGCCGAGCGACGAGGTCACCGACCAGGGCGTCCTGCCCGGGCGCGGGCATGAGCCGGTAGATCGGCCGGGCATGGGCGGCCAGCAACTCCTCGAGCGGGCCTTCCGTGACGAGGCGTCCCCGGTCGAGGATCGCGACCCGATCGCAGATCCGCTCGACGTCCGAGAGGACGTGGCTCGAGAAGACGACCGTCGCCTCGCCCCGCAGGCCGGCAATCAGCTCGAGCAGGTCGCGCCGTCCCTCCGGGTCGAGCGAGCTGACCGGCTCGTCGAGGAAGAGGAGCTGCGGCCGGTGAAGGAGGGCCTGGGCGAGGCCCAGTCGTTGGCGCATCCCGCCCGAGTAGCCCCCGATCCGCCGCCCGGCCACCGCGCTCAGGCCCGTCCGCTCGAGCATCTCCGTGACCCGCGCTCGGAGCTCCCGCCCGCTGAGCCCGTGCAGCCGGCCGACGAGCTCGAGGAGCTCTCGCCCGGTCATCCAGCCATAGAAGCGCGGATCCTGGTCGAGGTAGCCGAGGCGGCGCTGAAGCTCCGGCTGATCCAGGCTCACCTTCACCCCGGCGACCGAGGCGCTGCCGGCGGTGGGTCGGGCGAGTCCGGTCAGGATCCGGATCGTCGTCGTCTTGCCCGCCCCGTTCGGGCCGAGCAGGCCGAAGATCGAGCCGCGGGGCACCATCAGATCAAGCCGGTCGAGGGCAAGGATCCGCCCGAACTGCTTGGTGAGCCCGTGGGCTTCGATCGCCGGCCCGGTCGTCGGGACGGCCGTCACGGCGGCGGGCACGGGCGCAGTCACGCCTCCTCCCGTCCGGCCACGAAGTAGACGATCGGGCCGAGGAGGTTGACGAAGACGATCACCAGCGCCCAGACCAGCTTGTTACCGCCGCGAACCTGTCGTTCGTCGCGCTCGAGATCGATCAGCGCGGCGATCATCAGCCCGACCTGGATCACGATGATCGGAACGAGCAGCGCGACGATCTGCTCGGGCTTCAGGTCGGCCATATCGACGAGGATAGCCCGACGGCAGGAGGATCAGGTTCGATCGCGCCCCGGACGGTTCGCGCTGAGCACCCTCAGCCCTGGCGGAGCTCCGTTCCCCAGCGCCGAGCGCGCTCGAACTCGCCGTCGCGGAGGGGACCGTAGCGGCCCTTCACGATGAACTTGCCCGACTCGGCCGCGGCCCGGTAGCCCGCGCGCTCCAGCCCGCGCTCGATGGCCCCGGTCGCGCCGCCTGGCGACCAGCGCACGCGCGTCTCGAACGCCGCGGCGCGGCCACGACCAGGCGGCAGCGCCGCGAGCCATGAGCGCAGTGACGGGTGCGAGACATCTGGTGGTGCAGGTGCCTCGCCCGCGGTTGCCGCGACGGCTTCCTGCATGCGCTCGGAGGGCAGGCCGAAGGCGAGGACGGGTGCACCCGCGACGAGGAGGTCGACATCGGCGATCTCCGGGCCGGACGCCTCGTCGGTGGTGAGGACCCGCGTGTCGGGTCCGATGCCGTCCGCGATCGCTCGCGCGATCGCGGCCGTGTTGCCCCAATGCGACTCGTAGACGACGACGGCCTTCATGTGATCACCTGCTTCGGCTGAGACCGGACGCGATCGCGCGGTCCAGCGATCGCCGCGCCCGCGTAGCGTCGTGATTCTCGGCACGCCTGGCCGTCCGCCGCCAGAGCCATCGGTCACACCGCCGCCGGCGGGTCAGGACGGCGCTGATCCAGCCCGGACCCAGCTGGAGCCCGCGGCGTCATCGCGGACCTCCACGCCGGCAGCGCTGAGCTGCTCGCGGATGAAGTCTGCCGTTGCCCAGTCGCTGGCCTCTCGGGCTCGAGCCCGCAGGGCGATCAAGGCCTTGACGAAGGGCTCGATCATGCCCCGCGGATCGGCAGCGCCGGTTCCGACGGCTTCGCCGAGGCGGGCGATGAGCGCGTGGAACGTGGACCGTGCGTTGTCGAGGTCGGGGCTGTCCTCGCCGGCCCGGATCCGCCCCTCGATCGCCGAGTCGAGCTCGAGGAGCGCCGCCACGGCCGTTCGGCCCTCGCCGTGTCCGAGGGCAGCGATGAACGCCCCCTCCAGCTCGGCCATCTCGTCGCGCAGCGACTCTGTCGCTCGGGGTGCCTGCCCTCCGGTGCGATCCGGGCGTCGCGGAACGCCGGCGCCGGGCTCCCAGCCGATGTCGACCGTCTCGCCGGCGGCCAGGTCGCGGGCGACATCGGCCAGGACCTCGATACCCACCTCGCTCCCGCTCGGGAAGACCGTGCCCCGGCCATTGACCCGGACCGTCACGCCGCCGAGTCCGGCAACCGTTGCGGTCCGGCGCTCGAGATCGAGCATGAGCGCGGTGTGGCTATCAACGCCCAGGATGAACGTGCCCGGCGGCAGCTGCTGCTCGAGGACGCGCAGCCGGCGCTCACCCATGTAGCAGAAGCGGGTGTCGTGGTTGCCGCCCTCCGCGTTGTCATAGTGGGGGACGACCGCGGCCTGCAGGCCGGTCGCCGGTCCGAGGAGATCGAGTCCCGGAAGCCAGCTCGGATCCGCCCCCACCTTGTAGATCTCGTAGACGGGAATCGTGACCGTTCCGAGGGTCAGGGCTGCCGCGCTGGCCATCGTGACGATGGCGCCGTCCCGAAGCCGGTCGGCCAGTGCGCCGGGAATCGGCCCGCCGGCCCACTGGCCGAGGGCGTAGCTCGGGCTACCCGGCCCGGCCATCAGGTAGCGTGCCTCGCGGATCCGGGCAACGGCCGTGGCGGCGGTCAGGGCGTCGACGTCACGAGACCGATAGGAGGCGACCGTCACCTCGCGACCGACGCTTTCCGCGAAGAATCGGACGGTCCGGGCACTCAGCTCGTCGGCATTCTCCTGGAAGCCGTAGGGGGTGTCGAGGATGGCGGCGGCGACGGGCTCAGGCCCAAGGCGCTCGAAGAGCGCCCGATGGACCTTGGCCATCGTGGGCGCGGTCTCCCCGGATCCGATGATCGCGAGGATCCGCGGAGCACTCATCCGACGCGCCGGTCGGCGGTCATGTCAGGGCTCCCCGCCGGCGGTTGGGGCGGCGCCGGTCGGCGGCCGACAGGATCGCGACCGGCTCGGGCGCGGGTGGGATGTAGGGCAGCGTCTCCTGCTCACCGAGTCCCGATCGGATGATCCGGCGGAGCTCCCGGTCGATCGCCGGATCCGTCTCGATCGGGCGGTAGGCCGCCAGGCGCAGGTCAACCTCCGCGTTCGCCCGCTGATGCGCGTCCAGCGCCCCTTGCTTCATCCAGTTCTCGCGATTGTCGCGGTCCACCACGGGGCCCGTGAGGTACAGCTCAGCCGGCCAATGGGCCAGGGTGTGATCGGCCATGATCAGGTGCTGGTCGGCCATGAGCTGGCGGATGAGCTCGGTCGTGGGCAGGTCGTCGAGCGGGGCTGCGTCGCGTACGAAATGGAGCGCCTGACCGCACATCTCGTCGTCGAAGACGAGCTTGGCCAGGCTGAACACGAGGACGAAGTCGAGCATCCCGGGCCCGGACACCGAGTTGACGCCGGCCAGGGCGGCGAGCAGGGCGCTCCCGAACGTCTCCGCGCCGGCCTGCGCATCGAGGACCTTGCTGTCGGACAGGGCCATGTACGCCTGACAGGGCAGGCCCAGCGACTTCGCTACGCCGACGTAGGCCGCATCGAGCTTGAGCGCCTCGATCGCCGCCATCGGCGAGCTGGCCATCTTCATGTGGAACGTTGCCGGCGCGCCACCGAAGAGGACCGGCGTGCCTGGCCGGACGATCTGGGCCATCGTGATCCCGGCCAGGACATCGACGGTATGGAAGACGGTCGCGCCGACGATCGTGACCGGGGCGATCAGGCCCATCAGCGTCACCGGCACGATCTCGATCGCAATGCCCGCCTCGGCGCAGTCGATGATGTTCTGGCAGGAGTCCTCGCCGTAGCGGAAGTTGCCCGTCGCGGTGACGGTGAAGATGCTCATCGGGCGAGCGATGAGGTCGGCCCGGTCGCGCCGGAAGCACTGCATCATCTCCACCATCCGGGGCACGCCGTGCTCGGTGAACGCACCGGAGACAACGGGCTTGCGCGAGTTCGTCAGGCACAGGTAGAGGCGCCAGGCGTCGGAGACCTGGGCCTCGATGTCCGCATTCGTCGAGAAGGCGGTGGCGAGGTAGGCGATGTTCGACAGCCCGTCGCACAGGCGGACGTACTCCACGAAGTCGATCGAATTCGCCAGGCGGGCCGCGCCGGTCCGATGGTCGAGGACCTTCAGGCCGCTCGAGCCGGGCACGAAATGGACCCGGTCGCCGCCAAGGTCGGCGTGCGCCGCGCCCTCCCGGTCGTACAGCCAGAACGACTTGGGAGCCGACTCGATGGCCTTCTCCACGACGTCGCGGGGGAAGAGGATCCGGCCGTTCGCGTCCTGGGGCAGGCCGCGCTCGATCAGGAGCTGGCGCATGGCCGGCCCGCGGATCTCCATGCCGATCTCGGCCAGGACCCGCAGCGCCTCATCGAGGATCCGCTCGATGAGCGCCAGGTCGAGGACGGTCAGGGATGGTCGCACGCGCGGATTATGTCAGCCGGCGACCCTGCGGCGACGTTCGAGGTGGGGCTCGCGAGCATGGCTGTACGGCACGTACGCCGGCCACCAGATGGCGGCGTCGACCTCCGCCACGATGTCCGCTTCCGCCCGGAGTCCGGCCACGCCTGCCTGGCGCGCCTCCTCGGCCACGGCGATGGCGACATCCCGGGCGATCGCCCGGAGGTTGGCGATGGGCGGCAGGAGCGCCCCGGCTGCAACCCGATCATCCGAGACCGCCGCAGCGACGGCGCGGGCGGCAGCCAGCAGCATCCCGTCGGTGACCGCACGGGCCTCCGCCACGATCGCTCCGAGGCCGAGCCCGGGGAAGACGAATACGTTGTTCGCCTGGGCGACCTCGCGCCTGCCCTCCGGCAGCAAAACCGGTGGGAACGGCGAGCCCGTCGCGACGAGGGCGCGGCCGTCCGTCCAGCCGAGGACATTGGCCGGGGTGGCCTCCGACAGCGCGGTCGGATTGGAGAGCGGCAGGACGATCGGTCGCAGTTCGCTGGCAAGAGACCGGATCACGGCCTCCGTGAACGCCCCGGCGACGGCCGTGGTGCCCACCAGGATCGTCGGCCGGATGGCGGCCGCCACCTCCTCGAGGGACACCACCACGCGGCCATCCTGGATCAGCCCCAGGTCGTCGGCGACGGCCGTCGGCAGCGACACGGCTCGCTTTGGCTCCTCGAGGTCGACCCGACCGTCGTGGACCAGGCCGTGCGAGTCAACGAGGACGAGCGAGCGCGCGATGGCTCCCGCCGAAAGGCCCGCCCGGGCCATCGCGAGTCGGAGCAGACGGGCGATCCCGATACCTGCCGCTCCGGCACCGGCGATCACGATCCGCTCGTCTGCCCAGCGGCGGCCGAGGTGGCCCAGGCCTGCCAGGATCGCCGACAGGACGACGACCGCTGTCCCCTGGACGTCATCGTTGAACGACAGGACGCGATCTCGATAGCGGTCCAGGATCCGCAGGGCGTTTGGCCCCTTGAAGTCCTCCCACTGGATGAGGCAGCCCGGCCAGGAGGCCTCGACGCCCTCGACGAACGCCTCGACGAGCGCGTCGTAGGCGGGCCCGCGCAGGCGAGGTTCAGCGTGCCCGACGTAGAGCGGATCGTCGCGCAGGGCACGGTTGTCGGTGCCCACGTCCAGCGAGACCGGCAGGGTGACGGCCGGATGGATCCCTGACACGGCCGTGTACAGGGCGAGCTTCCCGATCGGGATGGCCATCCCGCCGGCTCCCTGGTCGCCCAGCCCCAGGATTCGTTCGTTGTCGGTCACGACGATGAGCCGGACGTCGTGGAACGGCGCCGCCTGCAGAACCGTCGCGACCCGGTCCTGGTCACTGGGGGTGATCCACACGCCCCGGGTGCGCCGCAGGATGTGGCTGAATTGCTGACAGGCGCGACCCACGGTGGGCGTGTAGACGATCGGCAGGAACTCCTCGAGGTTCTCGGCCAGCACCCGATAGAACAGCGTGGCGTTGCGGTCCTGGAGGGCCGCCAGCCCGATGTAGCGCTCCAGATCGTCTGTCTTGCGCCGGATGTGCTCGACCTCGAGACCGACCTGCTCCTCGATCGTCAGGACGCGATCTGGAAGGAGTCCGCGCAGGCCAAGCTCGACCCGCTCCGTCGCACTGAACGCAAGATCCTTGGTGAACAGGCGCCGGCCCAGGAGGTCCGAGCCGGTCTCCTCGACGGAGATCGCCTCGCCCGCGATCATTTGGTCGAACGGGTGTGGGATCGGTCGCATCCTGCCAAGGATAGGCGCTCAGCCGACGGTTGCACCGGGCGTCATCCCGGCCTCGCCTTCGCGTGCGTTCGGCCTGATCAGCCGTCGCAGCCGGACAGGACCGCAATCCTCGGGAGTACCGAACCGCCAAGCCTATCGGCCGAGCGGTCCCCGCCCCGAGAGCAGTGCTTCGAGGAGCGCCCGGATCACCAGGGCGGCGATGACGACTGCCGCGAGGACCAGCACCGGCGACATGGCCGCAGCCTCCGCTCGGCGCGGGTCGGTCCCGCCAGTGGCTCGGCGCGGCCGGGGCGGCCGTTGGATGGTCCGCGCTTCGAAGCCCCCTGCGCTTCGCCATCAGCATCGTCCCCACGGGCCAATGGAACAAGTGCCGTTTGGCAGCGAAGCGGACGCTCGATGGGGCCGTTCGCCACCGACTGGTCGGTGAACGCCGCCCTCGCGCCGAGGACGCGCTAGGCTGACGAGATGCGGATCGTGGTCACGGGAGGCAGCGGGAAGGCGGGGCGGTGGGCCGTCCGACACCTGCGAGAACGCGGCCACGATGTCCTCAACGTCGACGTCCGGCACGACGGCAGCGACTTCGGGCTGTGCGCCGTCGCCGACCTCACCGACCCGGGTCAGGCGTTCGAGCTGACCTCCGGAGCGGACGCGATCGTCCACCTCGCGGCGATCCCGGCCCCCGAGCTGCGCTCCCCCGCGGAGACGTTCCGGATCAACGCCCTGTCCACCTACAACGTCTTCTCGGCGGCGGAGGCGCATCGGGTCCAGCGCGTGGTCTGGGCATCGAGCGAGACCGTCCTCGGCCTGCCCTTCGACAACCCGCCCCTGTTCGCCCCGATCGACGAATCGATCGAAGTCCGCCCCGAGAGCTCGTATTCGTTGTCGAAGGTGGTGGGCGAGGCGATGGCCGTCCAGTTCAGCCGCCGGACGGGGATCCCCTTCGTCGGCCTGCGGATCTCGAACATCATGGAGCCGGACGATTACGCTCGGTTCCCCACGTGGCAGGACGACCCGTCGATCCGGAAGTGGAACCTGTGGGGCTACGTCGACGTGCGCGACGTCGCCCAGGCCGTCCGGCGGGGACTGGAAGCGGACGTGACCGGTGCGGAGGTATGCATCGTCGCGGCGGCCGACACGGTGATGGTGCGGGCCAGTGCCGGGCTCATGGCCGAGGTCTTCCCCTCGGTTCCCCTGCGCCACCCGGTCGAGGGCCGTGAGACGCTCCTGTCGATCGAGCGGGCCCGCCGCCTGCTGGGCTACGAGCCGGACTACCGATGGCAGGATGAGCTGGCCGCGGCGCGATCCGCCGACGAGGCAGCACCCCGGGTCTGATGCCGTCGATGGGGCTGGCTACGTGTCGGGCCTAGCCAGCCGCCAGGGCGCGAACCACGATGGCGAACGACGTGGCGCCCGCGTCCGGCATGCCCCGACTGCGTTCGCCGAGCCGGCTGGCACGACCAATGCGCGCAACCATGTCGGTCGTGGCTTCCACGCCCGTAGCTGCGGCCTGAACCGCGAGGCCGATCGCCGTGTTGAGGTCCACCGACCGCGCCTCGGCATCACGCAGCGCGACGACGAGGGGGTGCAGGGCATCGATCACGGTCTTGTCACCGGGCTGGGCGTGCCCAAGGTTCGAGGCGGCCTGCTCGGCGACCTCGGCGCAGCGGCGCAGGAGGGGCACATCCGCGGTCGCGCCGAGACCGGCGGCCTCGAGTACGGCCGCGATCGCATCCAGGGCGGTGGCATAGAGCGGTCCGATGGCGCCACCGACGTCGCTCATGCCAAGGGCGACTTCGCGGACCACGTCCGCGGGCGCCGTGCGATCCGATGCCTGGAGTCGCCGCCGAACGTTCCGCGCCCCGATGCTCATCGTCATCCCGTGGTCGCCATCGCCGGCCGCGCCGTCAAGGACACCAAGCTCAGCGCGGGCGCCGTCGACAGCCGACGCTGCGGCCAGGATCGCGGTCCGGAGTGAATCGCTCACCGCACGAATCCGACGGCGCGAGCCGGCGCGTCGAGGAGTTCGGCGAGCTCGGCGTTGAGGGTCGTGACCGTGACCGACGCACCGGCCATCTCGAGCGAGGTGACGTACTCGCCAACAAGGCTCCGGCTGACCCGATTGCCGGCGCGTTCGAGTCCCTGCCGAGCCGCCCGGTAGAGGACGTACAGGTCGAGACGCGCGGTGGCTCCCAGGCCGTTCACCAGGAGCGCCAGGTCGTTGCCCGTGGGCTGATCGAGATCGGCCAGGAGTGCCTCGACCAGGATCGCCGCGATCTCGTCCGCGGTCATCAGCGGGCCGCGCCGAACGCCGGGTTCACCGTGAATGCCCAGCCCGATCTCCATCTCGTCATCTGCCAGCTCGAACGACAGGCGCTCCGAGCCCGGCACCTCGCAGGCGGACAGTGCGACGCCCATGCTGTGAGTCGCTCGATTGGCGTCGCGCGCGACGCGCTCGACGTCGTCGAGGGAGGCGCCTCGCTCAGCCATGGCGCCGGCACACTTGATCACGAAGACGTCGCCCGCGATGCCCCGCCGCTTGTTGACCTCGACACGGCCAGCGGACGCGACGTCGTCGGTGACCACGACGGTCCGGGTCGCGATCCCCTCGGCTGCCGCGCGCTCGGCGGCGATCCCGAAGTTGAGGATGTCGCCGCTGTAATTGCCATAGAGAAGGAGCACGCCCAGGCCGCCTGACGCAGCCCGGATCGCCTCGAGGCAGACATCGGGGGAGGGGGCGGCGAACACGTTGCCGATCGCGGCCGCGTCCGCCAATCCGCGACCAACGTAGCCGAGGAAGGCCGGCTCGTGGCCCGACCCACCGCCGGTGACGATGCCCACCTTGGTCCGTTCGGCTGCCTTGCGGCAGACGACCCGCGGACCGACCAGCCGGACCAGATCCTCATGAGCGGCGACGAAGCCTTCGACCATCTCGTCGACTGCATCGAACGGGTCATTGAGGAGCTTCTTCAAGACCCCGCTTCGCTTTTCGGGTCCCTGGGCCACGTCCGCTCCTCCCGCTTGCTGCCGGGCGTCAGTCGGCCTGCCCGACCCGCCCCAGCGCTTCCTCGCCCGCCGTGATCTTGTCCACCTTGCGCGCCGAGTTTCCTCCGGCGAATTCTGCCCGAAGCCAGGCTCGGACGATCGACCTGGCCAGCTCCGGGCCGATCACCCGGGCGCCCAGGGCAAGGATCTGCGCATCGTTCGACATGCGGGCGCGTTCGGCGGAATAGGGATCGTGGGCCTGCGCCGCCCGCACTCCGGGAACCTTGTTGGCTGTGATCGCCATGCCAATCCCGGTGCCGCAGATCAGGATGCCCCGGTCGTGTTCACCGCGGGAGACCGCCTTCGCCAGCGCGAATGCGACATCGGGGTAGTCGACCGGATCCTCGGATTCGCAGCCGAAATCAGTGACTTCCAGACCTTCCTCGCGGAGCAGGCCAGAGATCAGGATCTTGAGCTGAAAGCCGGCCTCGTCGCTGCCGATCGCCACGGGTTTGGCCAATGCGGAACTCCTTCGGTTGCGAGGTCGTCGAGGGACGCCTTCATCATGCGGACCTCAGTCAATTGCCGGCAAGGGGCGCGGGTCGGAGCTACCTGGCGAGGCAGGCCTCCAGGTCAGCAAGCGCGACGAACGCGCCCGGCCGTGCGGCCGAACGATTGGCCATGATCGTCGTCGTCTCTCCATCCGGGTCCCCGAGGGACGAAACGACGAGAATCGCTTCGCGGAAGTCCTCCTGCTCCGTATAACCGTTGACCGTGATCAGACAGCGCAGGCCGGCCGCGTCCGCCGCCTCGAGGCCGTTGCGCGAGTCCTCGATCACCAGGACCTCGGCGGAGTCGACGCCGAGCTGCTCGACGGCGAGGAGGTAGATGTCGGGGGCGGGCTTCTTGTTCGGGACGCAGTCGCCGGCCAGGACCAGGTCGAACCGGGCGGCACGCTCGGGACCCGCGGCATTGCCAAGGATGGCCCGCACCGAAGGCTCGGCCGATGTCGAGGCAACGGCCATCAGCCAGCCGGCGTCCTGGGCAGCGCGGATCAGCCGGGTGATGCCGGGCCGCGGCGGGAGCATGCCTGTGCCCGCCATCTCGGTGTAGATCTGAGTCTTGCGCTTGTGCCACTTCGCAACTTCGGCGGCCAGCGCGTCCGGGTCGGCCGGCAGGCCGTTGGCCCGGACGAACTCGGGCGTCAGCTCGCTGGCGATGCGCTCCTTGCCGCCAGCGATCTGGAGCTTGCGGCCATAGTCCTGCTCCGACCACTGCAGTGGGAGCCCGACCTCTCGAAAGGTCGCGTTGAAGGCCGGCAGGTGACCGTACCGCTCGGTGTCGGCAAGGACGCCATCGCAGTCGAAGACGAGGGCGTTCATGTCCAGGCCTTCCCTTCGCTGCCAAAGAGCCGGATGTGGTACTTGGCCATCTCGATGACGGCGGCGCGCTGGGCGGTGAACAGCTTGGGCGGGTCGTAGTCACCCGGGCGCTCGGTCATGAAGTCGTAGCCGGATTTCATGAAGGCGATCTTGACTGCGGTGCTGATGTTGACCTTGGCGCAGCCCCGGGCGATGAGGTCGCTGAACTGCTCCGGGGTCATGCCGGTGCCGCCGTGCAGGGCAACCGGGAGGCCGGTCGCCTCGACGATGTCGGTGACTCGCTGTGAGTCGAGCTTGGGTGCCGCCTTGTACGTCCCGTGGGCGTTGCCGATGGCCGGCGCGAACACGTCGACACCCGTGACCTTGATGAAGTCGATGACTGTCTCCAACGTCTGGACGTGCTCGGCCTCGTCGCCGGTCATCTCCTCGGTCCGCTTGAAGCCTTCGATCTCGCCCTCGACGTTGGCGCCATAGCGGCGGGCCTCGGCGACGACCTCAGCACACTGGCGCTTGTTCTCTTCGACCGACAGCTTGCTGGCGTCGAAGAGGATGGAGTTCCAACCCCTGGCGAGACATGCGGAGATGACCTCGCGCTCGGGGCAGTGGTCGAGGTGGAGGGCCGTCGGGACCGATACGTGGCCGGCGTACGCCCGCCACATTGCGTACATGGCATCGACTCCGGTCATCTTCACGTGCTTCACCGATGTCTGGAGGATGACGGGCGCCCGCAACTCCTCGGCGGCGGCCAGCACGGCCTCCATCGTGAGGTCATTGAAGACGTTGATCGCGGCCACGCCGTAGCGCGCGGCAAAGGCACGATCCAGGATCTCCTTGGTAGGTACGATCGGCACTGGAATTACCTCCGCTGCGACGCTGTCTGGGTGCCCGCCAGGCGCGCGTCACGGCGCGGCGCCGTCGGCAGGTGCTGGGTTGACCTCGACGCCTCGTCGAGGTCGAGGACGGCTCGGGCGTTGCCCGCGTCCACGATGAGCACGTCAATGACCCCCGCCCGCAGGGTCCCCAGGATGGCGGGCGGCTTCTCGACTTCGCTGACCACCGCGATCACCGTCTCGATCCGCTCGAGTTGCTCAAGCGAAAGGGCAATCAGCCGGTGCGGCGATTCGATCAACCTGCCTTCGACGTCCACGTAGTTCCCGAGGACGTCTCCCACGGCGCCCTCACTCCTCAGCCGGGCGATCTCGTCAACGGACAGACAGCCATTGCGGACCATCGTGCAGCCATCGTCCGTGCCCCCGATCCCGACCAGGGCGACGCTCGCCTGCGCGGCGACCGCCAGCGTGTGCGCGACCGCCTCCTGCTCGAGCAGGCGGTTGCGCATCTCGGCGCTGTCGACGTAGGCGGGGGCATACAGGCTCACGGCATGACCGCCGCAGCGTTCCGCCAGCGCCCGACAGATCTCGTTCGGGTTCGTGGGGGCGTCGGCGCGTGGCGAACCACCCATGGCGCTGACGAACGTGCAGTCGAGCCCGTGCGCAGGATGGAAGAAGCGCGGCACCTCCCCGGTGTCGCGGCCATGGCCCACCGCGACGAGCGTGCCATCGCGCAGGTGCTGGACCAGGTAGTGCGCCGTGCTGCGTGCTACGGCCTCCCGTTGCGACTGCGCGTCCGCCCGTGACGGGCTAACGATCGCGTCGGTCAGGTGGAACGCCTTGCGCAGCTCGAGCTCGAGGTCCAGGTTGAGCCCGGGCGGAGCCTGGATGTGGATGTCGACGATGCCCGACCAGCGCGCCCGCTCGAGGAGACGTTGCACCTTCGGACGCGAGAGCGCGAATTCCCGGGCGATCTGCGCCTGCGTCTGGTCGTCGATGTAGTAGCGCTGGGCGATCCGTGCGAGGAGCTCGAAATCGTCCTGCCGGAAGTCGGCTGGCAAACGCACGGCGCCCTCGCTTGCGGCGATCAATTGCTCAGTCGTGAATGTTTGCTCAGTCTAGCAGGCAGAGCGAACCTGGGCAAGGTGGCGCAGGGCGGAACCGACGTGCCAGACTTACAGGCGTGCGTGCGTTCATCTTCGACCTCGACGGCACCCTCGTCGACACGGTCTATGCCCACGTGCTGGCCCTCCAGCAGGCGCTCGCGGAGGCGGGCCTGGAAGTTCCCGGCTGGCTCGTCCATCGGCGCATCGGCATGAGCGGTGGGCTGTCCGCTCGCGCCCTCGCGCGCGAGATCGGGCGGTCGCTCTCAGCGGCCGAGCAGGAGCGGCTGCAGCAACGTCACGGCGAGATCTACCAGGCCCTCCTGCCCGTGCGCCGGCCCCTGCCCGGCGCGCGTGAGCTGGTCGGCTGGCTGCGCGAGAATGGCGTGCCCTTCGGAATCGCGACCTCCGGGCGGCACCCCGACATTGACGCGTCGCTGGGGGTCCTGGGCCTGCCTGCGGACGTAATCGTCGTGAGCCGGGGCGACGTGCTGCGAGCGAAGCCCGAGCCGGACCTCTTCCTCGCCTGCCAGGAGCGGATGGGTGTCCGGCGCGAGGAGGTCTACGTGGTTGGCGACGCCGTCTGGGACCTGCTGGCCGCGCGCCGCGCCGGCATGCTCAGCGTCGGGCTTCTGAGCGGGGGATACGGCGTCGACGAGCTGCTGCAGGCGGGAGCCTTCCGAGTCTACCGCGATCCGCAGGAGCTGCTCGATTCGCTCGATGAGCTGGGGATCCCGCTCCAGGGCTAGGGACCGCAGGAGGGCCACGATGAACTACCGCGTCCTGGGAGCCAGCGGCCTCAAGGTGTCGCCGATTTGCCTCGGCACGATGTTGTTCGGATCGCGCACGGACGAAGCCGAAGCGGCCCTGATCGTCGGCTCTGCCCGGGATGCGGGCATCAACTTCATCGACACCGCGGTCTCCTACGCCGGCGGCAAGGGGGAGGCGATCGTGGGAGACCTGCTGGCCTCGGATCGGGACTGGTGGGTCATCGCCACCAAGGTCGGCTCTCGGACCGGCAGTGGGCCCAACGAGGACGGTACCAACCGCCGCCAGATCCAGGCGTCGATTGAACGGAGCCTCCGGCGGCTGCGCACCGACCATGTCGATCTCTACTATCTCCACCGCGACGACGAGACGACGCCCCTGCGTGAATCGCTGCAGGCCGTCGGCGACCTGATCCGGGCGGGCAAGGTGCTCTACCTCGGCCTGTCGAACTTCCGCGGTTGGCGGCTCGCCGAGGCCGTGGCCATCTGCAGGGAGCTGGGCATCCCGACGCCGATCGCCCTCCAGCCCTATTACCACGCCCTGAACCGCCTGCCTGAGGTCGAGCTCCTGCCCGCTGCTGCCCATTTCGGCCTCGGGGTCATTCCCTTCAGTCCGCTCGCTCGCGGCGTCCTCACCGGCAAGTACCGTCCCGGGGCGGAACCCCCGCCGGATTCCCGGGCTGGTCGGAACGACGCCGACCTGATGCTCAGAGAGTGGCGCGACGAGTCCCTCCAGATTGCCCAGCAGTTGCGCGAGCACGCAGAGCGAAAGGGCATGACCACCGGGCAGTTCGCCCTGAACTGGCTGCTCGGCAATGCCCTGGTCTCGGCCGTCCTGGCCGGGCCGCGAACGCTCGACCAGTGGACCGAGTACCTCGGCGCGCTGGAGCATGACTTCGACGCCGACGATTCAGCGCTGGTCGACCGTCTCGTCCCGCCGGGCTATGCGTCGACCTACGGCTACCACGACCCGAACTACCCGGTCGTTGGCCGTGTGTCGCGGGACCCCGGGCCAGTTGTGTCGGACGCCTGAGCCACGCCCGTCGCGGCTGGCGGCGCTTCGGCTTGGTCAGCGGCCGGCCTCGAGCATCGTGAGCAGCCCGCCATGGAGCGGCCCACGCGGAATGATCGGCCAGATATCGACCACCTTGTCGTTCTCGACCACGTGGTAGGCGTCGAAGTAGTTGACCGCAAACGGCGTGTAACCCAGGTGGAAGCCAACCACGTCGCCGACCTTCAGGGTGCACGAGGCATCCGCCTCGTAGGTCGCGTGCTCCTCGTCGAAGCGGTAGGGAACCAGCTGCTCGTGGCCCATGATCCGCGGGTAGGCCGGGATCCCCGCGACGTCGGCCGCGCCGAACGTCTTCTTGCCGAGGTTGAGGACGATCCGGTCCTTGCGCCGGCTGATCACCGTCACGACCGCCGAAGTCGCCTTCTTGAAGCTCGGCTCCATGAGGTAGTGATAGTCGTCCATCGCCGCGTATGAGCCCAGCTGGAGCTCGGTGATCCGCGGATCCGCCCCGGTCCAGAACGCCGTCGCGGTCCCGGCTGCCGAAAGGATCGGGCAGGGCACGCCGTTCGCCTCGAGGAAGTCGGCGACCTCGACGAAGTAGCGCATCGCGACGGCCTGCTTCTCGTGGCGCGTGTCGCGATCCATCTCCATCGAGCAATGACCCTCGTAACCCGAGAGCCCGTCCATGCGCAGGCCGGGCAACGCCTGGATCCGCTGCGCAACGACCAGCGCTTCTTCGGGAGAGTCGACCCCGGCCCGGTGCATGCCGGTGTCAACCTCGACCAGGACACCAAGCGTCGTGCCGGCTTCGACAGCGGCGGCCGAGAGTCCCTCGGCATCGCCGATGTCGTCCACGTTGACCAGGACATTTGCCTCACGGGCCAGGAGCGCGGCCGCGCGGCGCTTCTGGGGCACCACGAGCTGGTTCGCGATCAGGACGTCGTCGGCGCCCGCCCGAACCATGACGATCGCCTCCCAGACCGTCGCGGCGCACAGGCCGAATGCGCCGTGCTCGAGCTGCATCCGGGCGATGTGTGGGCTCTTGTGATTCTTCACGTGGCCGCGCAGGCGCGCATGGAGAGCAGGCAGGCGGGCCTCCATGAACGAGAGATTCGAGCGCAGCACGTCGCGGTCGACGATGAGTGCCGGAGTGACGACGTCGTACTTGCTCCTGCCGAGCGCTGCGCCATACAGGTCGCGGACGTGGTCGTGAGCTTCGACGATGACCGGCGCCGGATCTCGCATCGGGGTCTCTCCTTCTCGTGTCCCGGCTGTCTGGCCCAATTCAGCCGGGGCAGCGTCTACTGGGAGCTGCCACGCGCGGTGATCGGCCAGCGGTCGACGATGCTGTCGCCCCGGCTTACCCAGACGTGGTCGTGGAGGTTGAACGTCGTGCGGACCTGGCCCGGCGTGAGGTCGAGCTGGCTGCCGAGGGGCGGCAGCGGATCCTCCATCATCATCGTGGCGTGCTCGTCGCCGATGGAGATCGCCTGGACCGCAAACCCGACCGGGACCGGCGGGCCGTACTCCATGCCGACGACACGGCGGCCCACGTCCAGCACGATCCGGCCCGGGTGGCGGCTGATGACCGTGCCCCTGAGGACCGCTGCGCAGCGGAAGGGCAGGTCCATGATCAGCAGCTCAGGCTCCATGAGTGCGTAGACACCGGCCTGGATCTCGGTGATCGTTGGGTCGGCCAGCGCCTCCCGGAGCGTGGAGGTTCCGGCGGCCGAGACGACATCGACCGGAAAGCCGGCGTCGCGCAGGGCAGCGGCCGTCTCCGCGAGGGCCGCGTAGGCGCCGGCGATCTTGCCGCTGCGGTCGTCGTCGGTCAGGCGCAGACGTCCTTCATAGCCCATGATCCCGCGCAGCCTCAGGCCGGGCAGGCGCTCGATCTGGCCGGCCAGGGCGATGGCGTCCCGGGCGGACCCCACCCCACAGCGGTGGAGCAGGATGTCCACGTCGATGAGCACGCCGACGGTCACGCCGGCCGCCGTGGCAGCGCGCGAGAGGGCAGCGACCGGCTCGGGGTCGTCCGCGGCCACCGTGATGCTGGCCCGGTCGGCGAGGGCGACGAGGCGGGCGATCTTGGCCGGATCGACGACCTCGTTGGCCACCAGCAGGTCGTCGAAGCCCGCGTCGACCATGGCTTCTGCCTCGCCCACGGTGCTGCTGGTGAGGCCCGTGACCGAGCCGCCGAGCTGACGCCGAGCGAGCTCGGGGGTCCGGTGCGTCTTGACGTGCGGGCGGACCGTCTTGCCGGTGCCGCGCAGGAGCGCGTCCAGCGCCGCTACGTTGGCTTCGAAGATGTCGAGGTCCACGACCAGGGCCGGGGTCGAGACCGTCAGCGCGGACGGGAGCGGGGTCGACATTGCGACTGGTCTCATTGGCTCCTCCCGTCAGCCTGCGGCGAGTCGCGCATGCACCCCGGCGTAGAGTGCGCCCCGCTCTCTGTCCGGCTCGAAGCGCCGAGAGACCGTGACGAGCTGAGCCACCGCCGAAGACACGGACCCGTACACCCCTGCCCCAACGCCGGCCAGGATCGCGGCGCCAAAGGCGCCCGGCTCATCTTGCGCGACGACCTCGATGGGGATCCCGCAGACATCGGCCATGAGCTGGAGCCACCAGGCATTCTTCGCGCCGCCGCCGGTGGCCCTGATCAGGGTCGCCTCGACGCCCCGTTTCCGGAGGCGATCGAGGCTGAGCGAGAACTCGCAGGCGATCCCTTCGAGGAGGGCCCGTACGATGTCCAGCGGGGTCGACGCGAGGGTCACGCCCGAGAACGTGCCGCCGAAGCCCGGGATCGCCAAGACATGGGGGAGCGGCGTGAATGCTGCATCGGCGAACACGTGGCCCGGTCCCGGGCCGGCGGCCGCCAACCCCGCCTCCAGCTCCGGGATCGAGAGGTGCACGAGATCCCGGACCCAGTCGATCACGCTCATCCCGTTCGGGTCCGTGGCCAGGATCCCGAAGCCAGTCGGGCCGGGGTGGGGAAAGACGTTCATCCCGTCGTGGACGAGCTCGACGGGCCAGCCGGGCAGGACCGGCATGGTGAACGATTGCCACATCCCGCAGGCGAGCGCGACGAAGCCCGGATCCACCGCGGCCGAGCCAACTGCCGCGGCGTAGGCGTCGTAGGCGCCGGTGACGATGAGCGTGTCCTGGGGCAGGTCAAAGTCCCTGGCGGCCTGGCCCAGGATCGTCCCGATCGGGGTCCCGTTGGGCTGGATCTCGGGCAGCCACCTCGGGTCGATCCCCGTCTCGTCGATCCGCTCGGGTGACCAGTTTGCCGTGGCCACGTCGTACGTCGCCCACGTTCCGGCGTCGCTCCAGTCGACGACCGCTCGGCCGCTCAGGAGGAGCGAGTAGTACTCGTGCCAGTTCATGAACCAGCGCGCGTTCGCGGCCACCCCGGGGTCGGTCTTGCGCCACCACAGCGCCCGGTTGACCGGGTCCATCCGCCGGGGGACATGCCCGGTCAGGCGGAACCAGTCCTCGGGTGACCGCCGGGCGGCCGTCTCCGCGGCGACGTCGTCCCCGCGGATGTCGGGCGTCATGAGGCACGGACCGAGCGGCGTGCCGTCCTGGGCAACCGGGAACACCTCCCGGCCGGATGAGCTGAAGGAGACCGCGACGGGCGGATCCAGCCTGACCTGCGGGTCCGCACCAACCGAGGCCAGGGCGGCCCGGAATGCCTCGCGGTGCTCGACGACATTGACCTCCCAATGGCCCGGCTCGGGGCGATAGCCCGGCACCGCCCGGTTGGCTTCCGCCAGCACGACCCCGTCGGCGGCATAGGCGACCACCTTGATCGAGCTCGTCCCAAGGTCGATCCCTACGAGGCTCATCCTGGTCGCTCCTTCAGCCGTTGGGCATGCACGGCGCGTTCGGACACGTGAGACTGCCCCAATAATAGCGAAATGTTTCTGACTTTGGAACGGAACGGGCCATCGGCACACATCGGCGCCCTGACGTCGATCGAGGCATGCCGATCCCTCTCGCCCGGGCCGGTCGGTGAACGCAGATGCCCGCCGCGCGCGGTCGGCGTGGCTCGCCCGACGTGCCGTTTCTAACCTTGACCCGAGCGCCGAACCGGCACTACACTCGTTCTGTTCTCTGTTTGCAAACAGTGGTACGAAACGGTCAAACGGGATGGCCCCGTCCCGGTCCGAGCAAGGCCCTTCTCGGATCTGTGCCAGACAGGAGATCAGCGAACGCCATGACAGCCCAGCCGATGGACCCACGAGGATCCAGGGTCGCTTCAGTACGGTCGTACAGCACACATTTCGAGCTCGACGAGGATCCGATCTCGGAGGGCGGGATGTGGATCAACGGTGGGACGGATGGGCTGGCCTGGGTCGACGTCGTCACGAGGAGCGGGGTGGCCTACGGCGGGCGGACCCGCATGCGCGTCGCGGAACGTCGCGTCGAGCAAGGCAACCTCGAGTCTGCGACCCCTGACGACGCTCTTCCCGAGGGCGACTACGACGATCCGACCGCGGTGCTTGCGGGCACCTGGGGGAAGAACCAGCACGGGAAGGCGACGGTGTTCAGCAGGAACCCGACGGACGAGTACTTCCAGGAAGTCGAGATCCGCCTGCGCAGCACGATCACAGCGCACCGATGCACGGGCTACGAGGTGTTCTGGCGCTGCCTCAAGACGGAGGGTGGCTACGCAGAGATCGTGCGCTGGAACGGGAGGATCGCCGATTTCACGTCGCTCAAGAAGCTCATCGGTCCGGAATACGGCGTCAAGGATGGGGACCTGGTGGAGGCAACGATCGTCGGCAACGTGCTCAAGGGGTTCATCAACGGCGTGGAGGTGATATCCGCAACGGACGACACCTACGACGCGGGCAGTCCGGGCATCGGCTTCAACTTCGGCGTGGGGGATACCAATGTGGACCACGGGTTCTCGTCCTTCGAGGTGGACACCTACAACGACTGACGATCGCGGAACGAGTGGCCGACCGGCGACTCGACCGCTACGTCGTCCAGGACTGGCGAGGAGGAGTACGCACATGAGAAGTTCGCGGAAACTGATCACGGCGCTGGCGACCGTTGCTCTCATCGCGGGTTGCTCGAGCACGGCGACCGCCGCCCCTGGGAGCGCGGCCCCTGGGAGTGCGGCCCCGACGGCCGCGGCCCCGACGGCCGCAGCCCCCGCGACCGGAGCCCCCAGCGCGGCGCCCCAGGCTTGGGCGCAGAGCGACATCTTCAAGGGCTTCGATCCCATGTCCGTCGACCTCACCGGCTTCACGCCGGGGCCGAACGGCGAGCATTCGACGAACGCGGCGGACGTCCCGGATCCGACCGCCGCGTGTGTGACGCAGATCAAGAACGCCCATTTGAAGCTCGCCTTCCTCAACGGGCTGTCGGGCAACACCTGGATGGCGGCCATCGAAAAGGGCGTCCGTGAGAAGGCCGCCGAGTACGGGATCAACGTGACCATGACAGCGGCCACGGACTTCGACCCCGCGAAGGAGGCCGCGGCCGTCGAGACTGTCATGGCCGGCAAGCCGGACATCCTCGTCACCATCCCGGTCGACCCGGTAGCGGGGAAGGCGGACTACAAGCCCGCCGTCGACGCCGGCACCACGATCGTGTTCTACGACAACCCCGTCGACGGTTGGACCGCCGGCAAGGAGTACGTCACGATCAGCACCGGCGATCACTACCGGATGGGGAAGGACGCGGCCGACCTGCTCGCGAAGGCGCTCGGCGAGAAGGGCACATACGGCTTCATCCAGCTGGACGTCGCCTTCTACAACAGCAACAACCGCGAGAAGGGCTTCCTCGCCGAGATGGCGCAGAAGTACCCCAACATGAAGAACGTGGCCTGGGCCGGCTTCACCGACGCGGCCACCGTGGGCGCGGCGACCGACGCGATGCTCACCCAGCACCCGGATCTTGACGGGATCTACATCTCCTACAGCGGCGCCGCCGCTGGGGTCTTCGCCTCACTCCAGGCTGCCAACAACAAGCACGTCAAGGTCGTCACCCACGACCTCGACGCCGCGAACGACGTCATCATGGCGACGGCGGGCAGCAACTACTACGGGACCGCCATCGAGCACACCTATGACGAAGGTGCGAACACCGTGAAGGCCGCTGTGCTCAAGCGCTGCGGCGTCGACGTCCCGCCCTTCATCGTGGTGCCTGCCCTCGCCGTGACCAGGGACAACCTGGTCCAGGCGTGGCAGGACGGGTTCCACGCAACTCCGCCGGCGGACGTCATGAAGGCACTGGGCCAGTAGACCGTCCACCGACCGATCGGGTCATGACGGCGCGCGCGGACCGAACCAGGTCCGCGCGCGCTCTCGCGTCCTTGCGCAGGAGTGGTAGCACATGAGCGACGGGCAGAGCGCAGTCGTCCCGGGTAGGGGGCGGCTGCGGATCCCGCGGCGCCTGCCGAGCGGCGCGGTCGTCTACATCGGCTTCGTCGGCATCTTCCTGTTCTTCGCCGTCACCCTGCGCGACAACGGGTTCCTGACCATCGACAACCAGCTCAACGTGCTGCGCCAGACCGCCTTCGTCTCGGTGATGGCCTTCGGCACGACCTTCGCCCTGTCGGCCGGGGAAATCGACCTCTCGATCGGACAGGTCGTCGCGCTGACCGCCATGGTCACGGCCGTCCTCCTGCGCGACATGAACGCGCTCGTCGCGGTGCCGGCCGGCCTGTCCGTGGGAGTCATCACAGGGCTCACCAACGGCCTGCTGACGACCAAGCTCCGGGTTCCCTCGTTCCTCATCACGCTGGGCATGGGCGGGATCATCGGCGGCCTCTCGCGCTGGATCACCAACCTCCAGCCGGTGCCCGTCCTGGACGATAACTACACGTTCGTCTTCGGGTCCGGCAACATCGGGCCCTTCCCGACGCTGTTCGTGTGGACCATTGCAGTTCTCCTCGTCGCCCATCTCGTGTACCGCAAGACAACGTTCGGGCGCCAGCTCCTGGCTACGGGCGGCAACCGGATCGCGGCGCGCTACTCGGGGATCAACACGGCCCGCATCCGGATCGCGTCGCTGGTCATCTGCTCGGTGACCGCGTCGCTCGCCGGGCTGCTGTACGTCGGTCGCCTGCACAGCGCCCGGTACACCCTCGGCGAGACTGACCTGCTCACGGTCATCGCGGCCGCCGTGATCGGGGGCACGAGCATGGCCGGCGGGCGCGGTTCGATCATGGGCGCCCTCCTCGGCTCGCTGGTCATGGGCGTCCTGAACAACGGCCTGATCCTGATGGGCTTCTCGATCACCGAGCAGGACATCGCCCGCGGCGTCATCATCATCGTCGCCGTGGCCCTGAGCCTCCGCGAAGCGCCGGAGGGGTAGCGGCGATGACCGCCTCGCCCACGGCGCCCGTCGGCCCGACGACGGGACCGGTCGCGCTGGCCGCGCGCGGCGTGCGCAAGTCGTTCCACGGGGTCGAGGTCCTCCACGGCGTCGACTTCACCCTGCACCGCGGCGAGGTGCATGGGCTCGTCGGCCAGAACGGCGCTGGCAAGTCCACGCTGGTCAAGATCCTCAACGGGGTCTACGCGGGCGACGCCGGGGAGTTGGAGATCAACGGGACGCCGGCAGTCGTGCGGGGCCGGGATGAGGCCGGCAAGCGCGCCATCGCCATGGTGTTCCAGGAGTTCAGCCTCATCACATCGATGTCGGTGGGCCAGAACATCCTCCTCGCCCGTGAGCCCACCGGCCGGAGCGGACTGATCGACGACCGCGAGGTGCGACGACGCGCGCAGGCGGCCCTCGCCCGGGTCGGGGCGGACATCGACCCGGACCGCCTGGTCGAGGACCTGCCGGTCGGATCGCGTCAGCTCGTGGAGATCGCCAAGGCGATCTCCCAGGACGCGAGCATCCTCATCCTCGACGAGCCCACGGCCTCCCTCTCCGCGACGGAGATCCAGTCGCTGAGCCAAGCCATCCGCAACCTCACGACGCACGGCATCTCCGTCGTCTTCATCTCGCACCACCTCAACGAGGTCGTGGACATCTGCGACCGGGTCACGGTGCTGCGCGACGGCAACGTCACGCTCTCCGGGCCGACCTCCGAGGTGACCCTCTCGACCATGATCGAGGCGATGCTCGGCAAGTCGCTCGAGAGCGCACTCGCCTACCAGGCACGCGACGTGGATCGCACGGGGCCGCCGCTTCTACGGGTCGCCGGCCTGCGCAACAGCCGCGTCCATGACGTGTCCTGCGAGCTCTGGGCGGGCGAGATCCTCGGGGTCGCCGGTCTCCTCGGCAGCGGAAAGAGCGAGCTCCTGCGGGCGATCTTCGGGATCGACCGGCTGGATGCGGGGACGGTCGAGCTCCGCGGCCGCCCGGCCCACATCCGCAACCCGGCCGACGCCCTGCGCGTCGGGATCGCCCTGGTCCCCGAGGACCGGGGGAGGGCCGGCCTGGTACGGGAGCACTCCGTCGGCCACAACATCCTGATGGCCTCCTGGACCCGCTATGCGCGCGGCGGCTTCGTCGACGACCGCGCCGCGAACACCGCCGCCGGCTCCTTCGTGGAGCAGCTCCGCATCCGCACGCAGGGGCTCCAGCCGCCGGTGAAGACCCTGTCGGGAGGCAACCAGCAGAAAGTCGTTGTCGCCAAGAACCTGTCGGCCTCACCGAGGGTCCTGCTCCTCGACGACCCCACGGTCGGCGTCGATGTCGGTTCGAAGCGCGAGATCCTCATGGAGGTGCGCGAGCTGGCAGCGCACGGCACAGGCGTCATGCTGGTCTCGTCGGAGTTGGAGGTGCTCAGCGGATTGGCCGACCGGGTCCTCGTCATGCGGGATCACGCCGTGCGCGCCGTCCTCGAGCGTTCCGCCGCCGGCGACCTGTCGGAAGAGGCGCTATCTCGAGCCGTTCAGGAGTAGCGGCCAGCTGGGCGGCCCGACTGCCCTGACAGTCGGGCATGACGCCCTACTCGATACCGGAGATGTCCTCGTCCGGCTGGCCGATGATCGCAATCGTGGAGAAGATCGCTGTCTCCGTCTCATCCGGGACGAGGATCTTCAGGAGGACCCCCGCGGCCGGCGCCTCGACATCGAGGGTGATCTTCTCCGTCTCGATCTGGACGATCGACTCGCCCTTGGCCACGGTGTCGCCCACGGCCTTGAGCCAGAGCTTGACCGTCCCGGTCTCCAGGTCCTGGCCCGCCTGGGGCATGACGACTTTCACAGCCACGTACAGAACCCTCCTCGTGGGCGCCCGAAGCCCTACAGCTCCGCGTTGACGATAAAGCCGGCGTCGACGAGCAGCGTTGCGGACGTCACGTAGGTCGAGTCATCGGACAGCAGGAACGCGATGGTTGCGGCCAGCTCACTCGGCTCGGCCGGCCGATGCAGCGCGATCCGCTCCTCGTAGTACTTCACGGCGGCCGGATCGTCGAACATCGGGGCCGCCATCTTCGTCAGCACCCAGCCTGGCTCGACCGCATTGACCCGGATCCCATGGACACCCACGACAGACCCGAGGGCCTTCGCCCACATGGAGATCCCGCCCTTGGTCGCGCAGTACGCGGTCTGGAACGGCGAACCAACGTGGGCCGAAATGGAGCTGACGCAGCAGATGGCGCCGCCGTGGCCCTCCTTGACCATCTGCTTGGCGGCCTCTGTGGTGACCACCCAGGTCCCGCGCAGGTTCGTCTCGCAGAGCTCGTCCCAGTCCTCGACAGTGGTCTTGTCCCAGGGCATGAATGGATTGATCGCTGCATTGGACACGAGGTAGTCGAGCCGGCCAGCCTTCTCGGCGACCTCGTGGACCATCGCGATCACCTGCGCCGGAACGCGCATGTCTGCGATCACCGGGAACGCCTCGCCGCCGGCATCCTTGATCAACTGCAGGGTGACACTGGGATCGCCCGTCGGGCGCTGGTTCACGCCCACGACGGCCCCCTCGGCCGCGAGGCGGACGGCCGTGGCCTGCCCGATCCCGCTCGTCGCGCCGGTAACCAGGGCAACCTTGCCCACGAAGCGCTTTTCCATGTACGTGGCTCCTTTGCGATTCGTTCGACTCTGGGCGATCTGAGTTTGGCCGGTGCCCTGAGTCCGACGGCTCCCCGCCCGCCTACCCCGACGGATGACGTGCGGTTGGAGAGCACCTGAGCTGGACGGCTCGGGATCCGGCCAGTAACCGTCCGTTCCCGATCCTGGGTGTGCCGGTCCGCCTGTGACTTGGCGCGTGACCACTCCCGGCCTCACCAGAGTTCGGGCGGGCCGTGACTCGGCTGACCACGCGTCGCCGCCTCCACGGTCTCTGTTTCGGAGTTCAGAACAAAGGAATTGTAGGCTGGCATGTCAAGCGCGGGGACCCGAGCCGAGAAGGGTGTCGAGGTCGCCACTCGGTGCCCAGCGCTGACATTCTCCGAGCTCCCGATCATCGAGGACTGGACCCCCGGACGCTCAGGGCGTATCCTCGGATTGTGTTTGGCAATTACGAACGCAATCGGTCTCGAGCCGTCGCCGACATCGTGCCAGCCCTCGCTCGACAGTTCCTGACCGCGGCCGAGCCACCGACCCGACTGCCGACGGTCCGGGAGCTTGCCCGCCAGCATCACTCGAGCCTTTCGTCGATCCATTTCGCGATCGGGCGGCTCGAGGAGGCCGGGACGGTCGACATCGAGACGCGAGGGCGCCGGGGAGCCTTCATGATCGGGCGGTCGCTCAGTCGGCTGTGGGCCGTCGCGGAGAACGGGCGGCCGCTCGTCATCGCCCTGCCGCTCGCGTCGTCGCCGCGCTACGAGGCGCTCGCGACCGCGATCAAGCAGATCCTCACCCGGGAGTCGATGGAGGTATTCCTCGTCTTCGTGCGGGGATCCCGACAGCGTCTTCAGGCAGTTCGCGAAGGACGCTGCCACCTCGCCGCGATGTCGAGCTTCGCAGCCGGGGAGCTGTGCAGTCCGGATGATTCGGTCGTCGTCGAACTCCCGCCGCTCACCTACAACACCGGGCACCGGGTGTTCTATACGTCGACGGGAACGGACTCGCACCCGCTGCGGGTCATCGTCGACCGCCATTCGGCCGACCAGCAACTCCTGACTTCCCTGGAATTCAGCGGGGCCGATGTTCACCTGCTGCCGGCCATGGGCGTCCAGATCGCCCGGCTGCTTGGGGAAGGGCACGGCGATGCCGCCGTGTGGACGATCGACGAGATGCGGGTCAGGTGGCCCGACGGGGTGCTTGATCGGCCGCTCTCGCCGGCCGTTCGCGAACGGGTCGGTGATCGGGACACGCGGGCGGTGCTTGTCGGGCGGAGCGTCGACGCCGGCGTGCTCGGCGCGGTCACCGCCTCGATCGACGGCGCAGAGGTGGAGCAGATCCAGCTGGACGTGATGGCCGGCCGGGTCGTTCCCGAATACTGATCAATTCGCGAGCGCAAGGGAGACCATCGAACAATGAGCGAGATCGGGGCGGACCTGCTCCTGTCCATGTACGAGATGACGGAGACGATCCGAAGGTTCGAGCAACAGGCCATCGCGCAGTACCGCCTGGGGAACATCCGCGGCTACTTCCATCCCTACCTGGGCGAGGAGGCGATCGCAGTCGGTGCGATGGCCGCCATCGAGCCCGATGACTACATCGTGAGCACCCATCGCGGTCACGGGCATGCGCTGGCGAAGGGGCACGAGCCCAGGCGGATGATGGCGGAGCTGTTCGGCAAGGAGTCCGGGTACTGCCGGGGGCGGGGCGGATCGATGCACGTCGCGAGTCGATCGGTCCGGAACCTCGGGGCGAACGGCATCGTCGGTGGCGGACTGGCGATTGCCGCTGGGGCGGCGCTCGCGATCAAGCAGCGAGAAGGTCCCGAAGTCGTCGTGGCATTCTGCAGCGACGGCTCGTCGGCCAACGGCATCTGGCACGAATCGATGAACCTGGCAGCGATCTGGGACCTCCCCGTGATCTTCGTCCTGGAGAACAACCAGTACGCCGTCTCCACTCCGATCCGGGACTCGGCCCGCGTCGAACACCTGTCCCAGCGCGCCGCCGGCTATGGCATGCCCGGGGTGACCGTCGACGGCAACGATGCCGCGATCGTCTACGGCGCGATGCAGGAACCCCTGCGTCGAGCGCGAGCCGGCGAGGGGCCGTCGCTGGTCGAGTGCCTGACCTACCGCCATGGTGGCCACCACGTGAACGACCCGGGCCTCTACCTGCCGCCCGAGGAGCTCCAGCGCTGGAAGGCCCACGACCCCCTGATCGTGCTCCGCGCCCGCCTCGCCCGGGCCGGTGTCGACGAAGCCGCCATCACGCTGATCGACGAACGGGTCGAGCGCCTGATCGACGAGGCCGTCGAGTTCGCCACTGCCAGCCCGAACCCATCGGTCGAAGACTTTCTTGCGGAGGTCGCGACGCTGTAGCGCCGACCTCCGTCCAGACCAGCGCCGACGGACGAGGCAGCCGGCCCGTCGGCTCACCCGAGCCGGAAGGAACATGGTCACGATGAAATACCGGGAGGCCCTCCGGGCCGCTCTTCAGGAAGAGATGGAACGCGATGCGACCGTGTTCTGCGTTGGCGAGGGGATCGGTGAGCGGGGCGGCTCATACAAGGTCACCGAGGGGCTCCTTGCCCAGTTCGGTCCGGGCCGGGTCATCGACACGCCCTTGAGCGAGGCCGGCTTCGTCGGGCTTGGCGCCGGAGCGGCGATCGCAGGCCAGCGCCCGGTCGTGGAGATCCTGTTCATCGACTTCCTCTTGCAGGCGATGGACCAGGTGGTCAACCAGGCAGCCAAATACCGCTTCATGTCCGGCGGAGAGGGCCGCGTCCCACTCGTCGTGCGCACCCAGGGCGGGACCGGGAACTCGCTGGCCGGCCAGCACTCGCAGAGCCTCGAGGCGCTGTACTACCACGTGCCGGGGCTGAAGGTGGTCATGCCCGCGACCCCCCGCGATGCCAAGGGCCTGTTGAAGTCCGCCATCCGCGACGATGACCCGGTGATCTTCATCGAGCACAAGCTGCTGTACATGACCGACGGCGAGGTTCCCGCCGAGGACTATCTCATTCCGCTCGGCCAGGCCGACATCAAGCGCTCGGGATCGGACGTCACCCTGGTCGCCTGGTCGCACATGGTCGTGAAGAGCCTGCAGGCGGCCGAGCTGCTCGCCGCAGAAGGGATCTCCACCGAGGTCATCGACCTGCGGACGCTCGTGCCCATGGATGTCGACTGCGTGCTCGACTCGGTGCGCCGGACCGGCCGGCTGGTGATCGCCCAGGAGGCGATCAAGCGGGGTGGCGTGGGCAGCGACGTCGCGGCGATCGTGGCCGAGCGGGCCTTCGACCATCTCCGCGCTCCGATCGTGCGGGTGGCCGGCTGGAACACGACGATCCCGTTCAACCTCGGACTCGAGAAAGCATCCGTCCCGCAGGTCGATGACATCGTGGCGGGCGTGCGCTCTGTGGTCCAGTCCGGAGCCGCGGCCGGCACCTGAACCCTAGGAGGAAGCACCATGAGCGAGCAACGACTGGCGGGCAAGGTCGCAATCGTGACCGGCTCATCCCGCGGGATCGGCCTGGCCATCGCCCAGCGTTTCGCTGACGAGGGCGCCGCCGTCACCATTAACTACGTCTCGAAGGAGCCGGAGGCCGCCGCGGCCGCCCGGGCGATCGAGGCCGCGGGGGTTGGCGCCCTCACGGTCCAGGCCGACGTGTCAAGGAGCGGCGATGTCCAGCGCCTCGTTCGGGCCACCATGGAACGCTTCGGGCGGATCGACATCCTCGTCAACAACGCGGGGGTGATGGTCACCAAGGGCGTCCTGGAGACAACCGAGGATGACTGGGACCGGACGATCGACATCAACCTGAAGGGCGCCTACCTGTGCTCGAAGGAGGTCGCCCCGATCATGCTGGCGCAGCAGTCCGGCACGATCATCAACATCTCGTCGAACTCGGGCCTGTACCACCCTTCGGCGATGCGCTTCACCGAGTACGTCACCTCGAAGGCCGGCATGAACGGCCTGACCAAGGCGATGGCGCTCGCCCTCGGGCCGCACATCAGGGTCAATGCCATCTGCCCGGGCTGGATCAGGACCGACATGATGGAAGACATTGACCCGGAGGTGCACGAACGGATCCTCGCCGAGACGGCGCTGGGGCGCTGGGGCACACCTGCGGACGTTGCCGCTTCGGCCGCGTTCCTGGCCTCGACCGATGCCGACTTCATCACCGGCGAGCTGTTGATCGTCGCCGGTGGGCGCGGGATGCACTAGGACAAATCCGCGCTCGGGCGTCCCAGGTGCGACATCACGGAAGTGGAGAGCATGACCGCACGGCGTGAGCGGCAGGAACTCGTGGCGACGTACCTGGCCGAGCTACCTGCCGACCACGTGACGGAGGCGGCCGACGCGTTCGCCACGGGTCAGAGCATCGGCACGTGGGTGCCCGTGCCCGGGATCAGCCCGAGGATGCGCCGCCAGCACGGAGCCCGGGTGGTCGAGGTTGGCCATGGTCCGCCGGCGGGCGAGGTCGGCGGGGAATCGATCGGCTCTCGCTGGCTCCTGCGGGTCGCCTTCCCAACCGAGAACTTCGGGCCGCAGTTCCCGATGATGCTGACCACGCTCGTCGGCAATGACCCTTCGACGTCGCTGACCGCCCGACTCGTCGACATCGACCTGCCGGCGTCCTACGAGGCAGCCTTTCCCGGGCCGCAGTGGGGCGTGGCCGGCTGGCGACAGACGACCGGCGTCTGGCACCGGCCCCTGCTCCTGAACATGATCAAGCCATGTACGGGGTACTCGCCGAAGGTCGGAGCCAACCTGCTCGAGCAGACCGCGCGCGGCGGGGCCGACCTGATCAAGGATGACGAGCTGCTCGGGGATGCGCCGTTCAACCGGGTTGCCGAGCGCTCGCGGGTGTACCGCGAGCGGCTGGACCGCGTGGCGGAGGAGACCGGCCAGCGGGCCAGGTACATCGCCAACGTCACCGACCGGTCGATCCGTCTCGTCGATACCGCCCGGGCGGCCGTCGATGGCGGCGCGGACGCGGTCATGGTCAATGCGCTCGTGGTCGGGCTGGATCCGTTCCAGGCGCTCGTCGAAAGCGAGCTTGGCGTGCCGATCCTGGTCCACACCGCCGCCGCGGAGGTGTTTACCGGAGCCGTCAGCACGGGGATCGGGCAGGCCGTCCTGTTCGGGAAGCTGCTCCGCCTGGCCGGAGCGGATGCCGTGTTCACGACCACGCCGTACGCTCGCTCGACTCCGCGTCGCGTCTATGAACAGACGCTCAGGTGGCTGGCTGAGCCGAGAGGGAAGCTCAAGCCGGCCATGCCCATGCTCGCCGGCGGCGTGACCGCCGCGATGATCGGGCCGCTGGTCCAGCAGTCGGGAATCGACGTCATCCTGGGTGTCGGCGGCGCGATCCAGGGGCATCCCGGAGGCGCCCAGGCCGGGGCCCGCGCGATCAGGGTGGCGATCGACGAGGCGCTGTCGCCGAGCGATCCGCAATGACCCGGGAGCTGGTCGGGACGAGTCTGAAGATGAACTTCACGGCTACCGAGGCTCGGGCGTACTTCCAGGCGTTGGTCCCACTCGTCGCCGATATCGACGATCGGGATCTGTTCGTCCTGCCACCGTTCACTGCCCTGTGGGTCGCGCGCGAGGAGCTGGCCGGCACGGCAATTGCGTGGGGGGCGCAGGACGTCCACGAGAGTATCTCGGGTGCGCATACGGGCGACATCTCCGCCCCGATGCTGGTTGATCTGGGTTGCCGGTTCGTAGAGGTCGGCCACTCCGAGCGGCACCGCGATCATGGCGAAGGAGATCGGCAGATCGCCCGGAAGGTCGCCACGGGGGTTCACTGCGGACTCGAGGTGATCGTGTGCGTCGGCGAACGCGTTGCGATGCCGACCTCGACGGCCCGCGCCGTCGTCCTCCGCCATCTGGGCGCGATTCTCGGAGCCATCCGGCCGGACGAGCTGGCCCGGGTCGTGGTGGCCTACGAGCCGTACTGGGCCATTGGTGCGGGTGCAAGCGTCGCCTCGGGCGAGCACGTCTCGGCGATCCACCTGGCGGTCCGGGATTATCTCGTTCGGCTCGGCTGCGCGGCACCGCGGGTCATCTACGGCGGAAGCGTCGACTTCGACACGTGCCGGGAGCTGCTCGCCCAACCGGGGGTGGACGGGCTCTTCGTCGGGCGAGCAGCCCTCGATCCTGTGGAATTCGCCCGGATCGCCCACGCCCGCGTTCGACCGCTCGACCTGGAGGCTGACGCGCAGTCCGGCGGCCTGTTGTCGTCGACGACGCCGTCGCCATCCGTTCGGTGATGACGGCCACGCTCTCGGCGGACCATCGCGCCGTTGACGGCGCCGAGGCGGCGCGGTTCCTCGGCGCGCTCAAGGCTCGACTCGATGGCTTCGGGCGGGTTGCCCCTTGATGCCTCTTCAGGCAGCCGCTGGCGCAGTCTCAAGAAGGAGGCGAGCCGTAGGGGCATCCGTGACCAGGATGTCAATACAGCCAGTCTTGAGCGCGCCCCTGATCGCACGGCACTTGGCTGTTCCCACCGCGACCGCCACGACCGTCGGCACGCGCCGGAGTTCCTCCCAGTTGATCGCGATCGTGCGCTCCTCGAGGTCGGCGACTGGACGCCCCTCGTCGTCGAAGAATCGCGTGTTCATGGTGCCGACCGCGCCGTGCTCGAGGAGAAGCATCCGGTCCTCGGCGGAGAGGTGGCCACCTCGGACGAGCGTCGCGTCGTCCCCGAGCGTGCCGATTCCGATCAGCGCGAGCTCGCTGGGCACGGCGGCGGCGAGGGCGGCCTGCACCGAGCTATCGCTAAGGATTGCCTGCTGGATGTCGACCGAGTCGACGATCGCGGGGGCGTGCAGGTAGTGGACGTGGCTGGGCGGGTACAGCTCGGCGAGGTAGCGCACCAGCTCGCTTCCCTGCACACCGGGTGTCGTGTTCCCAAGCCCGCCCGCGGTCTGTGCGATGTCGAGGTCCGACACGATCCCGGGCGGCAGGCTGTGGACGACGGCCGACAGCGTCTGGCCCCACGAAACGCCGAGACGCATGCCCGATTGGAGCAAGCCCCCAATGTGGTCCGCCGCAACGGATGCGACGTCCTCCACGGAGAGGTCCTCGCCCAGGACAACGATGGCGCGGGCAAGCCCGTAGCGATCGGCCAACGCAAGCCCGAGCCCCGCCTGCTCATCCATTGGCGGCCTGATCTCAATCCGCACGATCCCTTCGTCCCGGGCGCGCCTGAGGTAGCGCGAGACCGTCGACGGGTCGAGCCCCATGGAGTGGGCGATGTCGACCTGGGTACGGCGCAGCACGTAGAACTGCGATGCGACCTCGACGACCTGGTCGATCACAGACCCTGCCGCGCCCGGATGCGATGGGCGTCTGTCCGGCAGCCCCTTTGGGTCCACTCCTGCACCTCGCTCGCCGGCCAGCTGGCCCTGGCCGAACTGTGTTGCGATGCGAGGCTATCACGACTGGGCCGTCAGGGCGACCGCACCGGAGTGGGGTTCGGCAGGATCGTGTATGTCCTGCATCATCGAGCCCATCACCTGCCTCGACATAGAGGCCCCTGACATGGTGGTCCTGCAAGGTCTTGACATGGCTGCAAGAATTGGGTCGGCGGCCGGGTCCGCATGCCATCTCCCTCGCAGTGCGTGGGAGTGGTGGTCGATTGGCGCGAGGAGCCCGCTTGAGCGGGGAAGGAGAGCGCGATGCAACCCCCGGAGAAGCCCTACCGCATCTCGCAGATCGCCGTGGTCGTGCGAGACCTCGACGCGGCCATGAAGACCTACCACGAGCTCTTCGGGTGGGGTCCGTGGAACGTCTATGAGCACGTACCGCCGAAGCTGCACGACCAGCACCTGCACGGGAAGCCCGCCAACTACTCGATGATCGGCGCGGAATGCGAGGTGCAGCCGGGCCTGGTGTTCGAGCTGATTCAGCCGCTCGAGGGCGACTCCATCTACAAGGACCATCTCGCGACGTATGGCGAGGGTGTGCAGCACATCGCGATGATGCACCACACCCAGCAGGAGTCGGACGCCTTCAAGGAGCGCTTTCAGGAAGCCGGCTTCGAAGTGACGATGGGCGGGCGGATCGGCGAGACGATCGAGTTCTACTACGTGGACACCATGCCCGCCGTCCATTTCGTGGCCGAAAGCGGATCGGGCCACGCGATCGACCTGGAGCCCGTCCGCCAGTACCCACCGCAGCCTGCCGAGACCAAGGCCTGACGGCGTGTCGCCCGCCGGGGCAGTGCTGACAACCAGGCGTTCGGCGAAAGGGGTGGCATGAAGATCCTGGTGGCCGGTGATTCGTACTGTCCATCGTCAGCCCTGCGCCCGGCCTTCGACGAACTGGGCCGGAGACACGAGATCACCTTCGTCGATCTGATCGACGAGCCAAGCTGGCAGCCCACGAGTGCCTCGGAGCTGCAGATCAAGGAGTACCTGGGCAGCCCGGCGCAGCTGATCCGGCTGCTCGACGGACATGACGTACTGGTCGTCCAGGGCGCTCCCGTAACCGATGTGGTCCTGGACAGCTGCCCCAGCCTGGGCCTCCTGTGCGTGGCTCGCGGCGGACCGGCCAATATCGACGTTTCAGCGGCGACGGCCCGCGGTCTCCCGGTCGTGACCGCGCCCGGGAAGAACGCCCAGGCCGTGACCGAGCTCGTGTTCGCGCTGATGATCACCCTCGCCCGGAAGATCCCCGCCGTGACCCGCTACATCGAGGGCGGTGGGGCACTCGGGCGAGACAACTACGAGGGCGCGATGTGGTTCGGGTTCGAGCTCGCCGGCAGGACGCTCGGGCTCGTCGGATACGGCCATATCGGCCACCGCGTCGCACGGCTCGCGCTCGCCTGGGGCATGCGCGTCATCGTCTATGACCCGTTCGTGGAGCCGGGGGTGATTGAGGCGGCCGGCCTGGAGTCGGCGAGCCTGGAGGACTTGCTCGCCCGGTCGGATTTCGTGTCGCTCCACGCGCGCTCAACGGCGCAGAACCGTGGTTTGATCGGGCGCGACGCATTCGCGCGGATGAAGCCGGGCGCGATCTTCATCAACACCGCCCGCGACACGCTCGTCGACGAGGACGCGCTCTACGACATGCTCCGGTCCGGCCACCTGGGCGGTGCCGGTCTCGACGTCGTCCGAGCGCCCGGGCCGGACGAGCCACTTGAGCTCGGGCGGCGCCATCGCCTGCTCGAGATGCCCAATGTCGCGATCGTCGCCCACATCGGCGGCTCGACCCACGAGACGCTGCTGCGGGGGGGCGAGATGGCCGCGGCCGAGATCACCCGCTTCGCAGTGGGAGATCCGCTGTTGAACGTCGCGAATCGGACGGCGCTGGAGCAGCGTCGGACGACCGCCGAGGTGACCGCGCGTGCCTGAGGCCGACTGCACCCTCGCGATCGATCTCGGGACCGGGATGTGCCGCGCAGTCATCTTCGATGGGGCCGGGACCCAGGTCGGGATCGGACAGCGCGAGTGGTCGCATCCCGAGCTGCCGGATGCCCCCGGCTCGCAGGTCTTCGAGACCGAGCGAAACTGGCCGCTCGTGATCTCGTGCGTGAGCGAGGCCCTGGCTCGCTCCGGGATCGCACCAGGGCGCATCGCGGCCGTGAGCAGCACGGCCATGCGAGAAGGAATGGTCCTGTACGACGCGGCGGGGGCCGAGATCTGGGCCTGTCCCAATGTGGACTCACGCGCGTCGGTGGAGGTCGGCGAGCTCGTCGCGAGCGGGGAGGCCGAGCGGATCTATCGGCGGGGCGGCGACTGGGTCGCCATCACTTCGCCGGCCCGATTCCTCTGGATCCAGCGCCACCAGCCCGACATCTGGGAGCGGATCGCCCACGTGGGGATGCTCAGCGACTGGGTGCTCACGCGACTGTCCGGCGCATACGTCACCGACGCGACTTGCGGGTCGAGCTCGGACCTGTTCGACCTGGCGGAACGGACATGGTCGCCGGATTCCATCGCGCTCCTGGGCCTGGACCCGCGAGTGTTCCCGCCGGTCGTTGAACCGGGCACGGTCGTCGGCGCCGTGACCGAGGCCGCAGCCGAGCAGACGGGTCTCCGCGCGGGCACGCTCGTCGTGGCCGGCGGCGCGGACACGCAGCTCGCGCTGCTCGGGATCGGCGTGGCCCAGCCCGATCGTTTCTCGATCGTGGGTGGCAGCTTCTGGCAGGCGACCGTCGTCCTCGACCGGCCACTGATCGACCCGGAGATGCGCCTGCGGACGCTCTGCCATGTGCGCCCTGGCCAGTGGATGATCGAAGGGATTGGCTTCTACCCAGGATTGACGATGCGCTGGTTCCGGGATGCCTTCTGCGACGCCGAGGTCGAGCGGGCGGCACGCGAAGGACGGGACGCGTACGGCCTGATGGAGGAGGCGGCTGCGGCAGTCCCGGTCGGCTCGAACGGGATCGTGCCGATCTTCTCGAACCTGATGAACGCGAAGCACTGGGTCCACGCGTCACCGTCGTTCCTCGGCTTTGACGTGGGCCATCCGGAGCGCTCGGGTCGGCGGGAGTGCATCCGGGCCATTGAGGAGAGCGCCGCGTACGTGGCGCGGGGCCACCTTCGGATCATCGAGGATCTGACCGGTCATATCTTCGAGGAGGCCGTGTTCACCGGCGGTGCCTCCAAGGGCAGTCTCTGGCCGCAGATCGTGGCCGACGTGCTGGGCGTGCCGGTGCGCATTCCGGTCGTGCGCGAGTCCACCTCGCTGGGCGCAGCGATGTGCGCGGGAGTCGGTGCCGGCCTGTACCCGGACCTCGACGAGGCCGCCCGCCGGATCGTCCGGTTCGAGCGAACCGTCGACCCGGAGATGGCTGCCCACATCCAGTACGACGACCTCTACGAACGGTGGGCTGCGGTGTACGGCCGTCAGCTCGAGATCGCAGAAGCCGGCCTGTTGCCCCCGCTCTGGCGGGCGGCGGGCACATGACATCGATGCATCTCAGCACGCCATGGGCGTGGCCAATGCTGAGCGCAAGCGACGCGCCCGAAATGAGGAGAAAGCGTGCCTGACGCCGACAGCCCGTTGGAAGCCAAGCAATACCACCAGGACATCCTCCAGAAGAACACGCCGTTCTTCCTGAAGGGCTCCGGGGCGTACGACTGGGGCATGCAGAACCGGCTCGCCCGGGTGTTCCGGCCCGACAGCGGCCGGGCGGTGATGCTGGCCATTGATCACGGCTACTTCCAGGGGCCCACGACGGGCCTGGAGCGGATCGATGTCGACGTCCTGCCGCTCGTCCCGTACGTCGATGCCTTGTTCGTGACGCGCGGGATCGTCCGGTCGGTCGTGCCCGCCATGACCCAGGCGCCCATCTGGCTCCGCGCCAGCGGCGGCCCATCGATCCTCAAGGAGCTCTCCGACGAGGAGATCGCCCTGGACATGGAGGACGCGCTTCGCTTGAACGCGGTTGGCGTGGGCGTCCAGGTATTCATCGGCGGTCCGTTCGAGACGAAGACCGTCCACAACATGACCCGCCTGGTCGACGCGGGGCTCCGTCACGGGGTGCCGGTCCTGGGTGTCACCGCGGTCGGGCGCGAACTGGCCCGAGACGCGCGCTATCTGGGCCTCGCGTGCCGGATCATCGCCGAGCTTGGCGCCCAGGTCGTCAAGACGTATTACTGCGATCCCGACTTCGACAAGGTGACGGCGGCGTGCCCAGTCCCGATCGTCATGGCCGGCGGCACGAAGCTGCCGGAGCTGGCTGCGCTCGAAATGGCATACAACGCCATCCAGGGCGGCGCGGCCGGCGTGGACATGGGTCGCAATATCTTCCAGAGTGACTCACCGATCGCAATGCTCCGGGCGGTGCGCAAGGTCGTCCACGAGAACATGCCGCCGAGGGAGGCACTCGAGCTTTACGAGACGTTGCGTCGCGAGCACGATCCGCAGCCGCTGGTGTCTGCGCGATGAGCGTAGCCGAGCTCGTCGCGGACCTCCGGGCGACTGGGCCTCATCTCAGCGTCGGAATCCTGACCGCCGATCTACTCCATCTCGGCGACGAGTTGGCACTGCTCGAGCGGGTCGGGGCGCGGATCGTCCACACGGACGTTGGTGATGGGGTCTTCTCGCCGATGTTCACCGTCGGCCCCCCGTTCGTGAAGGCGCAGCGGACGACTCTGCTGAAAGACGCCCACCTCATGATCGAGGACCCAGTCGAGAAGGTCCAGGCGTTCGTGGACGCCGGAGCGGACATGATCACCTTCCAGGTCGAGGGCACGCGCCATCCCCACCGCGTGCTCCAGGTGCTCGGCAAGGCAACGAATGCCAACGATCCCGAACGCGGGATCGTTCGGGGTGTTGCCCTGAACCCGGGTACGCCCGCGGGCGCACTCGAGCCGCTGCTCGACGACCTCGAGTACGTGCTCGTCCTGGCCGTCAACCCCGGGTGGTCCGGGCAAGGCTTCATCACGGCGATGGAGGACAAGCTCGCCGCAGTCGCCGAGCTGATCGCCCGGTCCGGCCGGCCGATCCTCCTGGGTGCGGATGGGGGCATCACGAGGGCGAACCTCGGCCACGTCGCGACGCTCGGCGTCGACGTGATCGTGACCGGGTCCGCGATATTCGACGGCAGGACCCCCGAGGAAAACGCCGCACTGATGCTCGGGGAGATACGCGGGCGGCGGCAGCTTGCCGGCAGCCCAGGAGCGAGGGAGAAATGACCCAGCCGGTTGCCCAGGCCGTCGCGCTGCTCAAGGAAACGCGCGAACGCGTCCGTGATGAGTACGGGTCGGCGATCGGAAGACCGCGTGAGGAGCTCGTTACCCCGGCCCTCGTCCTCGACATCGATGTGGCCCAGCGGAATATCGACCGGAGGGCCGAACGCCTGCGGTCCATGCCCGCCCGGATCCGGCCCCACATCAAGGTCCACAAGAGCCCCGAGCTCGCGCTGCGCCAGGTCGAAGCCGGGGCGATCGGGCTCTCGACGGCCACCGTCTGGGAGGCGCTGGTCATGGCCGCGGCCGGCATCGACGACCTGTTCATCGTCAATGAGATCGCCGGCCCCGAGAAGATTCGGATCGTGGCCGAGCTGGCGCGTGAGCGACGCGTGCTGGTTGCGGTCGACGATCGGGCCAACGCGGAAGCTGTCTCGACAGCCGCTGTGCGCGCCGGGTCCGTCCTCGGCGCGATGATCGAGATCGACACGGGCATGGACCGTTGCGGCGTCGACACGCCGGAGGAGGCGCTCGCTCTCGCCGAGCAGGTGGCCGGCCTGCCAGGCCTGCGCCTCGAGGGCGTGACCGGCTACGAGGGACACTGCTCGACGACTCCCGAGGCGGATCTGCGCGCTCAGCGTGAAAAGACGGCCATGTCCTTCTTCGTCGGCATCGCCGACCTGCTCCGGTCGAACGGACTGGCGTGCCCGATCGTTTCCGCCGGAGGGACAGGCACATGGGAGCTGACCGCGCAGTTCCCCGGCGTGACCGAGATCCAGGCCGGCACCTATGTCGTGATCGACAAGTTCCACGGCCACATGGCGCCCGATTTCGAATTCGCGCTCACGGTCCAGGCGCGGGTCATCAGCCGCGTCGGCCAGCGCCTCACGGTCGATGCCGGCAACAAGTCGATGGGCGCACCTGCATTGTGCGAGATCCAGGGCCACGATCTGCCGGTGTTCCGCTTCGACGAGGAACACGGCCTCTTCGATGTGACCGGCGAGACCAGGCTCCGGGTGGGGGATAGCGTCGCCCTCATCCCGGGTTACTCACCAGCCACGGTGAACTGGTACGACGCATACCACGTGGTCCACGACAACGTCGTCGTCGACATCTGGCCGGTGATCCCGCGCGGACCCGGCCACCACGGCCTCGCGGCCGGCTAAGGGCCTCACACGAGAACGATCGGCGTGCTCCAACACGCGGCGTCCGAGCCATCACAAGGAGAGGCGATGAAGAGGTTTGAGGGCAAGGGGGCGGTCGTGACCGGTGCCGGACGCGGGATCGGCCGAGCGACCGCTGAATGCTTCGCCGAGGAGGGCGCTGGCGTCGTACTGTTCGGGTGGCATGCCGATGTGCTCGAGGAGGTCGCGCAGGCGATCCGGGCAGCGGGTGGCAAGTGCGAGGTCGTCGTCGGCGACGTCTCGAAGCGGGCCGACGTGCAACGGGCCGTCGCGGCCTGCTCCGAGCGGTTCGGGAGCCACGATTACATGGTCGCGAATGCCGGCATCGCCGACTTCGTGCCATTCCTGGAGGGCAGCGACGAATCCTGGGAGCAGCAGATCGGGATCGACCTCAAGGGAACCTGGCTGTCGGTCCAGGAGTCGGCTCGCCAGATGGTCAAGGAAGGCCACGGCGGCGCGATCGTTGTCGTCTCCTCGACGAACGCCTACCAGCCGGAGCAGGAAGGCGTCTTCTACAACACGTCGAAGTCCGGCCAGGTGGCGATCATGCACACGGCGGCCATGGAGCTGGGCAAGCTGGGCATCAGGGTGAACGGGATCGCCCCGGGGATCATCAACACGCGCTTGTCCTGGTTCGTCATCCAGGACCCGGTCCAGTCGAAGGTCTTCCTCGATCGCACGCCGCTGGGCCGCTTCGCGGAGCCGATCGAAATGGCGAAGCCGATCCTGTACATGTGTTCCGAGGACGCGTCGTACATGAGCGGCGCCCTGATGGTCGTTGACGGCGCGTACTCCGTGGGGCTGCCGGTGCCCGGCCAGCTCGATGTGCCGCTGGTTCCCGGTGGCGTCCGATGACCGCCAGCCAGCTGCCCGTGGCCAGCGTCGCCCGGCGCGCCCCGAATATCTCGCTGGCCGAGTTCGAGGCACTCCTCGAGTCGGTCAAGAACTGGGGGCGCTGGGGACCGGACGACCAGCTGGGGACCCTCAACTACATCACGCCAGACCACGTCCGGGCCGCCGCGGCGCTCGTTCGCGCGGGCCGCAGCGTCTCGCTGTCCATCCCGATCAACACGACGGCCGGCCCGGACAACCCGAATCCGGCCATTCACTACATGAGCCAGATGCACGATTGGGACCTCGGCTCGGGGAGCCTCCGGTTCGCCACCGACTTCCTCGGGATGAACTTCCACGGCGACTGCCACACCCACGTCGACGCACTGTGCCACCTCGCCTACAACGGCACGGTGTACAACGGACGGCCGGCCGAGAGCGTCGTGACCTCGCATGGGGCCACCAGCCTCGACATTGCGAACTATGCCAACGGCATCATCGGGCGGGGCGTGCTCCTGGACGTGCCGCGCTTCCGCGGTGTCAAGTGGCTCGAGCCGGGCGAAGCCGTGACCCGGGCCGAGCTCGAGGAGGTCGAGCGGGCCGAGGGTGTCCAGCTCGGGGAGGGTGACATCCTGGTCTATCGGACGGGTCACCACCGCCGCCGGCTCGAGCTGGGAGCGTGGGACAACGGCTACGCCGGTGAAGGCAAGGCCGGCCTGCACGTCGACACGATTCCGTGGATGCACGAACGCCGGATCGCGGCCTTCCTGCCCGACGGTGACGGCGAGGCCGTCCCGAGCTCCGTCGACGGCATCCTCTACCCGATCCACGCTCTCCAGATCGTCGGGATGGGCATGGCCTGCTCTGACAGCCTCCAGTTCGAGGACCTGGCCAAGGTGAGCCAGGAGCTCGGCCGGTTCGACTTTCTTGTCGTCGGAGCACCGCTCCGACTGCCCCGGGCGACGGGCTCGCCCTGGAATCCACTCGCGATCTTCTGACCGCGTCGTCTGGGCAATTGGGTGCGAAGGAGGAAGCCATAACCAGTTGGTGATTGGTGCGAATTGGGCGGATTGCCCAGCGAGATCAGCAGCACGCAATGACCCAGGTAGCGTGAGTTCGTGAAGGAGTGGAGACTATGAGTCAATCGTCGCCCAGCCCGGCGAGCCCGATAACCAACGATCTTGAAAAGGATCAGATCGGGCTCGTCGGCGCCACGATGCAGGCGATCACCCACATCTCGCCTGCAATCGCCGCGCTGTTCTTCACCCAGTTCGTGATCTCCCTCGCGGGAATCACGGCGCCTCTTGCCTATGTCGCCGGGTTCATCATCGTGCTGCTGCTTGGCAGCACCCTGGTCCAGCTGTCCAAGCACCTGCCGTCGGCCGGCGGGTACTACACCTACGTCAGTCGGGCCATCCACCCTCGGGCGGGCTTCCTCACGTCGTGGATGTTCATCCTCTATTCGCCGATCGCATCGGGACCAGTCTATGCATTCTTCGGCTTCATCGTTCAGAACGAGCTGAAGTCGAACTACAGCATCGACATGCCCTGGCTGTGGGCATTGAGCGTGGTGGTCTTCGCGCCGATGATCGCCTACATGCAGCACCGCGGCCTGAAGCTCTCGGCCAGGGCCCTGGTGATCACCGGCGGGCTCGAGATGTTGATCGTGCTCGCATTGGCCATCACCGGATTCATTGAGCCCGGGCCCGGCGGAGTGTCAGTCTCGGTCTTTGATCCGGGCAAGTGGCTCGGCTTGTCGTCATTTGCCCTGGCCGTCGTGTTCTCCGTGCAGGGGCTCACGGGTTGGGAGGCCGCCGCGCCTCTCGGCGAGGAAACGACGAACCCGAAGCGAAATGTCCCCTTGTCGGTCTACCTCTCGATCGTGATCATCGGGATCTACCTGGTGATCGTCTTCTGGGGCGTGATCACCGGCTTCGGGATCAACAACGTCAACGACATCATCAACGACAAGGAGCTGCCGGCCCTGGACCTGGCCCACCGGGTGTGGGGCGCGGGCTGGATCCTGATCCTCATCGCGTTCCTGAACAGCGTCATCGGCAACGGTCTTTCGACGGCCAACGTGAGCACCCGGATGTGGTACAGCATGGCCCGCAGCGGGTCCTTCCCCAAGGCCCTGGCCGTGACCCATACGGAGCACAAGACCCCGACCAACGCGATCCTGATGCAGATGGTCCTGTCCCTCGGGATCGGGCTCCTGCCGGCGTTCTGGTTCGGCCCGGATGTGTCGTTCTTCTTCGTGGACGGCCTGATCCTGGTCCTGGGCGTGACCGTGGTCTACCTGATGGCCAACCTGGCCGTGTTCATGTTCTACCGGGGTGAGCACAAGGACGAGTTCAACATCTTCCTGCACGTGATCTTCCCGTTCATCGGTTCGGCCGTGCTGATCTATGCCGTGTATGCGTCGTTCTTCCCGACGTTGCCCGCGGCACCGTACGTTTACGCCCCGTTGATCGACGGGGTCTGGCTGATCATTGGCATCGCGATCCTGTTCTACCTGCGGGCGCGAGGCGAGGAAGACTGGCTCCTGAAAGCCGGCGAGGCAATCGGCGAAGCGTAGCTGGCGTCGACCACCGATGGCCGCCTAACCGCGCGGCCATCGGTGGGCGGCCGTCCTGGCGCCGCTTGCGAAGATCCGTGCCAGGCCTCCATCACCGAGGAGTCGTCCATGCCGAACCTATTTGAAGGTCACTACGACCGATCAGAGCTCATGCGCCGGATTGGCCGCCTGGAGCAGGTCGCCGGTGTTCGCCTGGTGACTGCCGGTGACGGGACCGAGCGGGGCATCCGCTTCCTTGAATTCCGCACGGGGACCGGCTTCGCTTTCGATGTCGTCGTCGACCGAGCGTTCGATATCGGGCGCTGCGAGAAGAACGGGACGCCGATGGCCTGGATCTCACCGCCTGGTTTCGTGGGGCCGTGGTTCTCCGAGTCTGCGGGACTCGGCTGGTTCCGCAGCTTCCCCGGCGGGATGGTCTCGACAGCGGGACTGGACCACACCCTGCTGGGCGGCGAAGACACGGCCGAGCAGTTCAACCAGCCCCATCTCAAGACGACGGACATGTATGGCCTGATGGGCCGTGTCTGGACCCTACCCGCCCGGTTGACTGGGTACGGGGAGCGCTGGGACGGCGACGAGTGCGTCCTCTGGGCAGAGGGCGTGGTTCAGCAGGTCGCCATCTTCGGCGAGAACCTGACGCTCCGCCGACGGGTGGAGGCAGTCGTCGGCAAGTCCTCGTTCCGGATCCACGACGAGGTTGAGAACACCGGCCATACGCGTACCACCCACATGCTCCTGTACCACTGCAACGTCGGCTTCCCGGTCGTGGATGACGGGGCGCAATTGCTGGTCCCAGGGCCCGGCGTGCCCACCGATCCGGCACCGGCCGGAAACTATCGGAGGCTCGAAGCGCCGATACCAAATCTCATGGAGCGCTGTTTCGAGCATGACGTCGTGGCCGAGCCAGACGGCATAGTGCCCGTCGGCATCATCAATCGACGGCTCGGGATCGGCGTCTATCAGCTGTACAACAAGGCCCAGCTCCCGCACCAGACGACCTGGCGCATGCTGGGCGAGGACCTCTACGTGGTCGCCCTCGAGGCGAGCACCAATCGCGACGCAGGTCGCTGGGACGCCCGCAGCAGGGGCGAGCTGATCGAGCTTGGCCCTGGGGAGCGGCGCACCTACGACCTCGAGATGGGCGCGCTCGAAGGCGTCGACCAGCTTGACGAATTCGCCCATCGCGTTGAGCTGTTGAGTCCACAGCCGGTCGCGTAGGCTGCGCGGCCGACGCGATCGGCGCCTGGCTGGCCAGGCATGCCCACGCATGACGCCGGCCCGGCCGATATCGGGTCGCGGTCTTCACGGCAGCAGGAGGATCGACCAATGAAGTACGGCATGAACCTGATGCTGTGGGCCGATGACATGGATGACGGTCTCCTGCCGGTGCTGGAGTCCCTGCGTCGGACCGGGTACGACGGAGTTGAGGTCCCCGTGTTCGACCTCGACCCCTCGAAGTGGGCGACGTGGGCGCGTCGCCTGGACGACCTCGGGCTCGAGCGAACCGCCAACCACGTCGTCGCGCCCGAGTACAACCCGGTCAGCCTGGACCCGACGGTCCAGCGCCGCGCCTACGAGCACATGCAGAAGGTGGTCGACTGCTGCGCGGCCGTCGGAGCCACGATCCTGGCCGGGCCGCACCAGATTGCCCTGGGCGTATTCAGCGGGCGTGGCCCGACCGACGAAGAGTGGTCACGGAGCGTGGATCACATTCGCCGGGTCGCCGAATATGCGGCCGGAGCAGGCCTGACGCTCACCGAGGAAGTCGTGAACCGGTTCGAGCTGTACCTCCTCAACACGATGGCGCAGGCGATCCGCTTCGTCGACGAGGTCGGCCAGCCGAACTGCCTCGTCCATCTCGATACGTTCCACGCCAACATCGAGGAGAAGCTGCCCGGCGATTCGATCCGGGCGGCCGGTCCCCGGATCGGGTATGTCCACATCTCGGAGAATGATCGGGGCGTGCCGGGCACCGGCCACGTGGCCTGGGACGCGACGTTCGCCGCACTCCACGCGATCGGCTACGACGGCTGGCTCACGGTGGAGTCGTTTGGCGACGCATTGCCCAACCTCGCTGCCGCAACGAAGATCTGGCGCCCGCTCTTCGACTCGCCGGACCAGGTGGCCACGGAAGGCCTCGCGTTCATGAAGCGGAAGGTTGCCCAGCACTACGGAGCTGCCCCTGCGTGATGCCCCCGCGAATGGAGGGCCCGTGAGGACCCCTCGAGACCTGGCATTCATCATCGGCCTGTTCCTGGTCGCGGCCTGCGCAAGCTCCGTCACGCCAAGCCCGAGGGCGCCCGCGCCGAGCACAGCTGCGTCGGGAAGCGTCGGTCCGGCGGAAGCGGTGACCGTGGTCATGGGCCTGTACTCCGGCCGGCCCGATCCACAGTGGGCATTGACGGGGGAGGAGGCCGCCGCCCTGGATGCGGCCCTGCTGGCCCTGCCGCAGAGCACGCGCACGCCCCCGGTTGGCGGCCTGGGCTATCACGGGTTCACGATCCTGCTCCCGGGTCGCACGCTGGTCGCCTATCGGGGCGAGGTGGCGGCTCCGGGCGACGGAGCGCGGGCGGTCATGGCGGACCCGACAGGGAGCATCGAACGCTACCTGCTCGAGACCTCCCGCCGGCATGTGACCGCCGGCGAGTACCTGGCGGTCGCGCAAGCCCTGGCGGCACCCTGACCGAACGGGCTCAGCCGGCGCGGCGAAGCTCCGGGCTCGAGTCGTCGAATAGATTCGCCGGTCGCCCCAGGGCCCCGGGACGGCAGCGGAACAGGCGTCCTGCCAGTGGCTCTCGGTGGAGCTGGACCGGGTTGAGCTCGCTCCGGGCAGTCGTGATGTACAGATCTGCCAGGTCAGGTCCGCCGAACGTGCAGCTCGTGACGTGGCTGGTCGGCAGCTCGATCATCGTGCCGGGCTCTCCGCCAGATGAATAGCAGCGCACGGCCGAGCCGCCCCACAGGGCCAGCCACAACTGCCCCGCCCGGTCCACGGTCAGCCCGTCGGGCGTTCCCAGGGCAGCGGGCACCAGGATGAACGGTCGCCGGTTCGTGAGCGTGGTCCCTGTGCTGTCGAGATCGAAGCGGTCGACCCTCCGGGTGGGCGTATCGACGTAGTACATCGTCGAGCGGTCGTCGCTCCAGTCGAGGCCGTTCGAGATCGTGACGCCCTCGACCGCCAAGCTGACCGGCTGGCCGGACTCCAGGCAGTACAGGTTCCCGGCACCGGGGCGCTTGTCGAGCCCCATCGTCCCGGCCCAGAATCGCCCCCACGGATCGGCCTTGCCGTCGTTCATCCGAATCGTGGGATCGATCGGATCGAGATCGACGATTCGGTGAATACGCCCGCTGGTCGGATCGACGAGCACGAATCCCGTGGCGACCGCCGCGACCAGGGAGCCGGACCGCGTTGGTGCGATGGCCCCGACCATCTCGCCGACTGCGATGGTCCGAACCCGACCGGCTGCGACGTCGAGCAGGTGGATCAGCCCACGCTCGATGTCCACCCAGGCAAGCTCGGCGCGGTCCGTCAGCCAGACCGGCCCCTCGCCGATCTCGTCCGGGCCGAGGTCAATATCGACGAGCTCCGCGTGGACGACCCGGATCGCGCTGCTCACCCGCCAACTGTAGCGTCCGCGGACACCGGGCTGCGGCGATCCCCGGCCAGGAACGCGTCCTGGCCTCGGGCGGCCCGGATCAGGGCACGGAATTGGAGCGCTGATCGGGCCGCAGCCGGCCGCCGTTGACCGATGTTGACTCCGTGACATGCGCATCTTGACGGCCGAGCGACGACCTGCTAGCGTCGCCTAAACCGGTTTGCTAAACCGGTTTTGGCAGAGTTCCACGTCGTTCGGCGGCAGATCACCGCTGGCGGGCCGGTCGGCCGCCCCGACGCGACGGATCAGCGACCGATGAGGGTTGACGACCGCGTGAATCAACTGGTCCGGCGTCCGACGATCTCCGATGTGGCCAGCGCGGCCGGGGTATCGAAGACCGCCGTGTCATTCGCGTTCAACCAGCCCGGCCGGCTCGCTCCGAACACGGCGAGCCGAATTCGATCGGTGGCCGACACGCTCGGCTATCGGCCCCACCCGGTCGCCCGGATGCTGACCCAGGGCCGAACGCGCTCAATCGGGATCCTGACCCCGCAGGCGCTCGCAATCGTCTTCGAGAACCCCTATTTCGGGACGTTCAATGCGGGCGTAGCCGTGGCGGCCGAGGCCGCCGGGTATGCCCTCCACTTCATCTCGCCGCTGCAGGGCTCGCTGGCCCGGGCGGTTGGCCGGGCGACCGTGGACGGCGTCGTGGCGGTCGGCCTGTCGGCCGATCATCCCGAGGTCGAGCAGATCCGCCGGGCCGGCCTGCCGATGGTCCTGGTCGACTCGAGTGCCCTGCCGGATCAACCCTCGATCGAGGTCGACGATGAAGGTGGCGCGCGCCTGGCAGCGGAGCACCTGGTCGGGTTGGGCCATCGGGCCTTCGTGGTCCTCTCGATCGCGCCCTCGGAGCGGGTCAGCGGCGAGGACCCCGACGGCGTGCCGGCCCGCCGTCTGCGCGGCTATCGAGCCGCCCTCGCGGCGGCCGGGATCGCCCTGCCCGACGAGGCGATCGTCACCTCCGAGGCGACCATCCCGGGCGGTGCCGCCTCGTTCGCCGAAGCGTGGGACGCCGGTCAGCGCCCGACCGCGGTGCTGGCGATGAGCGACGCCACTGCGGTCGGGGCGATGCGCGCGGCCCGCGAGCGGGGGCTCAGCGTGCCCGGGGACATCAGCGTCGTCGGTTTTGATGACGTCGACCTCGCTCGCTTCGCCGATCCGGCGCTGACCACGATCCACCAGCCGATCGCCCGCAAGGGCGAGCAGGCCGTCCGTCTCCTGATTGCCATCCTCGGCGGCGATGCCGCCGAGCCGATCCACGAAACCCTCGCGACCCGGCTCGTGGCCCGAGCGTCCACCGGGCCCGCGCCGATCGATCGACGCCGCGCCGACTGAAGGAGGTGCCCACGAAGCCATCGAGCGAGGCCGGATCCGGCCGAACGAACAGCCTGTCTACCGCCGACGCGGGCCGACGATCGGTCCAGGCGGGCAGCCAGATCACGGAGGAGGTCCAACCAGGATGCTGAGAAAGACTCAATTTGGCGCGTTGATCGGCGCAGTGGTGCTGATCGCCAGCGCGTGCAGCGGTGGCGCCACCACGGCGCCGACGACGCAGCCGTCGTCGGCCACGTCGGCCGTCCCATCGGCCGGCACATCGGCCGCGGCCAGCCCGAGCGCCGCCGCGCTCAGCGGGGCGTTGACGATCTGGGAGGCATACGGAGCGTCCGGTACCGCCGAGAAGGACGCCTTCGACAAGATCGTTGCCGCCGTCAAGACGGCGAACCCCGGCCTCACGGTCACGGTCACCGACGTCCCATTCAACAACCT
>JADGQK010000162.1 GCA_017881915.1 Chloroflexota bacterium | reverse complement strand
TGAACGGTCCGTGCGAGGCAACAAGCACCGCGGGCATGTCGGCTGCACTTAGCTCGAGTCGCTTAAGCGTCTCGACGATGACCTTCCCGGTCTCCAGTTCGTATTCACCCGCCACCTCTTCCCGGCGGAGCTGGCGGGTGACCGGCACCGGACCACGGAAATGGTCGGCGTGGGTCGTGCCCAGACACGGGATGGATCGCTGCGCCTGCGCCCACGCCGACGCGTGCGCGGAATGGGTATGCACGATGCCGCCGATCTCGGTGAGCTCGAGGTAGAGGAGACGGTGGGTTGGCGTATCGACCGACGGTCGCAGCGTGCCTTCGACCACCCGGCCGTCCTCGAGCGCGACGACGACCATATCGTCCGCCGTCAGCCCGGCATACGGGCCGCCACTCGGCTTGATCACGAGCACACCCGCGGCGCGGTCGACGCCACTGGCGTTGCCGAACGACAGGGTCACCAACCCGGCCCGGTCGATTGCCCGGTTCGCGGCGGCGACCGCCGCCTTGAGGTCAGCCAGGCTCATTGCTGCCCACCGACCGGCTGACGGTCGCGAACCTGGCATCGAGGGTGGCAGGGACCAGACATTGCTCGGCGCGGCGCCTCACTCCGAGGAAGGCTTGACGATCCGACGCCGACTGCCCCGAGGCGCTGGTCGGCGTCGCAAGAACTTTACCATCCGGAGAGCCTTGACGTGCGTGCACTCGAGTGCATACACTCGAGTGCACTCTCGGGCACTTCCTTTCACGATGCGGAGAACGATGAAGGCGCTCGGCGACCGCGAAGTCTGGTTCGTCACCGGCAGCCAGGATCTGTATGGCCCCGATGTGCTCCGGCTTGCGAATGAGCATGCCCGGGTGATCGCCAGCGCTCTCGAGGCGGCGACGGCCATCCCCGTGCGCGTGGTCATGAAACCCGTGGTCACCAACCCGGCGTCCATCCTGGAGCTGTGCCAGGCCGCGACGGTCGCGCCGGCCTGCGTCGGCGTGATCACCTGGATGCACACCTTCTCGCCGGCCAGGATGTGGATCGCCGGGCTCATCGCGCTGCAGAAGCCCCTGCTCCACCTCCATACCCAGTTCAACAGCGATCTCCCCTGGGCGGAGATCGACATGGACTTCATGAACCTCAACCAGTCGGCCCACGGCGACCGCGAGTTCGGCTACGTGGCGACCCGGCTTCGGCACAGCCGGACAACGGTCGTGGGCCACTGGGAAGACCCGACCGTCGTCGAGCGGATCGGGATCTGGGCGCGGGCGGCCTGCGGCTGGCAGGAGCTTCGCGGGCTCAAGGTCGCCCGCTTCGGCGACAACATGCGCCAGGTCGCGGTGACCGAAGGGGACAAGGTCGAGGCGCAGATTCGCCTGGGCAGCCAGGTGAACGGCTACGGACTGGGCGCACTCGTGGAGGCAGTCAGGGCGGCGCCGGAGACCGCCGTCGATCGCGTGGTCGCGGACTACGAGTCGAGCTACACGCTGGCGCCGGCGTTGCGAGCAGGCGGTGAGCAACGCGCTGCCCTGCGCGAGGCGGCTCGAATCGAGGTTGGCCTGCGGACCTTCCTGGAGGCCGGTGACTTCGGTGCCTTCACCGACACGTTCGAGGACCTTGGCGACCTGGCCCAGCTTCCCGGCATTGCGGTCCAGCGGCTGATGGCAGATGGCTACGGCTTCGGCGCCGAGGGCGACTGGAAGACCGCCCTGCTTGTCCGGGCGATGAAGGTCATGGCCACGGGTCTGCCGGGCGGGACCTCATTCATGGAGGACTACACCTACCACCTGGTGCCCGGTCGGCCGCAGGTCCTGGGTGCCCACATGCTCGAAGTCTGCCCGTCGATCACGACCGACACCCCGACCTGCGAGATCCACCCGCTGACAATCGGTGGACGAGCCGATCCCGTCCGCCTGGTCTTCACGGCGGACGCCGGCCCGGCGATCGCCGTCGGCCTGCTCGACCTGGGCGAGCGCTTCCGGATCGTGCTCAACGAGGTCGACGTCGTGCGCCCGCCGGCAGACCTGCCCCGCCTGCCCGTGGCGCGCGCCCTGTGGGAGCCGCGGCCCAGCTTGAGGGTTGCCGCCGAGGCGTGGCTGCTGGCCGGCGGTCCTCACCACACCAGCTTCAGTACGGCACTCCGTCGTGAGCATCTCGAGGATTTCGCCGAGATGGCCGCCATCGAGCTGATCGCGATCGGCGACGCCACAACGGTGGCGGACATCAAGAAGGAGCTGCGCTGGAACCAGGCATATCACCAGCTCGCCCGGGGCCTGTAGGCGCCGGCGAAGCGCATCTGGCGGCGCAAGCGGCGCCGCCTCGTTCGGCACACGAGGAGGAGACGTGGCTGATGACAGATCCCCGCGGGGCTGCCAGGACGGCCCCGACCGATGCAGAAGGGAGGTCGCGGCCGAGACGAGGACGCGGGTATGAATGGCTTCGGGAGTTGACCGAGCCAGCAGTAAGGTGGCAGCGAGGAGATTGGGATGCATGGATCTGGTAGAAACCTTCGATGGCGGCTACCGGCGTTAGTGGCCGGGGTCGTC
>JADGQK010000037.1 GCA_017881915.1 Chloroflexota bacterium | reverse complement strand
CGGCACGACGGTCATCTACCGCGTCCGCGACCCTGAACTGTTCGAGCTGCTCGACGTCGCCCGCCGGCTGTTCAACGCTCATCTCGAGGACACGATCGACATGCTCCGCCTCGTCGAGGCCGAACCGGTCGGTTCGCTGAAGTCTGCGGCACGCGCGCAGACTCCGGTCGGGGCTGCCCGATTGTGACCACCGCCTGAGGCGTCATCGGGCTCTGCGGCTGATCGGGTCGGCGGTCTGTCCAGAAAGCCATCAGCGTTTCATCAGCGACCGGGGTCAACGTGCGCGGCATCGGCCCCCTGCAGGGCTCCGAGATGGGTTCGTGCATTACGCGTTCCCAGGATCAGGAGACGTCAACGTGAAGATCCAGATGCGGTCGGCAACAGCGCTATTGGCCTTGAGCGCCGTGGTTGGGGCCTGCGGAGGTACCTCCGCTACGGCCTCGCCGGTGACCCAGGGCCAGGCGTCCGCGCCGGCCCAGGCGAGCGCTCCGGCGGATTCGAGCGCTCCGGGGCAGGCAAGCCCTCCGGCGGGTTCGACGGCAGCGATCAACGCCTGCGCCCTGCTCACCGAGCAGGAGGCGACCACCTTCCTGGGCTCCGACCCGGGACCGGGCCAGGACGTGGGCGACCCAACGTCGCCTGCCTGCGCCTATGACGCATCCCTCACCTTCGGTGTTGATCCGACCGCCGGGAAGGCGAAATTCGATAGCGACACAGCCGGGTTGCAGGGATCGAATAACTACACCCTCAACGGCGTCGGCGATGGCGCTGCCGCGACCATCGTCGGAGGCATGATTGCCCGGATGGAGATCCTCAAGGGTTCGGCGATCCTGACCGTCAATATCCAGGGCGGCCGGATCTTCACCGTCGCTGAGCTGACCACCCTGGGGACGACCATGGTCGGGCGCCTCTGATCGCCTGGCAGTCAAAGCGCCGCTTGAGGCCACGAGCGGAAGCTAGCTTGCCGAGTCACAAGGCGCCCGGCCGTGGCGTCTGGCCAACATGCGAGCGCGCCTGCAAACCATCGCCCTGCCTGCCATGCGTGGCGCGGCCTTGTTCCTCGCCGCGTTCACGATCATCGGGCTTGTCGGCGAGCTTCGCGGCCGGACGATCGACGTCAGCCTGTGGTGGATCGACATTCGAGACCTCCCGACGGTCGTCCGACTACTGCTATTGGCGGCACTCGCGGGGCTACTTGCGGCGTGGGCGATCCGTCCGACCCCCGGCCCGCGCCTGCGCTGGGCGACCGCCACGACGTGCGGTGTTTTCGCGAGCTTCGCGCTCCGCGACGTCGTGCGCTTCTATTCGGTCGTCGGCGCGGGCAACGTCCGACCCGTTGTTGACGTTCCCCTGTCACTGTTCACGGCCGTGTTGCTCGTCGGTCTCGCGCTCGGGATCCTCAGGGTGCGGCGCGAGAGCTCCGTTGGTGGGAAGCGCAACGCGATCGCCCTCGCCGTGGCGGTCGGAGCCTGGGCAGTTGTCTTCCCACTTGCCCAGATGCTGTTCTTTGGGGCGACCGACTACCGCCGGCCGGCCGACCTCGCCGTGATCTTCGGGGCACGGGTGTACGCGACCGGGCAGCCATCGCCGCTGCTCGCCGATCGCATCCGTACCGGCGTCGAGCTCTACCACAGCGGCCTCGTGCCCGTCCTCGTCATGTCCGGCGGCGACGGGAGCGACGGGTTCAACGAGGCACGGGTGATGCGCGACGTCGCCGTCGCCGCGGGGGTCGATCCCTCGGCGATCCTCGTCGATCCAGCCGGCAACTCGACCGAGGCGACGGTCGCCAACCTCTCGGTGCTCCTCGATGCCAGGAACGGTGGCGCAGGCCCGGGGCGGGTCATCGCGGTCAGCCAGGCATACCACCTGCCGCGAGTGCAACTCGCATTCGCCAACGCCGGCATCGACGTCTTGACCGTCCCGGCCGTCGATCCGGAGCCGATCGGCGAAATGCCATTCCTCGTCGCCCGCGAAATCCCCGCGTTCTGGGCCTACTACCTGCGGGTCTGTTTGGGCTGACGCGGAAAGGGGCCCAACCGACGTCCACCGTGCAGGTCCCTCGGCCTGCTGTCACAGGAGATGGTGCCCGGGCTCCGGTTTGCCCCGGTGGATGAGTCCGTTCGGCACTTCGCCGCTCTGGAACTATCCTCATGAGGCCTACGTCAAGGGAGTCAGACGCAGCGCGAGCGCACAGAGGAGTCATGGCCGACAAGCAGCGCACGCAGGCAGCACTGGACCGCCACCCAGCCAGCCGGCCGATCGCGGCCGGCATCGCGCTCACACTCGGACTGCTGGTCGTTGCTGGGTGCGTGGGCGCGGGGTCCTCGATCGCGGCTCGGCCAACGCAGGCCACCCCGGCTACGACCAGCCCGGTTGCTTCACAAGCCGGGGCGACCGCCGGAGTGCTCGTCGTAACCGCCGCGGACGACGGCACGGTCCTGCACCTCGCGGTTGGGCAGCAGTTCCTGCTCAACCTCGGCCCGGCCATGGACTGGACGGTGACGGTGGCCGACCAGCAGATCGTGCAGCGCGTGATCGGGGTGCTCGTGATCCGGGGAGCCCAGGGGATCTACGAGGCCCGGACGGCAGGCAGCACGAGCCTCAGCGCGGTCGGGAGTCCGCCCTGCGCCAGCGGCATGTGCCCGCTGTACCGGCTCGGGTTCCGGGTCACGATCACGGTCAGCTAGGTCATCACCCTCCTTGACCGCCGCAGGCGCGCGTATCAAACTAGATACCAATGAGTATCACGATTGAACCTGAAAGCGCCTCCCGGTGGTTTCAGCGGGCCCCGAGACTCGCCGTGTTGGTCGGCGTCGCGGTTCTCGGGCTGGCCGTTGCGCTGAGTGTCTTCATCGGCTATCTGCCCCGGGACCTGGGGCCGCCCGACGACGTGCCCCGAGCGATCGCGATCCCTGCGCTGTACGCAACCATGGGGCTCCTCGCGATCATCGGGGCAGTGCAGCGCCGGCCGGCGATCGTCGTTGCCGCGGGAGTGCTCTGCCTCGTCGGGACGATCCTGTCCATCGCCACGATCGAGTTCGTGGTGCCGGGGGTCTTGCTGATCGGAATCGGGTCGCGAATCCGGGCCCGGCCTGCGTTGCGCTGGCCACAGGCGGTGATCGCGGCGGCAGCCGTCCTGCTCGTCGTGAGCGCGGCCGTCGCTCTGCTCGCCATGACCGAGGATCGCTGCTGGCAGGCGGCGGGATTGCCCGCCGATCCGACCTATACCGTGATCCCCTGCAGCAGCCAGGCCGTCCTCGTGGGCAGCGGCCAGACCTTCGCCAGCGGGTCCGAGGGTGGCGTGCTGACGCCCGGCGGTGGCCTGGTCGAGGCCGTTCTGCTCCTCGGTGCACTCACGCTGAGTGCCGTGACCGGTGGAACACGAACCAGCCCCGACGCAGGGCAGCCTCGCCACGATCGGGCGATCAGTCCAGCGCCGCCTACTTGAGCAGCCAGACACCAGGCGGCACGTCCGAGCCGTTGTACTGGGCGAAGCCGATGACCCCGGCCGGACCGTCGGCGAGGACATCTGGCCCGTCGTCGCCGCTCGTGCCCGGGGTCGCCAATTGAACCCAGGCGATCCCATCGCTGCTCAGCCACGACGAGTGGTAGGCACTCCCATCGGTTCCGTCGGACAGCGACCCGAGCGCGACGTAACCCAGACGCGTCTCGGCGATCGCACTCAATGACCCCTGGGCCCCTGACAGGGCCGTTGGCAGATGATGAGCCGTCCAGACGTTGAGATCGGGTGATGTCCACACGGTCGGCAACGACATCGCGTCCGCCCCGGCCAGCATCCACAGGGGCGAGCGATTCGGGTCCGGCGTCACGCCGGACTCCACCGTTGCATTGGCGCCCTGGAAGGTGTCAACGGCCGTCCACTTCTGACCGTCCACCGTCGTGAACAGGCCGACGACCGAGCTGTCTCCAGTGGGATACCAGTACCCGGCGACCAGGCGCCGGCCCGACTGGTCGGCCAGGCCCACGTCCCACAGCTCAGTCGGGTTGGGTGCCTCTTTGAGGGTGGTCGGGGGTGACGACGGCAGGGCCGCCCAGGTGAGACCGTCGGTTGAATGGAAGATGCCGCCGGCCACACCGGCCTCACCGGCGACGTCTTCCGCAGCCGCATCCCAACCGCCCGTCGGGACAGCCCAGACGGTCGAGAACGCATTGCCCTGGCTGAACCCCTTGGGTGCGCCGGGTCCGCGCCAGGGAAATGAGGTCTGCCAATGGGTTCCGTCCGAGCTCAGCCAGGAGATCGGCGAGCTGGGGCAGGCCGGGCCGGCGCCGGTCTCGCCCGCGGCCTGGGGCGTGCAGGGCACATGCTCATAGCCGCCCACGACGATGACTTCCGGGCCGTCGGCGGCGATGCCCATGGCGTTCGCCTCAAGGGGGATACCGTGGGGGTCCTTCGATGCGCGGAACGGGAGTGCCACCGACGTCCAGGTCCGGCCGTCCGCCGAATAGAACACGTTTGAACCGTTGCCCTGGCTATCGAGCGCGACGTAACCGCCGGCGAAGCCGACGACGTCCCCGCCCGTGTCCTGCGCGATCCTCTGCCAGGCCAGGGCCGCGGCCTCGCTGGGCTCCGTCGACGCGGGGGCCGAGGTCGATGGGGGAATGGACGCTGGTTCGGCCAGGACCGGGAGTGAACTCGCCGTCGACCCTGCCGCTGGACTCGACGACGGCTGGCCATTGGCGGTGCAGCCGATGACCACGAAGCTGACAGCGATCACAACACCCAGGCGGGTCCGCATCCGAGGTCTCCCGATTCCGCGCGCTCGATGGCTACGTTGCCGTTGGAGACGGGAGGCGGGCCGCACTTGTGACCTCCTTGACATCTAGCCGTCTACGCCCGGGCCGGCGCCGTCGGTTGGATGCGGGCCGGACGGCTCGATCCACGGATCAGGCTGGTGACGATCCCCACGCAGCACACGGCGGCCGCCACGACAAAGGCGTCGTGGATCGCCCCCGCGAGCGCCATGTTCCGCAGGGCGGCGCTGGGAGTGCCGCCCAACTCCGCCAGGTGGACGGGCAGCCGCGTCGCCACGATCGCCCCGCTCAGGGCGACCCCCAGGACCTGGCCGTTGACCCGCATCTGGGCCAGCGTGCCCGACGCCGTCCCCAACCGCGGCCGCGGCACCGAGCCGAGCACGGCGCTGCTGTTGGGGCTCATGAACAGGCCCTGGCCCAGGCCCAGGAGAACGAGCCGCCAGACGAGGTCCGGCAGGGCGAAGCTGGCCGGAAGCTGGGTCAGGCTGAGTAGCCCCAGGGCCATGATCGCCATGCCCGCGCTGGCCAGGATGCGCGGTCCGAAGCGGTCCGAGGCGGCTCCACTGAAGGGTGCGACCAGGGCCATCGTGATCGGCATCGGCGTGAGCAGGAGGCCGGCCTCGATCGGCGAAAAGCCGGATCCCTGCTCGAGCAGGAAGGGCAGCAGGAACGTCGCGGCGAACAACCCGGCGAACGCCACGACGACGCTGGCCAGGCCGGCGGAGAAGGGACGGATCCGGAACAGGGCCAGGTCGATCATCGGCTGGATCGCACGACCCTCCGCGACGAGGAAGGCCGCACCCAGGACGATGAAGGCGAGCAGCAGGCCGATGGTCGCCGGGCTGGCCCAGCCCCACTGCTGGCCGTCGCTGAGGGCGAGCAGGAGGGCGAACACGGCAACGCCCGAAAGCGCGGCCCCCCGGACATCGAACGACTGGCCTGTCCCGGGCGTCTCGGCCGGTAGCACCCGGGCCGCCCAGGCGATCGCCAGGAGACCGATCGGCGCGTTGATCAGGAAGATCGCCCGCCAGCTGCCAACCTGGGTAAGGACCCCGCCGAGGGCTGGCCCCAGACTCAGGCCGATCGAGACGCTGACGGCGTTGAGGCCCAGGGCTCGTCCGCGCTCACTGGCCGGAAACGTCCGGGCCACGATCGCCGGACCCATGGCCATGATCATCGCCGCGCCCACCCCCTGGACGACGCGGAAGCCGACCAGCCAGGCCACGCTCGGGGCGGCGCCGCAGCAGACGCTCGCGAGGGTGAAGATCGTGAAGCCGACCAGGTAGACGCGCTTGAAGGTCAGGACCTCGCCGAGCCGGCCGCACGGCAGGAGCAGGCTGCCGACGATCAACAGGTAGGCGACGACGACCCATTCGATCGTGGTCAGATCGATCCGGAAGTCGTTCTGGATCGCCGGCAGGGCGATGTTGACGATGCTGCCGTCGAGCGTCGCCATGAGCGATCCGAGCGACACGCTCGTGAGGATGAGCCACTTGCGTTCCATCACTGCCTGGGTGTCCCGATCGAGCACGCCTGTCCGGCGCCCGGCCGGCGGCCGACGCCACGAACCGTACTCCGAGCGACCCGAACCGGGTGGTTCCCGGCCGCCTCCCGCGTTCTCAACCTGCATCCCGGATGGCTTCGGTGGATCATGAACGCCCGACCTGCTCGAAGCGCCTGGACAGCCAAGTTGGAGGATCGATGGACGTCACCGTGGTCTACATCCATGTCAAGCTGGAGCATCTGGCCGATTTCGTCGAGTCGATCGGGGCGAACCACGCGCGTTCGGTAAAGGAGCCGGGCAACCTCCGTTTCGACATCCTCCAATCGGTCGACGATCCGACCCGTTTCGTGACCTACATGGCCTACCGGGACGAGGTCTCGGCGAAGGCCCACCGGGAAACGGCCCACTACCTGGCGTTTCGGGACGAGGTGGCCGACTGGATGCTCGAGCCGCGCCAGAACGTCCGCTACAACGGCCTCTTGCCGGCGGTCGACTAGGTCGACCTCGGCCGAAGGAACAGGGACATGCCACTCATCGGGAAATACGAACCGAGCACAGCCCCCTGGTCGCGCAAGCAGGCCGAGCTCTACGAGGCAACGAACGGCGAGCAGGCCGGCGACCTTCGCGGCAAGCCGGTAATCGTGCTGACCTCGGTCGGCGCCAAGACCGGCAAGCTCCGCAAGACGGCCCTCATGCGCGTCGAACACGAGGGCGTCTACGCGGTGGTTGGATCACTCGGCGGCGCCCCGAGGAATCCCGTCTGGTGCTACAACCTCAGGAAGAACCCGCACGTCGAACTGCAGGATCGCGCGACCAAACGCGACTACGTTGCGCGCGAGGTCAGCGGCGCCGAGAAGGCCACCTGGTGGGAACGCGCCGTCGAAGCGTGGCCCGACTACGCCGGGTACCAGGCGAAGACGGCCCGACAGATCCCGGTGTTCGTGCTCGAATCGATGGCGTAGCTATGGTTGAGATTCGCTTGAGCGTGTTGTCGCAACCGGCGAGGAGGCTGGCGCATGGTGGTCTGTGTAGCGGTCCTGTCAGATGGACAGATCGACCCGCGCTGGGGCCGGGCGGCCCGCGTGGCGATCCTCGACGTCCAGGACGGTATCGTCGTGGGCTGGCAGGAGTTTGACGTCGGCTGGGATGAACTCCACGACGTCGGGACGGAGGGCGGGCACCACGCCCGGGTCGCCCGGTTCCTGCAGGAACACGGCGTGCAAACGGTGGTGGCCCAGCACATGGGCCCCGACATGCTGCACATGCTCGAGCAGATGGGCCTGACGGTCCACCTTGGCGCGAGCGGCGACGCGCGCCAGGCGGGGATCGCCGCCGGCGCGTGACCAATCAACGCGGTACCCGAATAGGTGTGGCGGGCGTCACATGCAGTTGAACACCGCGAGTGAGACGAACAACCCGATGATCCCTGCGACTACGCCCCAGCCCAGGCCCGTCCCCGCGGCGAGGGCACCTCGACGTCCCGGGCCTGAGCCCCACCACACGAGGATCGCCGCGCCGACGACTCCGGCGCCCAGCGTCACAATGACGGGCAGCAGCTCGGAGACGGTGATCGGCAGGCCGCATCCGTTGCCCCTGATCCCGACGCCGAGCACGGCTTCGAGGAGGAAGTAGACGAGGCCGGGCATCCAGAACGCTGGGTACCTGTAGAGCGCCGGTTTGTGGTCAGGACTGCCGTTCACATGCCCTCCGGTGTGGATCATCACGAACGGACGACCTTCCATGGCTCCGTCTATACGTCGGGCCCGTGGCCCACGTCAACTCTCCGCGCGATTCTGCGTCCCGGCCCCGGCGTCGGGCCGCACCTCCTCGATCGGGACGAACCGGTCCCGAGTGGCGTCGTACGCGCGCAGGGCTGCATCGGCCAGGCCGTACACCCAGCCGTGGAGCCGAACCTGGCCCGACGCGACGGCCGTGCCGATCGCCTCGAACGTGACCAGGCCGGCGATCCCCTCGAGCACGTTCTCCTCGACCGCCCGGCGAAGCTGCAGCGTCCGGCTCGTTTCGATTGCCAGGGCCCGTTCGACGGCCGGAAGCAGGGCGGCGAGCCAGCCGGCGAGCTCGGAGCCGGGCCGGATCCCGGCCAATCCGTCGAATGCCGCCTCGACTCCGCCGCACTGGTCGTGGCCGCAGACGATGACGTCGCGGACGTGGAGATGCTCGACGGCGAACTCGATCGCGGCGCCCACGCTCGTGTCCGGGTCGTCGCGGACCGGCACCCGGTTGGCGACGTTGCGGACGACGAACAGCTCGCCCGGCGCGGCGTCGGTCAGGAGCTCGGGGATGACCCGCGAGTCGGAGCAGCCGATGAACAGCGCCGAGGGGTGCTGGCCGGCCGTTGCCAGCCGGTCGAGGAAGGCCCGCTCGGCGGCGACGTATTCGGCTTTGAACCGTCCATGTCCGGCGAGCAGGGCGTCGACCATCGGCCGATCCTAACCGACCCGGCCGGCTCCGGCCGAGGTGCTAGGATCGGGCCGATGGAGATCATGGGCGTTCGGATCACGACGATCGTCAAGGACAATGTGGCGACTCGCTGTGACGGCTGCCGCGAGGTGATCGAGGGCACGCCCTGGCGGATCAACCTGCTCGACATCGTGGCCACCGAGGTCCCGGCCAACTGGTCGGAGCGGCCCGCGCTGAACCCGGGCCCGTTCCAGTTCCACGGCGATCCGGCCCACGTCCGGCGCTGGATGGCGGCCCGCGGCCACCTCTTCTGCCGGCTGGGTACCGTCCGCGAGATCATGCGACCGGTGCCGATCCCGGGCGACGAGCCGCGCTGGGGCCTGTGCGACGGGATCCATCGCGACGCCCACGAGTTCGTGCCGGCCTGAACCGATCGGCCCGATGAGCGTCCTCCTGCCGGCCGCAACATCGATTCTCGCGATCCTGTTCAGCCTCGCCCTGTTCGACCAGTGGCGTGACCGTCGCCACGGGTACCAGCTGATCTGGGGCATCGGAATGCTCTTCTTCGGGATCGCCTCGGGCTGCGAGGCGATCGCCGCCGGGTCGGGCTGGAACGAAGCCCTCTACCGCACCTGGTACCTGACCGGCGCCGTCTGGACGGCCGGTTGGCTGGGGCTGGGGACGGCGTTCCTTCTCGGCCGGACGCGCTTCGGCTACACGTTTGCCGCCTGCATCTTCCTGGCCGGCCTGTTCACCTTCCTGACCCAGGCCAAATACCAATACCCGGGATCCGGCTCGGCGCCGATCCTGTATCTCATCGCGGCGATCGTGCTGGCGATCGCGATCGGCGTGGAGACCTACTTCCAGAACGAGCGCTGGCCGTACCTGGCCGCCCTGGCCGTCGGCGGCGCGACCCTGCTGTCGGTGGTCCTGATGGCCACGGTCAAGCTGCCAGCGCCGGGCTTTGCGCTCGACCCGACGACCCGGATCCCGGTCGCCGACCTCTTCCCGGGCACGCTCCGCCTGTTGACGCCGTTCCTCAACATCACCGGTGCGTTTGCCCTGGTGCTCGGGGCAATCTTCTCGACCTACGTGTTCATGCCCAAGAAACGGGTCCTGCCGTACTCCCTCGACCCGAACCAGCCCGGTGACCAGTTCCTGTTCAACCTGTTGATCGCCCCGGTGGCGATCGTGGTCAACTTCGTCGTCTCCCTGCCCGGTGCCGCGCGTGCCCTGGCGACCGGCCGAATCCACTCACGGGCGCCGGCCACTGCGTTGATCGCCCTCGGCGCATTCATCCCGTCGATCACCGACAGCCTCAACCGGTTCGGCTCGACCGAGTTCTTCGAGTTCGGCAAGTTCCTGGGAGTCGTCCTCCTGTTCGTGGGCTTCCTCGTGTCGATCGAGGTCTTCAGCGAGCTCCGGGTGCCGTTCACCCGGATTCGGATCGGTGGCCCGCGGGCCGAGCGGGTCGAGCGGCCGGCCGACTGACCGGATCGCAACCGCCGATCGGCGGCCGCAGCCAGGCCCGACGGCAACTCCTCGGCACGCTCGCGATCATCGTCGCGGCGACCTGCTTCGGCACGCTCGGACCATTGTCGCGGCTGGCCTATGGCGCCGGGATGACGCCGATCGGCTTCGCGACCTGGCGGGCCCTGTTCGGCGCGATCCTCCTGGCCGTGGTCGTGGCGGCGATGCGTCGGCGCGGGCGGCCGATCATCAAGCCGCGGCAGCTCCCGCGCCGGGTCGTCGGGGCGCTGGCGATCGCCGCGGCATCGGGGATCGTCCTGAACCTGGCCATCTTCATCGCGTTCGGCCGGATCACCGTGGCCCTGGCCCTGCTCGGGTTCTACACGTACCCGGCGCTCGTTGCCGTCGTCGCGATCGTGATCGAACGGCGTCGCCCCGACCGGCTCGAGCTGGTGGCCCTCGGGCTCGCCCTGGTCGGGATGACCTTCGTGGTCCTGGGCCAGCTCGATCCGTCGGCCGGCCTCGTGGTCGATGCGCTGGGCCTGGGCCTGGCCCTGCTCGCCTCGATTGCCCAGACCGTCTACATCACGTCGAGCCGCGGCTATGCAGCCATCCCGACGGAGCAGGCGGCCACGATCCTGCTATGGGTCGCGGTGCTCGCCTACGTCCTGATTGCGGCCGCGACGGGATCACTCGCTGCGATCGGCGAGCCGTTCCGGAACGCAGCGGTGTGGCCCTATCTGGTCTTCGCCGGCGTGCTCGGCGCCGGCCTGCCGTCGATGCTCTTCCTGGCCGCGATCAGGCTGATCGGCCCGGTCCGGACCGGGATCCTGGCGATGCTCGAGCCGGTCACCGGAACGGTCCTGGCGGCACTCATCCTGGGCGAGACGATCGGCCCGATCCAGCTCCTTGGCGGAATCCTGGTGATCGTGGCGGGCGTCCTCCTGCAGCGTGCCCCGACTCCTGCCGGCGCACCGCCGACCCACCCGATCCAGGTCCCGGCTCCGGGCTGAAACAGGCTCGGCGGTATACTGCCCCGACTCAGCACCCACGTATGCGAGGTTCGATGCGAGTCCGAAAGGCGGTCCTCCCCGCAGCCGGTTGGGGGACGCGGTTCCTGCCGGCGACGAAGGCTCAGCCGAAGGAGATGCTCCCCCTCGTCGACAAGCCCGTGATCCAGTACGCCGTCGAGGAGGCGGTCGCGGCGGGCATCGAGCAGGTGATCATCGTCACCTCCAGCCAGAAGCGGGCGATCGAGGACCACTTTGACGTCAGCTACGAGCTCGAGCACCTGCTCGAGGAGCGCGGCGATGTGGAGATGCTCCGCCGGATCCGGCACATCAGTGACCTGGCCCAGGTCGCCTACGTGCGCCAGAAGGAGCAGCTCGGCCTGGGTCACGCGGTGCTCATGGCCAAGGAGCTCATCGGCCACGAGCCGTTCGCGGTGATCCTCTCGGACGACGTGGTCGTCGGCGACCGGCCGTGCATCGGCCAGCTGATCCACGCCTACAACGAAACCCACTCGTCGGTCGTTGCCGTGATGGAGGTCCCGCACGAGGAAACGAGCCGCTACGGCATGATCGATCCGGAGCCGGCCGGCAGCGGCCTGGACCACGGCCGGCTGTACCGGGTCAAGGGCCTGATCGAGAAGCCCGACCCGGACGACGCCCCGTCGGACCTGGCGATCATCGGCCGCTACGTGCTGACCCCCAAGATCTTCGAGAAGCTGGAACAGACCCAGCGCGGCGCGGGCGGCGAGATCCAGCTGACCGACGCGATCGAGGCGTTGATGCAGGAGCAGGAGGTCTACGCCTACGCCTTCGAGGGCACGCGCTACGACGCCGGGACCACGATGGGCTGGTTGAAGGCGTCAGTCGAGCTGGCCCTCCAGCGGCCGGACCTGTCGGCCGAATTCCGGGACTACCTCCGGAGCGTGCCACTCTAGAGGCCGGCCGCTCCTCCGGACGCGATCGCGTCACGCGGGACCTCGAGCGGCCGTCCCTTCGTGGGGTACGATGCCCGCCGGGCGGCGGCACGTCCTGGGGTAACGCGAAAGGAATCAAGGGTTGGCGGAGATCGGGAGCGTTCTGGGCGGCAGGTATCGGCTGATTGAGCTGCTCGGGCAGGGCGGCATGGCGACGATCTACCGGGCCACCGATTCGCAGCTCGGCCGCGACGTCGCGGTGAAGATCCTCCGTCCGGAATACGGTCGGGACCCGGATTTCGTCGCTCGATTCCGCGCGGAAGCGCAGGCGGTTGCCTCGCTCAGCAACCCGAACATCGTCCCCGTCCATGACTTCGGGATGGACCCGGCCGGCCCGTACATCGTGATGAGCTACGTCGACGGCGAGGACCTCGCGACGCTCCTGCGCCGGACCGGCCCAGTCCAGCCCCGCCAGGCCGCCCGGATCGCGGCGGAGTCGGCTCGGGCACTCGCCGCGGCCCATGCCCGCGGGATCATCCACCGCGACGTCAAGCCGGGCAACATCATGCTGGCCCAGGACGGGCGGGTCGAGATGACCGACTTCGGGATCGCCCGGGCGATCAGCGAGGCGCAGATGACCTTGCCGGGGACCACCCTCGGCTCGGTCCACTACTTCTCACCGGAGCAGGCCCGCGGCGAGCCGGCAACCGAGCGATCCGACATCTACTCGCTCGGGATCGTCCTGTTCGAGCTGCTCACCGGTCGTCGTCCCTTCGAGGGTGACTCGGCGGCTGCGATCGCGATGGCCCGCCTGAGTGGTCCGGCGCCGATGCCGTCGACATTCCGGGCGGGTATTCCGCTGGAGCTCGAAGCAATCGACCGGAAGGCACTCGCGCTCGACCCGGCCGATCGCTTTGCCAGCGCCGGGGCGATGGCCGATGCGCTCGAGAGCTGGCTCGCGGGCCGCTCAGCCGGCGTTGGCGGCGCGACGGGCGTCGGCGCAGGGGCTGGCCTCGCGGTCGGAGCTGGCGCGGCGGGCCTGGCGGCCGGAGCTGGCCTGGCGGCCGGGGCCGGGGCATCCCCGGCGACCATTGCCGCGAGCCAGGCGCGCTCGAACCCCGGTGCCGGGATGCCCTATCCAGCCGATGCGTACGCTAGTGCCGCCCCGCCACCACGGGTCCCGCCTGGCCCCCCGGTCAGCCGCTACGACGCCGGTGACGATGAGCCGGAACCCCCGGGGACGAGTCCGTGGGCGTGGGTCGCCGGGCTCCTTGGCCTGGCGATCCTGGTCGTGGCAGGCTTCCTGATCTTCAAGGTGATGACCGGGACCTCGACGCCAGGGTCCCAGGTGATCGTCCCGAACTTCGTTGGTTCGCTTCTGACGGACGCCAAGACGACGGCAGCGAACAACAACCTCCTCCTTGTTCCGACCCAGTTCATCAAGAGCAACGACCAGCCGGAGGGCACGATCGTCCAGCAGGACCCGGCCAATGGAACGACGGTCGCCTCCGGCTCGACGATCAGCGTGACCGTCTCGACCGGCAAGCAGCTCGTCGCCGTCCCGACGCTCACGGGACTGACGCTCTCGGCCGGTATCCAGGCCCTGGCCACGGCTCTCCTGACACCGGGCATTGCGACGACGGCCTCTGATCCGCTGATCCCGGCCGGGTCGATCATCTCCACCTCGCCCGCCGCGGGCGTGCAAGTGGCCGCGGGCACGCCGATCGACTACGTCGTCTCGAGTGGACCGGCCCCATCAGCATCGCCGACCGCGACGCCAACCCCCACACCCACCCCAACTCCGACCCCAACCCCCACGCCCACTCCTACGCCGACGCCCACGCCCACGCCAACGCCGACCCCAACTCCAACGCCGACGCCAACCCCCACGCCGAGCCCGTCCGGGCCCTGACCGGAGTCAGCGCTCGGCGTCGCGCCAGAAGCGGCCGCTGTCCGCGTCGGCACCGACCAGGGTCTCGACGGTGATCAGGTTGGGCCCGGGCACGTCGCCCGCGCCGGCGGCCGGCGTCGTCGCCCCGCGGAGGGCGATCACCGGCTCCCAGCACGATCGGATCTCCTGGCCATGGAGCGCAGCCCGGCCGCGATCGAGCGCGCAGTAGCCAACCCCGGCACTGATCGATCGACGGAAGTTCAGGCACGAAGCACAGCTCGTGCTGGACTGATGACAGACCCAGCAGCGGGCCGCCTCGGCCTGCGGAGTCGCGCAATGGGGGCAGCGCCACATCGGCATGGCGCGATGGTAGCTGGCCCTCCGGCAGCCGTCCACCCGTTCGTGCGGAATCTGGCCTGGACCCGGGAGATCGGCGAACGGGCGTTCGGCCGACCGCCCCGCTTGCGGGGCCTAGTTGAACGTCAGCGGGACCTGCGTCGTCAACTGCCCGTAATCGGTCGTCTGGACGAGTGCCCCGATCTCGCCCTTGCCGGCCACGGTCATCGGAATCGTTGTCTTGAAGGCCGCCATGCCGCTTGAATTGGTGGTCAGTGTCTTGGTGACCGTGGGGATGCCGTTGCCCGGCACCGACAGGGTGAACGTCACGCTGGCGCCCGACAGCGGCGTCCCGTTCGGGTCGAGGACCAGCATCGTCATCGTGATCGGGTTGGACTTCCGGGCCGAGAAGCGGTAGCCGGACGCGGCCAGCTTGATCGTCAGCTTGCCGCTGCCGCGCTGGACGCTGATCAGGACCGCGGACGAGTTGCCGGCCGGATCCGTGGCGGTCACGCTGATTCCGTTGAGCCCGCCGGACAGGGCCAGCACGACGCTGAACGCGCCGCTGTTGTCGGCAGTCGCGACGGCCGTCACGCCATTCGCCGCGTTCCGGGCCGAGACCGCGCTGCCGGCCTGCGTCTGGCCGGTGATCGTGACCGTGGCGCCGTTGATCACCGCGTTCTTGGCCGGCGAACCGATCACGATCTTGGGCTTCGACTGGTCGAGGATGTAGGTCACGGCGACGGACGGCGGGCTCTCACCACCCACACTGACCAGGGTCGCCGTGAAGGCATCGCTGCCGGCGGCGAGGGCGACGGCCGGAACGATGAAGGTTGGGCTGGAGCCGACGGGAATCTCGGCGACCTTCGCCGGCGCCGCCGTCCCGACCTTGCGGTAGATCCGGATCGAATAGCCGGGCTGCCCGGCGACCGAGTTGGGGATCGTGCCGGTGAGATCGAGGGTCGGCTGATTGGTGTACGGCTGCGAGGGAACCGTCAGGCTCGGTGCCGGCGGCAGGAGCAGGTCGGTCGGGCTTGGGGCTGCCGTCTGGCTGAGCTTGTCGACGACGCCGCCGACGGCATGGCCGATCCCCCCGAGGAACGCCCCGACCACGCCCGGTGCATTGAACAGGACCATCAACCCGAACGCGACCACGACGATGGCCAGGCCTGCCTTCGCCGCCCAGGGCAGAGCAGAGGTCTGGGGGCCCGTCCGCCGACCCGCCGGGCGGGTCGGCGGGGCCGGCCGCGACTTGACCCGGCTCGGCTGCACGCGGCCGGTGCTCGGGGGTCGAGGCCGCACCTGGGAGGTTCGTCCGCGCCGGCTCGTCATTCGCTCCATTGTCGCAGATCGATCGGCGCCGACCGCCGGCGAGGCGAGCGGACGGACCGCCCGGTGCGCCGGGGCCGGGCCGTTGTACTCTGGCGCGGTGCGCGCACGTCTGGTGACCTGCGCCCAATCGAGGGAGAAGGTTGCAGGCTCGCGGTCCCAAACAGCCCCGCGCGACCGGCCGGCCCGGCTTTGGCGTGCCCCCGATCGCCCGGGTGAGTCAAGTCGTTCCGCCGGCGCCGCCGGGCTACCCGGCGCTGCCCCAGATGAACCGATCCGGGTTCGGGCTGCCCAACCTGCGCCGCAACGTCTGCCCCCACTTCTACATGACCGGCGTCCGGGGTGCGATCCCGATCCAGGCGCCGCACCTGCTCAAGGCCCTGATTCGCCAGGACCAGAACGTCTCGCGCTGCCAGCTCCGGGGCGGCGTCCACCTGGAGCAGGGCTACATCAACGACGTGTGCCTGACTCCGCGCTTCAACCAGTGCGTCTTCTACGAGGACGAGCTGTCCCGCGAGTGAAATGGCCAGCCTGACCTACGAGGCCGCGCTCGCGGCGCTGCAGGAACGGGGCCGGTTCGGGATCCGTCTTGGGCTCGGGCGCACCCGCGCCCTGTTGCATGAGCTGGGCGATCCGCAGCGGGCGTTCCGGGGTGCCCTGGTCGGCGGCACGAACGGCAAGGGCAGCGTCCTGGCCCTGGCCGCGAGTGCCCTCCGGGCTGCCGGACTGCGTGCCGGCGAGACGCCCAAGCCGCACCTCGTGACCTATCGTGAGCGACTCCAGATCGCGGGCCGGCTGGTCGACCCGACGACGTTCGCCCGCCTGGTCGAGCTGGCCCTGCCCGCCGCCGATCGGGTGGCCCGCCGCCACGGCGAGCCAACGGAGTTCGAGCTGCTCACCGCCGTCGCCTTCCGCTGGTTCGCCGACGAGGATGTGGACCTGGCTCTCGTCGAGGTGGGCCTCGGCGGCCGGCTCGATGCGACCCACGCCTGGGATGGCGGCGTGGCGGCGATCACCAACGTGGACCTCGATCACGTCGACCGGCTCGGCTCGACGGTGACCGCGATCGCGCGTGAAAAGGCGGCGATCATCGAGCGCGGCGACATCGCCGTGACCGGCGCCGACGGCGCCGGCCTGGCCGTGATCCGGCGGCGGGCCGGCCGGGTGGCGGTGCCCCTGCGCGTCGCCCCGCCGGCGCCGCTGCTTGGTTGGGACCGCGATGGGATCGTGGTCGACCTGGCGAGCCTGGGAGAGACGCGGGTGGGCCTGCGCGGCCGCCACCAGGCCGGCAACGTGGCGGTTGCCGACGCGGTCCTGGATGCGCTGGCCGAGGCCGGGATCGCGACCGTTGAACCGGCTGCCCGCAGACGCGGCTACGCGGATGTGCGCTGGCCGGGCCGGCTGGAGCTGATCGAGCTGGGGCCGGCCACCCCGGAGCAGTCGGGCCCGGCCCGGGAGGTGCTCCTCGACGGGGCCCACAACCCGGCCGGGGCGGCGGTCCTGGCCCAGGCTCTCGACGACCTCCGGCCGTTCCTGGCCGGCGGCGCCGAGCGGCGGCCACCTCCGATCACCCTGATCATCGGGGCGATGGCCGACAAGGACGTCGCAGGTGTCGTCCGGGCCCTCGACGGCGCCGCCGCATTGGCCGGTGCGGACATCATCTGCACGGAGGTCGGGGCAGCCCGGGCACTGCCGGCCGGGGACCTCGCCGCAGCATGGGCCGCGACCGCGGGTCCCCGCCCGCCGGCACGGGTGATCCGGTCGCCGGCCGCGGCGCTTGCGGCGGCCCTGGCCGACGCGCCCGGGCCGATCGTCGTGGCCGGCTCGCTCTACCTCGTCGGAGCGCTGCGGGCACTCCTGGTCGACGACCCGGCGCTGCGCGACGTGGCAGGATCCGCGGGATGACCGATCGACGACTCGAGGCAGAGCGCGGGGCGATGGCCGGCGGCGGGACCGGCGGCGCGGCCAGCCCCTGGTTCGCCGACCCAAGCGCTGGCCCGAGCGGTCTGCGGGCCAGGCCGGCGCCGACCCGGATCGGTCCGCGCACCTTCCGCTGGGGCGAGCGGACGTACGTCGTCGGGATCCTCAACATCACCCCCGACTCGTTCTCCGGCGATGGCCTCGTGGCCGCGAGGCAGGGCCAGCCGGGCGAGCTGGCTCGCGACGTCACGGCCCGGGCGCTCGCCCAGGCACGGGCGATGGTCGCCGAGGGCGCCGACCTCCTCGACATCGGTGGCGAATCGACCCGGCCGGGCCACGCCAGCGTGCCTGCCGACGAGGAGATTGCCCGGATCGTGCCGGTGATCCGGGCGATCCGGGCCGACCTGCCGGAGGTCCCGCTCAGCATCGACACGACCAAGCCGGCCGTTGCGGCCGCGGCCCTCGACGCGGGAGCGGACCTGCTCAATGACGTCTGGGGCGTGGCCCCCGACGAGGGTCTGGCCCGCCTCGCCGCGGAACGGGGCGTGCCCCTCATCCTGATGCACAACCGGGCCGAAGCCCGCTACGTGAACCTGCTGGCCGAGGTGATCGCCGACCTGTGGCGGGCGATCGAGCGGGCGGTCGCGGCCGGCTGCCGGGCCGAGTCGCTCATCGTCGATCCCGGCTTCGGCTTCGGCAAGGCGCCCCACCATAACCTCGAGCTGCTCCGGCGCCTGCCGGAGCTGCACGTGCTGGGCCGGCCGATCATGCTCGGCACGTCGCGCAAGTCGACCCTCGGCCTGGTCCTCGACCTGCCGGCCGGCGAGCGGCTCGAGGCCACCCTGGCGACGACCGCCCTGGCCACGGCCGCCGGCGTCGACCTCGTCCGGGTTCACGATGTCCGGGCCAACGTCCGGGTCGCCCGGCTCACCGATGCGATCGTCCGGGCCGACGTGCCATGATCCGGCCATGAGTGATCGGATCGTCCTCCACGACATGGTCTTCCAGGGCCGCCACGGTGTCTCCGCCGCGGAACAGCGCAACGACCAGCCGTTCCACGTCGACGTCGAGATGGTCCTCAACCTGCAGCCCGCGGCGGTCGAGGACGATCTCGGCCATACGGTCGATTACGGGGCCGTCTTCGAGGTCGCCCGGACGGTCGTCGAGTCCACCAGCTACCGCCTGATCGAGGCCCTGGCCGAGGCGCTCGCCCAGGAGGTGCTGACCGCCTTCCCGACGATCACCGAGGTGGGCATCCGGGTGCGCAAGCCCAAGGCGCCGATCGAAGGCACCCTGGCCTGGGCCGGCGTGGAGATCTGGCGGCGGCGTCTGGGTCGCTGAATCCGGGGACCCCGGCGCCAGGGGGGCGGGCACCAGGGTCCCCGGAGTGAGATGGGATCGGGATCAGGGGTTGGTTGGTCGGGTCCCCAGGGTCACCTGGAGCTCGAGCGTCTGGCCGCTCCGATTGATCCCCAGGGTGACGGTCCGGCCCGGGGCGAACTGGGTCAGGACGGCGTCGAGGGGGTGCTCTCCGTTGATCGCGATCCCCTCGATCGAGGTCACGATGTCGCCGTCCTTCACGCCGGCCTTGTCGGCCGGGCTGCCCACCACGACGGCCGGCTGGGTGGTGCCCGACGCATCCTGGCCACCATTGACCAGGGCACCATCGGCCACCGACAGCTTGAGCTGCTGCTTGAGCTGCAGGTCGATCGTCTCGTAGCGGATGCCGATCCACGGTCGGGCCAGGGCCTGGCCGGCGATTGCCTGTTGCATGATCGGCTTGGCGATGTTGATCGGGATCGAGAAGCCGATCCCCTGGGCGTTCGAGGCGACCGCGGTGTTGATCCCGATGACCGCGCCGAGTGCGTCGACGAGCGGGCCGCCGCTGTTGCCGGGGTTGATCGCCGCGTCAGTCTGGATCAGGTTGTTGATCGAGCCGGTGTCGGTGTCGATGCTCCGGCCGGTGGCCGAGACGATTCCGGCGGTGACGCTGTTCGAGTAGGTGCCCAGCGGACTGCCGATCGCCACCGCCAACTCGCCGACCTTGATCGACGACGAGTCACCGAGCGGCGCCGTGGGCAGGTCGGTGGCGTCGACCTTGACGACCGCGAGGTCGGTCAGGGTGTCGATCCCGTAGATCGTGCCGGTGAACTGGCGACCGTCCTTGAGCTGGACCGTCAGGCTGCTCGTGTTGGCCACGACGTGGTGGTTGGTCAGGATCCAGCCGTGCGCGTCGAAGATCACCCCGGAGCCGATCCCCGAGGTCGCCGTTGCGTTGTTCGGATCGGTTCCGGCGGTCACGATCCGGACGACGGCCGGGCCAACCTTGGCCGCGGCGCTGATCGTGGCCGACTGCTCATCAATGGTGACCGGCTGGGTCACGTTCGTGCCGCTGGTCGGGCTGCTGATCAGCGCAGCCGGCGCCCGATCGAGCGCGCCCGAGGCACGAATCGCGGCGTACGTGCCGCCCGAGGCGAGGAGGGCGGCGAACACCGCTGTGAGGAACACGAGGCCCAGGCCACCGCCCCGCCGGCGCTGAGCGACCGGGGCGACCGGCGCGGGCGCCGGCTCGAACCACGTCTCCGGGGTCGGGAGCGGTGGTGCACCCCAGGTCTGGCGTTGCCATTCGGTCGGAGCTTCGGGCGGCGGTGAGTAGCTGACCGGACCGACTGGCTGCGCTGGGATCGGGGCAGCCGGCCCGTACGGATCAGCGGGGACCAATGGTGGTGGGGCGGCACCGGTCGACAGATCAGGCTGGGGGTCCATGGGGTTCATCGGGTGGTCGTGCTCCTGGATCGGACTCGGGCATGTCGGGTGTTGGGGGAGGCGCTTGGTCGGCAACCGTCCGAGTGTCGCCTCTCAGCGTGGGGCCTCCGGATTCAGCCGGGGCGGGTGAGGCGATGAAGAATCCGTTACTTCGACGGCTCGTCCCGGGTTGCCCTCCGGAGCGCCGTCGGACCCGATCGGGACGTCCGCGCCGGTCGCGGGACCGGTTTCTGCGAGCGGCTCGCCGATCTGCGTCTCGGTCAGCCGCGGGTCGAGCGGCAGCGTGACCACGAACGACGAACCCTCGCCCAGCCGGCTGTCGACTCCGACCCGGCCGCCGTGCATGTCGACGATCGACTTGACGATCGCCAGCCCCAGTCCGCTGCCACTCCCGCGGGCCTCGTTGGCCAGCGAACCGCGATAGAAGCGCTCGAAGATCCGGGGCAGCTCGGAGGCATCGATCCCGACCCCCGTGTCGCGAACCTCGATCTGGGCGCCGCCTTCGACGCCGCGCACGTCAACGGACACCCGGCCGCCCGAGGTCGTGAACTTCAGGGCGTTGCCGATCAGGTTGGAGACGACCTGGCCGATCCGCTGGGGGTCGTGCCGGATCCGCAGCGGGCGGGCCGACATGTGCAGGCTGAGCTCGATCCCGCGCCGCCGGGCCGTCGGCTCGGCCTGTTCGACAGCCGATTCGACGGCGGCCCGCAGGTCGTCGGGGCGCAGGTCGAGGAGGACCAGCCCGGAGTCGAGCTTCGAGAGCTCGAGCAGGTTCTGGGCCAGCCAGTCGAGCCGCTCGAGCTGCTGCCGGCTCGATTCGAGGAACTCCGCCCGGGTCGCCAGATCGTTGTCGGCGCCCTCGCGCAGGAGCTCGTTGAACATGCGCATTGCCGCGATCGGGGTGCGCAGCTCGTGCGAGACATCGGCCAGGAAGTCGCGGCTCCGATCGCGATCCCGGCGGATGATCGCGACGCTCTCGTCGAGCCGGACAGCCATCTGGTTGAACTGCCGGGCGAGCTCCACGATCTCGGTGCTCCCCGGGTTGCGCGGATCGATCGCCACCCGCCGCGCAAAGTCGCCCTCGGTCAGGCCCTGGGCAGCCTCGGTGAGGCGGCGCAGCGGGATGGCGAAGCGGCGGGCCAGGAGCGAGGCCACCACGACGGCCAGGAACAGGCCGGCGATCGCGATCACGATCAGCAGCGAGAAGATGGCCGCGAGGGTGCTTGCCCGATAGGTGTACGGGTTGGACAGCTGGACCTGGATGCCGTACTCGAACAGGCTGTTCTGCTGGATCGCCGTTGGTTCGGGGTCGGTATACGGGATGTCATCGCGGGCCTGGCCCGGGCGAGCATTCGCCTGGAGCGGCGCGTTCAACTGGCCATCCGTGGCCGGGACCAGGATCGCCTTGCCGTTGCCGTCGCGGGTGATCAGGCCCAGGCTCACCTTGAGGTCGGCCTGGGCGAGATCGTCGGCGAAGAAGCGCTGGTTGGTGGCGCTGCCCAGGAACGCCGCGACCGCCGGGTTGAGGGTGTCGGTGGGTGACACGACCGGCTGGCCGTCGGCCGCCGTCGCCGACAGCGAGACGATCAGGTCGCGGACCGTCCCGGCCCGAACCTGGAGGTCGTTGACCTGCTGCTTGTAGAAGTAGTCGTCGACCCGGTTGATCACGCCCACGAAGACGAGCAGCAGGGTGAGCGCCACGACTCCTGAAAAGGCGATCGTCAGGCGGGCCGCGAACGTGCGCGGCAGGAGCCGCCTGAACCAGCCCCGGACCGAACGCCGGACACGGACCCCCTGGTCAGCGCTCGGCGAAGGCGTAACCGGCACCTCGAACGGTCAGCACGAAGACCGGCACGGAGGGATCGTCCTCGATCTTCTCGCGCAGGTGGCTGACGTGGACGTTGATCGTCTTCTCATCCTGGTCGAGGGCCTCGTAGTCGCGCAGCAGCTCGAGCAGCTCCCGGCGCGAGTAGACCCGGCCGGGCCGGCTGGCCAGGTGACGCAGGATCTCGAACTCGGTGGCGGTCAGGGCGATCCGGCGCTGGCCGCGCTGGACCCGCCGGCGCTCGAGGTCGATCAGCAGGTCGCCGTGGCGAATCACCCGGCCGCCGGCCGCGTCGGCCAGGTCGCCGTAGGCCCGCCGCAGGAGCGCCTTGATCCGGCTCATCAGCTCGCGCAGCCCGAACGGCTTGGTCAGGTAGTCGTCCGCCCCGAGCTCCAGGCCGATCACCTTGTCGACCTCGTCATCGCGCGCGGTCAGGACCAGGACGGGCGCCTTCGAGCCGGTCGCCCGAAGCCGCCGGAGGACTTCGAACCCGTCGATTCCAGGCAGGCGCACGTCGAGGACGACCAGATCCGGGGCCTGGTGCGTGGCAAAGTCCAGGCCCTCTTCGCCGCTGCGCGCCACGGTCACCTCGTAGCCCTCCTGCTGGAGGGCGTACTGGATTCCCCGCGCGACGGCGAACTCGTCCTCGACGATCAGAATGGTGGCGGCCATCCCGCGGCATGCTACACCGCCTCGCCAAAAGGGCCCGTCCCGGTTCGGCGGCCCGATATGCTAGGCTCGCCCAACCCACGGAGGATCCTCCCCAGATGACCACGACCCGACCGAAGCTGGCTGCCTCCGAGCGCCAGATCCTGGGCAAGCACGTCGCCAGCCTGCGCCGCTCGGGCGGCCTGCCCGCGGTGATCTACGGCCGCGACGTCGCCTCCCAGTCGATCACGCTCGACGCCCACGACTTCGAGATGCTCCACCGCAAGACGGGTCCGAACGCCCTGGTTGACGTATCGATCGACGGCCACAAGGCTGCGCCGGTCCTGATCCACGCGATCCAGCGCGACCCGGTCCACCAGCGCGTGCTCCACGTTGACCTGCTCGCCGTGCGGATGACCGAGGAGCTCACGGTGGACGTGCCGATCGTCTTCACCGGCATCTCCCCGGCCGTCGAGGTCAACGGCGGCACGCTGCTCCACATGACCGATACGGTTCGCGTCCGGGCATTGCCGGACCGCCTGCCCCAGTCACTGCCGCTGGCGATCGACTCGCTGGTGGACTACGAGGTCACGCTCCATGTGAGCGACCTCGTCATCCCCGCGGATGTCGTCCTGCTGACCGACCTCGAGGAAGCCGTCGTTCGGGTCCAGGCGCCGCGCCAGGAAGAGGTTGCCCCGGTGGTTGCCGAAACGGTGGCCGAAGGTGCACCCGAAGGCGAGGAAGCCGCGCCCAGCCCAACCGAATCCACCGAAAGCTAACGGCGGCCGGCTCGGCCGGCCCTTGCCCCTGGTTGACTCGAGCGCGGGCTACGGTCCGCGCTCGATCGATTCAGGGCGGCGGGCCAGCGCGTGGACGACCGGGACCCGCCAGCGGAAGGCCGCCGGCCGGAGTCGGGCCAGCCGCTCGGTCGTGCCGTCGCGCAGCCGGGCTCGCTGGTCGGGCTCGATCTCGGCGAACAATTCGCGCTCGGCGTAGCCCTCCAGGAAGTCGAGATAGGTCGCCGGATCGTGGTCGTGGGTCAGCCACGCCTCCCGGGTCAGCACCGAGCGAAAGCCGATCCGGCGCAGCCGCCTGGCCGTCGCGCCGGCCGAGGCCAGGTCGCCGGCCCGTGCCTCTTCGGCGTCGCCGGCTTCGTCGCCCAGATCGAGCTCGTCGAGGACATCCTCGAACGCGTCATCCGGGGCGAACCGGATGTCGGCAATGCGCCAGGTGACGAACGCCAGCCGGCCACCCGGTCGGAGGACCCGGAACGCTTCGCCCAGGGCGACCGTCAGGCGCGGCACCAGCTGATAGGCGAAGGAGCTGACCACGAGGTCGATCGTCTGGTCCTCGAACGGCAATCGCTCGGCTTGGCCGCGCAGCCAGCTGATCCGGCGCAGGGCGGGCGTTCCAAGTGCGTCCCGCGCGGCGGCCTCCGCAATCCCGAGCATCACCGCCGATCCGTCGAGTCCGCTGACCTGCACCGCGGGCCACCGTCGGACGGCCTCGATCGCGAGCAGGCCGGCCCCGGTCCCCACGTCGACGACCCGGCCGACCGGCTGCCCGGCGGTCCGCTCGTGGCGGTCGAGCAGGTCGAGGGCAGTCGGCGCCAGCACCGGCTCCCACCAGGTCCGATAGGCCTCGGCCGACGCGTCATAGCGCGATTCGATCGTCTTCACGGTGCCTATCGTGCCATGTCGCTCGTGCCCCGCGGCTATCCTGCGTTCCATGGATCTGCCGGTCAGCCCTCCGATCGAGCCAATGCTGGCCAAGCCGGCCAGCGCCTTCCCGACCGACGAAGGCTGGCTGTTCGAGCCGAAATGGGACGGGTTTCGCGCGCTCGTCTTCCGCGCCGGGGACGAGGTCCTGATCCAGTCCCGGGACCTGAAGCCGCTCCAGCGCTACTTCCCCGAGCTCGGGGCCCCGCTCCGGGCAGCGCTGCCCGAGCGCTGCGTGCTCGACGGCGAGGTGGTCATCGCGGGGAGCGACGGCCGGCTGGACTTCGATGCCCTGCTCCTCCGAATCCACCCGGCCGAGTCGCGGGTCCGGATGCTCGCCGCGCAGTCACCGGCCAGCTTCGTTGCCTGGGACCTGTTGGCCCTCGGCGACGATGACCTGCGGGGACTGCCCCAGGCCGAGCGGCGCAGACGGCTCGAGGCGATCCTGGCCGATGCCCAACCGCCCGTCCACCTGACCCCGGCCACCCGTGATCGCGCCACCGCGATCGACTGGTTCGAGCGATTCGAGGGGGCCGGCCTGGACGGGGTGATCGCCAAGCGGCTGGACGCCCCCTACCAACCGGGCAAGCGGGCGATGCTCAAGCTGAAGCACCAGCGCACGGCCGATTGCGTCGTGGCCGGATTCCGCTGGCACAAGGACGGACCGGGGACGCTCATCGGATCGCTCCTCCTGGGCCTGTTCGACGCCGAGGGGACGCTCCATCACGTCGGGATCACGGCCTCGTTCACGATGGCCCGCCGAGCCGAGCTGGTCGCCGAGCTCGCGCCACTGCGCGAGGGTGCCCTGGACGGTCATCCGTGGGCGGGCTGGGCGACCTGGGCCGAGGAGATGGCCGCCAGCGGTCAGCGGGTGCCCGGGGCGACGTCCCGCTGGAATCGGGGCAGGGACCTGTCCTGGGAGGCGCTCCGCCCCGAACGGGTCGTGGAAGTGGCCTTCGACCACCTCCAGGGCGATCGCTTCCGGCACGGGACCACGTTTGTTCGCTGGCGCCCCGACAAGCGCCCGGCCGACTGCCGCTACGATCAGCTGGTCGAAACGCCGGCGTTCGAGCTGAGCAAGATCTTCTCGTCCGAATCCCCTTCCGCTGGCGCCGCCGAATCGCCACAATCGTCCAAGCGACCCAAGGCACGGGATCACGATCAAGGAGGGCCTCCGCGATGACCGACGAACAGCCACCGCTGGATCCGAGTGCCGGAGGAACCGGCGAGGTGCCGCCGACGCCGCCAGCAGCGCCGCCTGACGTTCCGCCACCGCCCGATGTTCCGCCGCCACCGCCGCCCGTTGAAGGCGCAGGGTGGGTCCAGCCGCAGGCCCCCGCCGCTCCGCCTCCGCCGCCCGTCGAGGGCGCCGGTTGGGTCCAGCCGCCGCAGGCTCCGGCCGCAGCACCAGGTCCAGCCTGGGGTCAGCCGCCGGCCCCTGTCGCAGCGCCCGTTGAAGGCGCCGGTTGGGTCCAGCCGCCGCCGGCCCCGGCCGCAGCACCAGGTCCAGCCTGGGGTCAACCGCCGCCTGCCGCAGCGCCCGTTGAGGGCGGAGGGTGGGTCCAGCCGCAGGCTCCTGCCGCTCCGCCTCCGCCAGTTGAAGGCGCCGGTTGGGTCCAGCCGCCGCAGGCCCCGGCCGCAGCACCAGGTCCAGCCTGGGGTCAGCCCCAGGCTCCTGCGGCAGCGCCCGGACCAGCGTGGGTTCAGCCCCAGGCGCCTGCCGCTGCACCAGGTCCAGCCTGGGGGCAACCGCCCGCGCAGGCTGCGCCTCCAGCGGGTTGGGCGCAACCGCAGGCGCCCGTCGCCGCCCCGGGCGGCGGCTGGGCACAACCGCAGCCAACGCAGGGCTGGGTTCAGCCAGTCGCGGCGAAGGGCCCGATCACGATCCTCGCCCGGATCGCCGGACTGTTCCTCGTGCTCCTCGGTCTCCTGTGGGGTGCGATCGGCGCCGTCCTGATCGTGGGTGGCACAGCCTTCCACCAGTTCACCGACCAGTTCGGTGCGCTCAATGATTCGAATAGCGTCACCCAGGCCGGCAACGTGGTCGGGGGCGTGATTGCCGGGTTCGGGGTCGTGATGCTGATCCTCGCGATCTTCGAGGTCCTCGGCGGATTCGGCGCCCTGTTCGGCAAGACCTGGGGCCGCATCATCGGCATCCTCTACTCGCTGGTGTTCGGGGCATTGCTCATGCTCGGCCTCACCGGCGCCACCCGGGCAAACGACCTCACCACCGACAACGGGGCCGGTGGCGGGATCATCTTCCTGCTCGTGATGTTCTTGATGTACCTGTACTCCCTGGTCGTCCTGCTCCTGCGCTGGCGAGGCCACGCCCGAGCCTGACCCACCCCGACGAGCTGGCCGGGACCGAGCGCTCGCAAACGCATCGGTCCCGGCGTCCGGGATGGGGCCGGCGGGCCTTGTCGCCTGCTGGACCCGGGAGTCGCCTGCTTGACCCGGGTTGTTCCTGGACCCGGGTTGTTCCTGGACCCGGGAGTCGCCTGCTGGGCCCGGGAGTCGCCTGCTTGCCCTGGGAGTCGCCCCTGGACCCGGGTTGTTCCTGGACCCGGGAGTCGCCTGCTGGGCCCGGGAGTCGCCCCTTGACCCGGGTTGTTCCTGGTGCATGGTCGCTCTGAGCGTAAGCAAGGTCGCTAAGGCTTGGGCTGGGCCCGAGCCAGTGATCCACGGACCGATCGAGCTCGGGCCCACGCTCAGATCACGGCCGGTCGAGGCTGCCTGCTCGTCCTCGCCGACGTTAGGCCTTCCCCTTGTGCTCAGAGCGACCATGCACCAGGAATCCGGTCGGCCAAGGCCCCACCGTCGGGCGAACGGACCCCAGGCCCCACCGTCGGGCGAACGGACCCCAGGCCGCACCGTCGGGCGAACGGACCCCAGGCCGCAC
>JADGQK010000036.1 GCA_017881915.1 Chloroflexota bacterium | reverse complement strand
CGGGTTGCCGAGCAGGCCGAAGCGCGAACCAGCACACCAGCCCGCGTCACGAATCGCCGGCGCAGTCGGCCGGCAACGGAAGCAGCTTCCGAGCAGCAGCCACAGGAGTAGGGAACACCGCCATGAACTCGTTCCAGACGCCGTCTCAGCTCGGCGTTCGTCCAGCCGCGCGTCTTGCGACGGGCCTCGTCACCCAGTCCCTGGCCTGGATGTTCGCCGGCCTGGCGATCACCGCCGTGGTCTCCTGGGTCGTCGCCAACGACGCCAGCCTGGCGAGTGCCGCCCGAACGCTCGTCCTGCCGGCGATCATCCTCCAGCTCGTCCTCGTGATCGGGCTCAGTGCCGGGATCAGCCGGCTGTCGGCCACGCTGGCCCTCGGCCTGTTCTTCGCCTATGCCGCGCTGACCGGCTTCGTGTTCTCGATCATCGTCGCGGCCTATAGCACCGCCACGATCACCCTGGCATTTACCAGCGCCTCGGCGATGTTCGGGGCCTCGGCGGCCTTCGGCTTCGTCACGAAGCGCGACCTGAGTGTCTTCGCCCGGTTCTTCATGATGGCCCTGATCGGGATCATCGTGTCGTCGGTCCTCAATCTGTTCGTCTTTCACAGCAATTCGATCAGCCTGATCGTGTCGTACCTGGGCGTCGCCCTCTTCGCCGGGATCACCGCCTGGGATATCCAGCGGATCAGGAACGGCGACCTGGCCGCGATGCTCGGCTCGATGGAGAAGGCGTCGGTCATCGGCGCCCTCCACCTCTACCTCGACTTCATCAACATGTTCCTGTTCCTGCTCCGGATCTTCGGCGGCAGCGGTAACCGCTAGTCCGGCCGAAGGGCCGATGCTCGCCCCGCCCCGCCTCACCGTCGCGCTCACCTTCGACCACGACGCGATCTCGTCCGAGGTCGACCGGGGCGAGGGCCCGGTGCTCCGCTCGCGTGGCGAGTTCGGGCCGCGGGTGGGCGTGCCCAGGATCCTGGCGTTGCTCGAGCGGGAGCAGATCCGGGCTACCTGGTTCGTGCCCGGCCACACGATCCTGACCTTCCCGGCGAGCGTGGCGGCGATCGTCGCCGGCGGCCACGAGCTGGGCTGTCACGGCTGGGCCCACGAGGATCTCGCCGCCCATCCAAACGATGAGCTGGCGATCCTGGAGCAATCGGTGGAGGCCCTCCGCCGGGCGGCTGGCGGCTCCGTCCCGCGCGGCTTTCGGGCGCCGTACTGGTCGCTCGGACCGCGGACCCTGGAGCGCGTCGCCGGGCTCGGCTTCCACTACGACTCATCGCTGATGGCCGACGACGTCCACCCGTATCGCGTCCCGGTCGACGAGCACCACGACCGGGCGGGTTCGGACCTCGGCCGGCCGGGGCCGCTGGTCGAGATTCCGGTCAGCTGGGCCCTCGACGACTGGCCCCACTTCGAGCCCGGACCGCGTGGCGTCGAACCCCTCGGCGCACCGTCGAAAGTCCTTGAGATCTGGGAGGGCGAGCTGCGCTATGCCTGGGCCAACGAGCCCGGTGGCGTGCTCACGATCACGCTGCATCCTGAGGCGATCGGCAGGGGGCACCGGCTGGCCATGCTCGAGCGCTTCATCGTGATCGCCCGGTCGCTCGAGGGCGTGGTCTTTGATCGGCTCGACGCCGTCGTCGATCGTTGGATTGCCGCCAACCCGGCACCCACTCCGGCCTGATCAGTCGAGCCCTGTGCTCCCGGCGGATGGCAACCCGTCTCTGCGCAGGTACTCCTCGAGCTCCTCGGCAGCCAACGGCGGGGCGAAGTAGAAGCCCTGCCCTCGATCGCACTTCAGGTCGCGCAGCCAGTCGCGCTGCTGGACTGTCTCGATCCCCTCGGCCGTCACGTCGATCTCGAGTCCATGGGCCAGCGAGATCACAGCCTGGACGATTGGCAGGTTGGCGTCATCGTCGTCCAGGCCGGCCACGAACGAGCGATCGATCTTGATCGTGTCGAGGGGCAGGTGTTTGAGATATGACAACGACGAGTAGCCGGTGCCAAAGTCGTCCAGGACGAGTCTCACCCCGAGCTCGCGCAACGCCCGCAGCGAACGAATTGACTCGTCCGAGCTGTCCATCACCACCGACTCGGTGATCTCGAGCTCGAGGCTGGCCGGCGGCAGGCCGGTCGCGGCCAGGATCTCGCTGACCTGCTCGCCGAGATCGGCCTGGGCGAACTGGCGGGCGGACAAGTTGACGCTCATCATCGGCTTGATCGCGGGGAAGGCGATCTGCCAGGCCTGCGCCTGGCGGCAGGCCGTCTCAAGGACCCATCGCCCGATCGGCAGGATCAGCCCGGTCTCCTCGGCCAGTGGGATGAACGCCAACGGCGGGACCAATCCGCGGCTGGGATGCTGCCAGCGGACGAGCGCCTCCAGGCCGACGACCCGATCGGTGGTCAGGTTGACCAGGGGCTGGTAATGGAGGACCAGCTCGTCCCGCGCGATGGCCCGCCGGAGATCGTTCTCGAAGTCGAGCCGCTCGAGCGTCTCGTTGTTCATCCCCGGTTCGAAGATGGCCCGGTGCGTCGTCCGGTTCGCTTTCGCCCGGTTGAGGGCGATCTCGGCGTCGCGCAGCAGGTCGCCCGGATCGGCCACGCCCGGCGCGCCGATCACGATGCCCATGCTGGTGTTCAGGAAGACGTCCCGGCCGTCGAGATCGAAGGGCACCCGCACGACGGCGTCGAGTCGCTCGGCGAGCTCGTGAGCCTCCCCGGTTGACGCGATTCCGTCGAGCATCACCGCGAACTGGTCGCCGCCGAAGCGGGCGACCGTGTCGCCGGGCCGGACCGCGCCCAGCAGCCGTTGCCCGACCTCCCTTAGGAGCCGGTCACCGACCGCATGGCCGAGGCTTTCGTTGACGACCGTGAAGCGGACGAGATCGAGCAGGATCACTGCGACCGGATCGTCGTCGTCATGGCGGGTCCAGGTCAGCGAGTGGCCGCAGCGGTCGAGGAAGAGGGCCCGGTTGGGCAGGCCGGTCGTCGGGTCGTAGAACGAACGCTGGCTGATCTCCTCCTCCAGGCGTCGTCGCTCCCGCAGGTCGTGGATGGAGACGACGGCCGCCGACCCGCCGTCGCCGTAGGGCATTTCGCGCCAGACGACCTGGACCGGGATCGTGGTGCCGTCCGCCCCGATGGCCGTCGCCTCGAAGGGAACACGCGACTTAGGCGAGCAGCCCTGGATCCGGGCCCGGGTCTCGGGCGTGGCGAACTCGAGCAGCGAGCGACCAACGATCTCCGCCGCGGCATAGCCGAGCAGGCGGCAGAACGCGTCATTGACCTCGATGATCTGGCCGTCGCGATGGATCGCGATCGCCTCGGTCGTGGCGTCGGACAGGCGTCGGAAGCGTTCCTCGCTCCGGCGCAGCGCGTCCTCCGCGCCCGCCTGTTCGACGACCTGGCGCTGGACTGTCCCGAAGAGGCGGGCGTTGTCGAGGGCGATCGAGGCCAGCTGGGCGAATCTGCCGATGACGGCAATCTCGGGCTCGCCGTACTGGCGGAGCGTCGTCCCCGAGCTCAGGCCGAGGACGCCGATCACTGCGCCGGCCGAGGTCAGGGGCACCCCGATCACCGAGCCGAACAGGCCCAGCGGCATGTCGATCGAGCGGTTCTCCCAGGCGTCGTAATCGGGCACGACCACCGGCCGGCCGGTCTTCCACACGGTTCCGCCCACGCCCTTGCCGCGCTGGAGGTGGAAGCCCACCCATGTGGCGAAGCCGCCGGTGCCCACCTTCATGACGAGGTCATCGCTGGCCTCGTCGACCATGTAGAGGTAACCGCTGGTCGCGCCCAGCAAGGCCGATGCGCGCTTGACCATCGTCTCGAGCAGCTCCGTCGGCTCGAGCCGGTCCATCAGCGTGATGGCGGTGTCGTGCAGGGCGCTCAGGTAGGCCTCACGGACCAGGGCGCCCTCGACGTTGTCACGCCCGGAGCTCGGCTTGGACAGGAAGAGCTGGGCGTCGGCGCCGGCAACCAGTTCGGCCTTGGTCCGGCCATCGCCCGGGAAGCAGGCGATGCCGACCGTGACCGTGACCTGCGTCCGGTGGTCCGCGGTCAGGGCCGCGACCGTCCGCTGGATCCGCGCCGCGACCTCCTCGGCTTCCAGCCGGGTCATCGTGCCGAGGATGACCGAGAACTCATCGCCACCATAGCGGTAGGCCCGATCCCTGGTCCGGATCGAACCGACGATTGCCCCGGCGACCGCCTGCAGCAGCGCATCGCCGGCGGGGTGGCCCAGGGTGTCGTTGAAGCGCTTGAATGAATCCAGGTCGAGCATCATCACGGCGAATGGCTCGTTGCCAGCCTCATCCAGCGCCAGGCCCAGGTCGCGCTGGAACGCGCCATGGTTACCGAGACCGGTCAGCGCGTCGTGGTCCGCCCGGACCTTCATCGCCAGGTGCGCCTCGGCGTTCTGCAGGGCGATCGAGGCCTGCCCGCCGAACAGCTGGGTCAGCTCGAACTCGTACTCCGTGAAATGCGACTCGTCGCCGCCCATTCGGGCCAGATTCAGGGTGCCGATCACCTCGCCCCCGACATGGAGCGGGACGATCAGCATCGATTCAGGTTCGACCGGCGTGCCCGGGATCTGGACGCTGCGCGGATCGTCGAGGGCGTCGTTGCACAGGACGGCCTGGCGGTGATCGATCGCCCATCCGGTGAGGCCCACCCCGATCGGCATCTGCTCGCGCAGGATCACCTCGGCGAAACGATCCCGGGCGATGACCGCCCAACGCTTGCCCGAGATTCGATCGACCCGGTAGATCGTGAGGGCGTCGTACGTCACGACTTCCTTGAGCAGGTCGGCGATCGTGTCGAGGACGGCGACCGGGTCCAGGGTCGACTGGAGCTCGGCGTTGACCTCGAGCAGGCGACGCTGGCCGGCAAGCCGGAGCTCGAGCTCGGATTGCTGGCGGCGGACACGTTCGGTCTTGTCGGCGTTGACGAGCGCCTGGGCGGCGTGCCCCGCAAAGATCGTCAGGGTCGTCTCGTGATCGGTCGTGAACCGGTTCCGGCCGAGCTTGGCCAGGACGATCAGGCCTTCCACTCGATCGTCATAGGTGACCGGGACCAGCAGCATCGACTCGGGCCCATCGGTCCGGCCGATCAGGACCCCCCGGGGATCGGCCTGGGCATCGGGCACGATCAGGGCCTGGTTGTGTGCGGCAACCCAGCCGGTCAAGCCTTCGCCGATCCGGCAGCGGAGCATCTCCCGTCGAACCGTTGGCGTGCCCATGAACGTGCCATGGAACGCGATCGGGTCGCACACGCCGCGGCCGTGGTCGACCCGGTAGACCCGGATGTTGTCGAAATCGATCAGCTTGCGGGTCTCGGCCACGATCGCCTCGCCGATCGCCGGCACGTCGTTGAGCCGGCTGAGCTGCCCGCCGAGGTCCTGGATCGCTCGGAGGCGGGCGGCCAGCTCGCGCGTCTCGGCCCACAGTCGGGCGTTGGCGATGGCCGAGGCGACCTGGTCGGCGAATGCCCGGGCAAGCTCGAGCTCCTCGTGCGGCCAGCCCCGCCCCGTCGCGTGGTAGACGGTCAGGACCCCGAGGGCCGCATCGCCGAACACGATCGGCACGAAGCAGGCCGTCCGGATCCGATCGCGCAGGTACGCCGCCTGGATCGCCGGGCTTGAAGCCGAGTTGGCTGGGTCGGTGATGACTTCGATCTGGCGGCTCAGGACGCAGCGGACCAGCGCCTCGTCGTCGTTCAGCGAAGTCCGTGTTGTCGCCTCGCGCATTCCGGGGCTGAGGCCGCGATGGGCGGCCAGCCGGAACGGCTGGGGCAGGTCTCGATCGAACAGCCAGAGGGCCGCCCGGTCGGCCGAGAAGAGCGCGGTCGAGGCCTCGATCACGTCGGCCAGGATCGTCTCGACGTCGGTTCGGCCGGAAACCTCGGCGGCGATCCGGCGGAGGGCATCGCCCCGGCCACGCAGGTCCGGGCGGCCCCGGTGGACGGTGGCAGCCGGACTCGAGTCGGTCGTCGGAGCGTGGTCGGCCGGCTCGATGGTTGGCGGGGCCGGCACAACGATCGATGTCGCCTGGCGTCGGGCGACGAAGCGCTCGACGTCCCGGCGCCGGATCCGACGATCGCCCCGGCGGTTGATCCTGACGCTGGACAGCCGCCCGCTGGCGCACCACGAACGGACCGTGTTGCGGTGTACGCCCGCCAGCCGGGCCGCCTCGGCGATCGTGATCAACTCGCCGGATCCTGTTCGCTCGAAGGCGGCGGCCACGCGGGACTCGACCTCCGTTCGCCCTTGCCGGGCGCCTGCCTGGGCAATGAATGGAGCGCGCCCCCCCGGATCCGTCGGATCCCGCGCTTGTGTGCACCGTAGCCCACGGTCCCGTGTGCATGAATAGCCCGGATGTACCGGGCGAAGGTAGACTCGACGTCGATGGCGAAGCGATCTCGACCCTTCCGTGAATCGACCACGTTCCGCGTCCTGGTCGTCCTCTTCGTGATTGCCTTCATCCTCCTGCTGTCGCTGCCGGCCGCCGGCTTCGTGACTCTGCCCTCAACCACGCCGTTTCCCGGGGGCGCGTCGCTGCTGCCCTGAGGTCGGCCCCGGCTTCGCCCCGCGGGCAGACGGCCAGGCACACCCGGACGCGAGTCAGCCCGGCAGGAGCAGGGCGATCGAGTCGATTACGACGTCACACAGCGGCTCGAGCTCGGCCCGCCGCCCGATGCCGGACAGGACCGCGATCCGCCGGCCGACACCGGCAGCCCCGGCCATCGTCATGTCGGCAACCGAGTCGCCGATCATGGCGGTCCGGATCGGTTCGACGCCGGCGGTTCGACAGGCGCGCAGCAGGGTGTCGGGCGCCGGCTTCGACGGAAGCCCGTCGTCGGCGCAGACCAGGGCGTCGACCAGGCCGGCGATCTCGAGCGCAATCAGGGTCGCCACGGTTGGTGCCCGATCGTCGGAGGTGACGATCGCCACCTTCCGCCGAGCCGCCCGGAGCACGCTGAACAAGCCGACGAGATCGGTCAGCGGCCGGGCCAGGCCCACCGGATCCGGCGGCGACCAGGCTCCGTCCACCGCGGCGTCGGCCGCCGTCCACGATCGGCCGGTCGAGCGCGCGACGAGGTCGGTGGTCATGACCCGCAGGTCGGCCATCGGGGTCGCCGCCAGGGGCGAGCCAGGGATCGTCCGCCGGGCCTGGGTGTCGTAGCCGATCTGGCGATGGAGCTCGGCCCGGATCGGTCCTCCGAGCGTCGCCTCGAGGCGGTCGGCCAGGCCCTCGGCCCAGCCGCCCCACATCGCGTCGAAGTCGATGAGTGTGCCGTCCTTGTCGAAGACGATCAGGTCCAGCCCGTCGAGATCGAGCGGGCCGGCCGCTGGCCCAGCATGGCTCACGCCGCGTCCGGGTCCTCCGGCGCCGCCGCGGCCGCGATCTCGGCCCGGTCGAGGACGAGGCAGGCCTCCGGCGGGAACGAGATCGTGACCGCGGTACCCCGATCCGGGACGGCCAGGTGCGGGTTGTTGAACGTGTCGAACGAGATCGCGCCGCTGCCGTCGCTGAAGCGGATCCGAACCCGGACGATCGAGCCCAGGAAGGTCACGTCGTCCACCACGCCGCTCAGCTGGTTCATACCCTCGCGCGCGCCGAGCGAGATGATCTCCGGTCGCAGCGCCACGGTCACTGAATCGCCGGAATGCCCGCCCGATATCGGTCCCGCCGCCCGGATCGGCTGGCCGGCCGTCTCGAGGGTCCCCGCCGTCGGATCGAGGACCTTGGCCGAGACGACGTTGAGGGTGCCCACGAAACGGGCCACGAAACCGGTGCTCGGAAAGTTGTAGATCTCGAACGGTGTCCCGGTCTGCTCGATCCGGCCTTCGCTCATCACCACGATCCGATCGGACAGCGAGAGCGCCTCTTCCTGGTCATGGGTCACGTATACGGTGGTGATCCCAAGCTGGCGCTGGATCGCCCGGATCTCGTTCCGGAGCGACACCCGGATCTTCGCGTCGAGGGCCGACAGCGGCTCGTCGAGGAGCAACACCTGGGGCTCGATCGCGAGGGCTCTTGCCAGGGCGACCCGCTGCTGCTGGCCGCCGGACAGCTGCCACGGGTAGCGGCCGGCCTTGTCGGGCAGGTGGATCAGCTCGAGGAGCTCGCCGACCCGCTTGCGGATCTGGTCCTTGGGTTGCTTGCGCACCTTCAGCCCGAAGCCCACGTTGTCGGCCACGGTCATGTTCGGGAACAGCGCGTACGACTGGAAGACCATCCCGACGTTGCGCTGGTTCGGCGCTCGATTGGTGATGTCCACTCCCTTGACCACGATCTTGCCCGAGGTCGGGCGCTCGAAGCCGGCGATCATTCGGAGGGTCGTGGTCTTGCCGCAGCCCGACGGCCCAAGGAACGACACGAACTCACCGGCCTCGGCGGCCAGGTCGAAGTTCTGGACCGCGGCCACTTCGCCGAAGCGCTTCTGGATCCCGGTCAGTTCGAGGAAGGCCATGCTGCCCGTAGCTCCTTGTGTGCCTATCCGACGGTGACGCGGATGCGGCTGCGCGAGTTGCGGCCGATGATGGCGATCAGGATCATGGCGACCCAGGTGATGCCGAAGCTGACCAGCGCGAGCGCCGCCTGCTCGTACGGCCGCTCGTCACCAACCAGGCCCAGGAACGGGGCGAAGGCGGGTCGGCTGAGGAAGGTCGCGATGGTGAACTCGCCGACGACGATGGCCAGGGTCAGGAAGGCGCCGCTCAGGAGCGACGTCCGCAGGTTGGGTAGGATCACCTGCCACAGGATCCGGATCCAGCCGGCCCCCAGGCTCTGGGAGGCCTCGGTCAGGCTCTGGATGTCGATCGCCCGCAACCCGGTATCGACGGCCCGGTACATGTACGGGAACGACAGGATCACATAGGCCGCCACGAGCAGGACGTTCAAGCCGTTGTCCGAATTGGTCAGGGCGAGCGGCTGAGTGCCGTAGGTGTTGTCCAGTCCGAAGACCAGGATGATCGGCGGGATCACGAACGGGAGCAGGGTGATGAACTCGATGATCGGGCGCAGGCCCGGGTACTTGAGCCGGACCCAGAAGGCCGTCGGCACGATGATCAGGACGCTCACGATGATCGTCAGGATGCCGGCCACGAACGAGTAGGTCAGGGTGGAAACGAACTGGGAGTCGTTGAGGATCGCCGTGTAGGCCGACAGGAAGGGCTTCGACTTGAGCGAGAAATCGAGGGTCCCGTAGAGCGGGATGAAGAAGTACAGCACCCCGATGATGAATACAAGCCACCAGGCGATCCGGGTCAGGTATCGCCCGCGCACCCTTCCGGCGCCGCGGGCGGGCGCCGATCCATGTTCACCGGGCCCCAGCGCCCCCTGGACCGCACTGCCTCCGATCGACGGATTCGGGAACCCCATGGTTCGTTTCTACTCCCTGGCAGAACGACGAGGATTCACTTGAGCCAGCGCTCCGAGCGGCGCTGGAGGAGCGAGTAGGCGGTGATCGAGATGGCCATGATCACGACCATGCCCATCGCCAGGGCGTAGCCCAGGTTCGGGTCGTACAGCACATCTCCGCGCATCTGCCGCGAGATCGCGATCGTCACGATGTCGATGAACCCGCCGGTCAGCTGGTAGGCCGTGGCCTGGGCCCCGAACGAGTTGCCGAAGAGCAGGATCATCGTGCCCAGGAGCGAGGGCATCAGGATCGGCAGGGCAACGTGGCGCCAATACTGGAACGAGCTCGCACCCATGTTCTCGGCGGCTTCCCGCCAGTCCTTCTTCAGCCCGTCGATGGCGGGGGCGATGATCAGGATCATGAGCGGGAACTGGAAGTACAGGTAGACAATCTCCAGCCCGAGCTTGGTGTAGAGCGAGAAGTCACCGGCGTAGAGGTCGACCCCTAGGACCGTCCGCATGAAGATCGTGAACAGGCCGACCCGGCCCAGGGTGAAGATGAAGGCCAGGGCGAGCGGCACGCCGGCGAAGTTGGAAGCGACGCCCGAGAACGTCATGAGGGCCGAGCGGAGGATCCCGGGCAACCCGCCGGAGATGACCGCGTAGGCCAGCAGGAACCCGAAGATGCCGCCGGCCAGCGCCGTCACCAGGCTGATCTCGATGCTGTTGCCGTAGGTCGCGATGATCGCGGGGCTGAACAGCTGCTGGAAGTTCTCGAGGGTGAGCGCGCCCTTGGCGTTCTGGAAGCTGCCTACGACGAGGTAGGCAGTCGGGGCGATCAGGAACAGGAACGCAAACAGGAGGAACGGGACGATCCCCAGCCAGCCCCATCCAATACGACGACGCACCGGGCGCGCCGAAGGCGTGCCCGGTGCGCTGAGCGGGAGTGCGGCGTTGGTCACCGCTCTGCCGCCTACTTCCTGGGAGTGGCTACTTGATCGTCGCGCCGACGACCGTTGGCCAACCGGTGGTGATGACCTTGGCGGCCGCGGTGATCTGGTCGAGGGTCGGCAGGACCGCTCCGGTCGTGTCCGGAAGCTTGGCCTGGGCGGCCGGATCAACCGCGCTCCGCTTGACCATGTCGTCGTAGCGAATCGGGTTGCAGTAGCCCTTCAGCCAGAGGTTCTGCCCTGCGTCGGAGTAGAGGTACTCCATCCACAGCTTGGCGGCATTGGGATGGGGCGCGAACGCGCTGATGGCCTGGATATACATGCCACCGAAGCGACCCGAGGTCGGGACAGTGACGGTGATCGCCGGGTTGCCGGCCAGGGAGTCCTTGTCAGACAGCGCGTTGTAGGTCCACGCGATCCGGATCGGCGTCTCGCCCGAGGCGACGGTTGCCGTCTTGCCGATGACCGGCACGAGGTTGCCCGCGTCCTTGAGCTGCTTGAAGTAGGTCAGGCCCGGCTGGGCGTTGTCGAGCGAGCCGCCGTTGGACAGGCCCGCCGCCCAGACTGCCGAGATGGCCTGGTTCGAGACGGTCGGATCACCGGCCAGGGCGACCTTGCCCTTGTACTCAGGCTTAAGCAGGTCGGGCCAATCCTTGGGGACGTTGGTGATGACTGCGGTGTTGACCTCGAATGCAAGGACACCGTAGTAGTCGCCGTACCAGAAGCCGTCGGTGTCCTTGGCCGTGGCCGGGATCGAATCCCAGGTGCTGACCTTGTACGGCTGGATCAATCCGTCGGTCTTGGCCTGGGGGCCGAACGACAGGCCGACGTCGATGACGTCAGGCGCCTGGGGCCCGGTGCTGCCCTTGTTAGCCTTGATCGCGGCGATCTCGTCGCCTGAACCGCCGTCCGGGTTGAGCTCGTTGATCTTGATCCCGTACTTCGCGGTGAAGCCGGTCAGCAGGTCGCCATAGTCGCACCAGTTGTGGGGCAGGGCGATCGTCGTGAGGTTGCCCTCGGCCTTCGCCGCGGTGACGAGTGCGGCCAGCGCGTCTGCGCTCGGGGCGGGTGCGCTTGACGCGGCGGACGCCGGCGCGCTGGATGGGGCTGCGACCGACGGGGCGACCGAGGGGGCGGTCGTCGCGCCAGCCGAGCAGGCGGCAAAGAGGAGGGCGACGGCCGCCCCCAGGCTCGCCAGTCGGAACGTTGAACGCTCAGTGCGCAATGCGGTTCTCCACTTGCTTCAGTTTGGTGGTCCGGGCATCAGATGACCCAGGCGTCCTGCGATCTGGCACCTCCTCCGGTGGTATCGACAGGTTCCGAGCGCGAGGGTCACGGTCCACCGCGGACGGCAAGTGCCGTCTCGTCGTCCTGCATTTGACCTCCGCGTTAACACAACGTCAAGGCCGATTCGGTTAACGGGCCGTTAGCAGCCCGGTTGTGGTGCGCGGGCCGGGACTGAGAGCCAGTCGTGGCCGTACGTGGTCGTGACTCGGCCGCGGGGCCGGCCGCAGCACCCCCGGTTCGGCCGCAGCACCCGCGGTTCGGCCGCAGCACCCGCGGTTCGGCCGCAGCACCCGCGGTTCGGCCGCGTTCTGACACATGCGCGCTGCGAGGCACCTTATGGTCGAACCCAGGCCCAATTCGAGATCGGCAGTCGTTCGGATCGTCCGATCCGTGCGTGGACCGAGCAGGCCGATGCCCGATTCTCACCCGGATCGGGTCGTTTCTCACCATAAGGTGCCTCGTAGGTGACATTTGTCAGCGAGCATCTCGGGCGCCACGCGCCACGTCACCCAGCCCGGCCCACGCCCCCGGCCCACGCCTCCCGGCCCACGCCTCCCGGCCCACGTCCCCGGCCCACGTCCCGTCCCGCGCCACAGCCCCGGACGGGGCCACCCGGCCCGGCGTTGACGGTCCCGGGACGGTCGGGCTACAGTAATCCCGACAGATTCGGTCGGAATTCGAGGAGCCAGCCCTGAGCAGCAGGACCCAGTTCCATGGCAGCGGCGCCGTGTCCTTCAGCACGAAGGGCGAATACGGCGTGCGACTCATGGTCCAGCTCGGGCGTCGCTACGGCAGCGGGCCATCGAGCCTGGCCGAGATCGCGACCGACGAGGACCTGCCCCGGCCCTATCTCGAGCAGCTCGTGATGAGCCTGCGCGACGCCGGCCTGGTCATCAGCACCCGTGGCTCGCACGGCGGCTACGAGTTGTCGCGCTCGCCCGAGGAGATCCCGATGATCGCCGTCTTGCGTGCGCTCGAAGGTCCGATCGCCCCGATGATCTGTGCCAGCGACGAGTCCGAGCTGGCCCACGAGCCCACCTGCGATCGGACGGCACGCTGCACCGTGAATTTCCTGTGGATCCGGATCCGCGACGCGATCAGCACGACGCTCGAGGGGATGAGCCTGGCCGATCTTGTCCCGGAACGCCTGGCAGCGCCGGCATCCGAACCGATCATCATCAAGCGCCGCGTCGAAGCGGTGCCGGACCCCGCCCTCGTCTAGGAGAACCACCGAGCCCGTGAAGTCCCAGGAGTCCCGACGCCCGTGACCACAAGTGACCAACTGATCATCCGCGACCTGCGCGTGGCGCCGATCGGTGCCCCCGAGCACGAGATCCTCAAGGGGATCGACCTGACCGTCGGGCCCGGCGAGGTCCACGCGATCATGGGCCCGAACGGCTCAGGCAAGACCACCCTGGCCTACGCCCTGATGGGCCACCCGGCCTACGTCGTCACCGGTGGCACGGTGACCTGGAAGGGCCACAACCTGCTCAAGATGTCGCCCGACAAGCGGGCCCGGATCGGGATGTTCCTCGCCTTCCAGTACCCTACGGCCATCCCCGGCCTGTCCGTCGCCAGCTTCATCCGATCCGCGCTCAACGCCAAGCGTGGCGGCCTCGTGCCGGACCCTTCGATTGACCCGACCGACGCGATCCGGGGCGGAATCTCGATGGGCGACTTCCGGCGGAAGATGCGCGAGAAGATGGCCCTCCTCAAGGTCGACGAGGCGTTTGCGAGCCGGTACGTCAACGAGGGCTTCTCGGGTGGCGAGAAGAAGCGCCTCGAGATGCTCCAGATGGCTGTCCTCGAACCCGAGATGGCGATCCTGGACGAGACTGATTCGGGCCTCGACATCGACGCCCTGCGGATCGTGGCCGAGGGCGTCAACGCGATGCTCAATCCGGCGATGGGCGTCCTCCTGATCACCCACTACCAGCGCCTGCTCAACTACATCAAGCCCGACGTGGTCCACGTCCTGGCCCTCGGCCGGATCGTCAAGACTGGTGGCCGCGACCTGGCCCTTCGCCTCGAGGACGAGGGCTACGGCCCGATCCTGCGCGAGGAAGGCCTCGAGATCGACGTGCCCGATGAGGCCCTGCTCGTCGCCGAGCCGGTGGAGGCCGCCCGCTAGCCGGGCGGAGCTCATGACCGTCACGACGAACCGGGCCGAGGCTGCAGGCGCAGCCCGGGCTTCCGCGACCGACGTGTCCGCCGCCCCAGCCTACGCGGCTCGCGCGCTCGATCCGCGAGTCCTGCGGGCCGACTTCCCGATCCTGCGGCGCGAGATCAACGGTCACCCACTGGTCTACCTCGATTCGGCCTCGACCAGCCAGAAGCCGGACGTCGTGATCGATGCCGTCGCCGACTACTACCGTGAGTACAACGCCAACGTCCACCGCGGGATCTACACGATCGGCGAAGAGGCAACAGCCGCCTACGAGGCCGCCCGGGCCAAGGTGGCCGCGTTCATCAACGCGCCCGACCATCACGAGATCGTGTTCACCCGCAACGCGACCGAGGCGATCAACCTCGTGTCGTACTCGTGGGGCCGCTCGAACATCGGTCGCGGGGACACGATCGTGCTGACCGAGATGGAGCATCACGCCAACCTGGTGCCGTGGCAGCTCCTGGTCCAGGAGAAGGACGGCGACCTCGAGTTCATCCCGATCACGGACGACGGCATCCTCCGCCTCGACGTCTTCGAAGTGCTCCTGGGGCTCAAGCCCAAGCTCGTCGCATTCACCCAGGTCAGCAACACCCTGGGCACGATCAACCCGGTCCGCCAGATGGTCGAGATGGCCCACGCGGCCGGGGCGCTGGTCCTGATCGACGGCGCCCAGGGGGTTCCTCACCTGCCGGTCGACGTCCAGGAGCTGGGCTGCGACTTCTATGCGTTCAGCGGCCACAAGATGCTCGGTCCGATGGGCTCCGGCGCCCTGTGGGCCCGGCGTGAGCTGCTCGAGTCGATGCCGCCATTCCTGGCCGGCGGCGAGATGATCCGCGAGGTCCACCTGCGCCGCTCCGACTTCAACGACATTCCCTGGAAGTTCGAAGCCGGCACCCCGGCTGTTGGCGATGCGATCGGGCTGGGCATGGCCGTGGACTACCTGACCGGGCTGGGGATGGATGCTGTCCGGGCGCACGAGCGCGAGCTGGTCGTCTACGCCCTCGAAACGCTGCCCCGCGACGTCCCCGGGATCGAGCTGTACGGGCCGCTTGATCCGGACCTGCGTGGCGGCGTCATCCCGTTCAACCTGCCGGGGATCCATCCCCATGACATCGCCCAGGTCCTCGACCGCTTCGGGATCGCCGTTCGAGCCGGCCACCACTGCACGATGCCGCTCCACGAGCGGCTCGACCTGGCCGCCACCGCCCGGGCCAGCTTCAGCGTCTACTCCACCACGGACGATGTCGATGCGCTCGTTCGTGGCCTCGTTGAGGTCCAGCGGGTCTTCGGGGCGTAGGTTCCGGCGTCGGCACCACCCCTCCGTCGTTGGCCCCCGCCATTCGAAATTGACAAATTCCGCCCACAGCGGCGCTATGGTCGGGAATGGACCCGTCGCAGCCTCATTCGGCTCCACCCAGGCCTCGGCTGGTGCTCAGTCGGCGTCCGAAATCGAGCTGGCCTGCCGGTTCCCGGGCCGCGACTAACCAGACGGCCGCTCCCCGCGGGATCTGTCAAAGACTGAGCGCGGATCGGCCCCCGGCCCGGATCAGCCCGGAACGCGGATGCACAACCGCGGGCTCAGGCCTCGGCCGGCGGATAGTTCGTGATCGTCAGGTGGGTCGCGAGGCGATCGTTACGGGACTTGATCGTCCACATGTACGTCTTGGGCGCCTCGATCACGTTCCACCGATCGGCGGCATAGAGCGCCCGGATCGCCGGCGCGTCCTTGATCACGACCATCACCCGGGCCGGGAGCGCGGCCAGGATTCGCTCGAGCCGGACCTGGTCGGCGGCATCGAATGGGCGGTTGTCGTAGGCGCTGAAGTCGCTGTCATAGGGGGGATCGACGAAGACGAAGTCATCCTCGGCCGGCCGGCACGCCGCCAGGAACGGCTCGAAGTCCTGGCTGCAGAACGCGCTGTTCGACAGCCGGGCGAGCATCCGTTCGCTGAACATCAAGGCGACCTTGTCGGTGAGCGACTTGCGGTTGTAGCTGATCCCGCCATACGGCACGTTGAACTCGTCGCGCCGGTTGAACCGGAACATCGCGGCGTACGAGAGCTCGCGCAGGAACAGGAAGTCGGCGGCCCGGGTGGCGTCCCAGCGGTCAGCGAGGCGGGCGGCGTTGTATCGGGCCCTGACGGCCAGGTACAGCGACGCCCGCACCGCGCCCTCGACGTTGGCCAGGAGATCCTCGCACGACAACGCACCGCGCCGCGCCTCGAGCCGACGGATCCGGCCGAACTTCGCGTGCAGCTCGGCCCCGGCCCGCTCGGCGAACGGTTCGGCGAGCCCGGGCACGCTCGGTTCGAGCAGCTGGCGAAAGGCAACGACCTGCCGGGCGATCACTACCTCGGCATCGCCCGGGGCGCCGGCCTCGGCGGCGGCGAGGTCCCTGTAGGCGGAATCGCACCTGGCCATCTCGTCCCACGCCTGGGTCAGTCCGCCGATCGCTGCGCGGAATGGCGGGTCCCCTGAGGCCGCCAACCGGTACAGCTCGACCAGGTCTCGGCACGCGTCATTGGCGAGCGCCGCCACCTCGGCCGACACGGCCAGAAGCACGGAGCCGCCGCCGACGAACGGGTCGATGAATCGCCCGATGAGCGCCGGCGCCGCAGCCGCGATCGCCGCGAGCTCCTGCGTCTTGCCGCCCGGCCACTTCAGGAAGGGAGTCAGGAGCGGTGTCGGATCGAGCCTCGGCGCGTCTTGGTCGCGGGTGGCACCGCCTGCCTCTGTCTCGCGGATCGCCAATGTCGCCATGCCCGCAGTCTGGCATGCGTGTCGGTCTCCCGGCAGCGACCGTGGGGCGAATCGCGCCGCGACGGTGCTGGTTCGAGAGCGTCAGCCAGAGACCCAATCGTGATCCGGCGCGCCCGTTTAGCCATCCGGTCCCCTCGCTCAGCCGCTCGAATCAACTGGCGGTCCTGTACTGATCCCAGAGCTCGCCTTGAGCTCCGTTCAACTGCACGATCACGGCGCCGACGGACACAAACCAGGCCGACGAACCGTCACACACGTAGCGAAGGCAACGCGTTCGCAGAGCCTCGTCGTGACGTCGTCCGCCGACGGTCGTACCTGGAGGACGGCCGGCCGGCTCGACCTTGGCAGCGACCACGAGGCGATCACCGTCACCCAGCTGGTCGAAGGGCCCGCGGGCCTGCTCGCGACGGCCGAGCGTGTCGGATGCGCCTGGCACAAGCCGGCCGTGCGCATGTGGCGAAGCACCGACGGCGATTCCTGGACGCCGATTGACCTCAAGAGCGTCTTCGGTGCCGATGTCATCCCGAGTGTTTCCGGTGGATCGGCAGGCTACGTGGTGCTCGCTGCGACCACCAAGGAGCGCACGTTGTGGACCTCTCAGGACGGCGCGTCGTGGCACAGGAGTGCAGTCCTGAGCGCCGGCTTCAGTCCGCAATCGGTGGCGTCGTTCCAGCGCGGGTTCGTCGTCGCCGGCAGGACGCAGGTGGCGCCGCTCGACTGTGGCTCGACCACCGGCGGTCCCGTCATTCACTACACGGGATCGGCCTGGTTGTCGCAGCATGGATCGCCCTGGACCGAGGCCCGACTTCCCGGCGCGCTTGATGGCACACAAACAACGCTGTCCGCCTATCGGCTCAACGACACGACCGTGCTCGTCGAGGAGGTCGCGTCCGATGAGGCTGCCCCGGACGGCGCACGTCGGGACTGGACGTCGAGCGACGGCCTGACCTGGCAGCAGAACGACGTGCTTGCAGCCTCACTGGGCTATCCGCTGACCGATGGCACGCGGACGATCTTCGTCGGCTCGACAGACCAGGGTGTACCTGAGATCTGGGCGCTCACGCACGATCTGCGCGTCGTGAACCTCTCCGCCGGCGCTGACGCACCGATCGCGAGCCAGGACGGTCTGGTTGCACTCGGCCCGGCGGGACTGGTCGTGACCGACAGCTCCGGCGCGATCTCGTGGCTCGGGGTGCTCGTCCCGTAGTCATCGGATCAGCCACGGGAGATCGATGCCGATGTGGGTGATCGCGTTCTCTGGCGGCCGGCGGGCCGAGACCGCTGCGTCGTCGTGCCAGTCGAGCCTGGTTGGTCAGTCGAAAGGACCCATACTTCGACGATGCGCCGCGAGGAACTCGATGTTCTCGTCGACTACCTCTTCTGGGCTCGCGATCGCGTTCTCTCGGCGGCGGAATCGCTGCCAGACGGTGAGTTCGGGTCGCGCGAAACGGTGGCCACCCGTGATCTGCGCGCCACGCTCGTGCACCAGCTCGAGAACGAATGGGCCTGGCGGATCCGGCTGAGCCTGGGTGCGTTCCCGGCGGACGGCCTGAGTCCCGACGACTATCCAACCGTCGATCGCCTCGCGACGTCCTGGCAGCGCGAGGAACAGGAGCTGCGGGCGTGGCTGACCGGCATCTCGGGCCGGCGACTTGCCGTCCGCCCACCGGGGGATGACAACGTGCTGCCCCTCTGGCAATACCTCGTCTACGTTGTCACCCACGGGGTCCAGCAGTTCTCTGAGGCGGCCATCCTCTTGACGCGCCGCGGTCACTCGCCCGGCGAGATCGGCTTCCTGGCTTTCTGCACGGATCGCGCCGCCTCGCCGGCGGGTCGACCACGCGATCGCTGACCCCTCCGCTGAGAGCGGTGACCGACCGATCGCCCCAGGAGATCAAATCGGCGTAACGGTCCGACCTCGCGGTCGAGTCGGCGGGCGATTCCTGGCAAACCTTCTCCTGTGGCGATCAAGTCGCACGAATCCGTCGAGCGGACCGTCGGCGGGGTCCTCGAATCGGGCGTTTTGATCGCCCGGAGCGATAACCTGAACCAGGCGAACCTAGGCCACGCGAGGCCCGTCCGGCTCGGGCGCGCTCGGCCGACCTTCGGTTCAGCCTCGACGGCGGAGGACAGAAGCGCGGAACGCACCCCTCGGGACCGGTTGGGGCGGTCGATTCGGGCCTCTTGTACTCCTAAGGCGACATCTCGGCCGGGCCCGCACCCTCCGGCCGCCCCGGACCAAGGGCTTGACAGGTGACTGTGTGGTCACATATGGTCCAGCGCATGGACGAGGTCTTCAGGGCCCTGGCCGATCCGACCCGACGGAGCTTGCTCGATGAGCTCTTCCGCGAGGATGGGCAGTCGCTGAACGCGCTCCAGGCGCGCTTCGCCATGACGCGGTTCGGAGTGATGAAGCACCTCAACGTGCTCGAGGAGGCCGGCCTCGTGGTCACGAAGCGGCGCGGCCGCGAGAAGCTCCACTTTCTGAACCCCGTCCCGATCCGGCTCGTTCATGACCGCTGGGTGAGCAAGTACGCCGAGCCGTGGGCCGCCGGGCTGACAGGCCTCAAGACCGAATTGGAGACATCGATGGAAAAGGTGTTCGAGATCTACATCAAGACGACGCCCGAGCGCCTGTGGCAGGCGATCACCGACCCTGAAATCCGGAGTAAGTACCAGTTCGGCAGCCGGGTGATCTCCGACTGGCAGCCGGGCGGTCGCTTCGAGATGGGCAGCCCGAGCTCGCCGACCCTGCTCGGTGAAGGCGTCAACCTCGAGGTCGACCCGCCCCGCCGACTCGTCCAGAGCATGGTCGCCCTGTGGGGCGAGGACGTGAAGAGCGAAGGCACCTCGCGGATCACCTGGGAGATCGAGCCGGTCGGCGACTCCTGCCGCCTGATCGTCACCCATGACCAGCTCCGCGAGGGTGCGAACGAGCAGCTCTACGGCGGCTGGCCGATGATCCTGTCAGGCCTCAAGACCTGGCTCGAGACAGGCGAGCTGCTGACCACGCCCGGCTCGCTGATGTACAACTCCGCGCCCGACCAGGCGTCGACGGTTCCAAACCCCGATCGCTTTGGCCCGGGCCGCTCCGAGCCCTGAACGCCGGAACTCCACCCTTGACCGCAGCGGCGACGGCTGTGTTCGGCCGAGCCCGCCGGCAGGATGGTTGGACGGCTCAGCGCCGGCCGAACCGCTTGAGGAACCCGCCCTCGCTCTTGGTGCGAGCATCGCGCACCCGAGCGCCGTCGCGGACGAGCTTGTCCGTCTCCCGCGCCCGGTCCTGGCCGATCGTTCGGGCCAACTCGGCATTGAGCATCGAGTGCCCTTCGGTGTCATCGTCCGGGGTCGTATCCCCGTCCGTTCGAGGGGTCACCGGCTCGGTCTTGTCGCTGGTCATCGGTCTTCTCCTCTGGGAACCTTGAGCGGTCGCCCGTTCGCGGACGATAGGCCCGTGTGTCCCCCGCTGTCGATCCTCTAACGGACGTCGTAGGTGTCATCGAGCCGACACCGAGCGACATGAGCGCTCAACGCGGCCCAGCGCCCACCAGACGTCTACCGGCGCGTCCGGATGACTCGAGGCCCGCATGCATGGACGGAGTGGTCGGTCAGGGCGGCCCGCGCGGCCCGAGGCTCGAAGGTCTTCACCTCCGGATTATCGCCCGGATGCCGCCGACGTCGAAGGTCGCGCAGCGGTAGCATCTCACCCCGTGGCTACTCCCGATCCCCGCAGCGCGGCCGCGGCATCCCCTGGACGCCGGTGATCCGCGCGCCAGCCAGGCGTTGCCTGCTGCCGTTCGACCCGCGATGAGTGTGGGAGCGCGCTGGACGCTCGCTGGCGTCGCGGCCGAGCTGGGAGCCATTCCCCGCTGGCGGGCGACATCGGTGGTGCTGGCGGCCGCCCTGCTTTGGATGCCGGTCTCGGACCGAGACATCCGCGCCTTCGCGGAGATCTCGATGGGTCGCGTCGAAATCCTGGTGCTGCTTGGGGTGTGCGCCGGCTGGCTCCTGTTCGACAGGCTGGCCGCGCTGAGGGTGCTGGTCCGTCGCCGCGTGATCCTGCTCGTCGCGGTGGTAGCCGGGGGATGGCTCGGTTGGCGCGCACTACGGCTGATCGGGCTCGACCTGAGCACGGGACCCGAGACCATCGGCGCGCTGGCACTTGTATTCGGGAGCCTCATCCGGGGGACCACCGACGACCGCCGCAGCGTCACATCGCTGGTTGTCATTGGCGCGGTGACATCCTGGCTGACCTATGACCTCTGGCGGGTACCGTACCTGCCACTCCGGGATATCCAGCTCTACCTCAGTGCGGGCACGACCGCACTCGCTGGGACCTCGCCGTATCTGACCGCCCCTCTCGCCGCGATCCCGGCGTTGAACGAGCTGCCGTTCGTCTACCCGCCGTTCACCATCCCGCTGTTCGAGCTTCTCGCGCTCATCCCGCGCTGGCTCGCTGAATCGGTGTGGGTCGCGGGCTCGATCGGGGCCGTGGTCGGAGCCTTCTGGCTGCTCGGCGTTCGCGGCCGCTGGCTGCTCGTCCTGCTTGCGTGGCCGATCCCGGCCCAGGGTATCGCGGTCGGGAACGTGGCGTCCTACACCTTCTTCCTGTATTGCCTCGGTTTCCGTGTGGGGGCCTCGATCGTGCTGAGCGGGATCTTCAAGGTCCAGTCGTTGATCCCGGGGCTGTGGCTCCTTCGTGAACGGCGCTGGCGCGAGGTAGCGGTCGGCATCGCCGTCGTCGCTGTGCTGGCGATCGCCTCCGTCCTGATCGTTGGACTGCAGACCTGGACGGCCTGGCCAACCGGCCTGACAAGCTTTCAGGCGAGCTTGATCCGGTTCCCATCACTCGCGGGCGTCACGCTGGCCCGATGGCATGGTGAGGCGGTCGCACTGGCGATCACGGTCGTAGCGGTCGGGTTCGCGCTGCTCAGGCGTGGCCGCAATGGCCTGGCCCGGCTTGGCCTGGCCTCGGTGGTCGGGTCGCCGACTCTCTCGCTGCATGGGCTGTCGCCTCTTCTCGCCGGCGCCCTGATCCTGGGTCCCGAGCTCCTCTGGTTCTTCTTCGGCCTGGGCCCGTGGTACCCGGGGTTCGGGCTCCAGTCTGCCTGGTTCGCGATGGCGTTCGTTGGGCTGGCCCTGCTGGTCGCCCGTGGAGGCGACCTTCGCCCCCCGGGGGACCTGTCGCCGGCGCGGGCCGATGTCCATCCCGCCGCGGCGGCCGGCCAGGTCTGGCCGGAGCGCGACTGACCCGAAGCCCGGCGCAGCGCGAGCTCCGAGCGCTTCCAACAGCGGAGTCCCAACCACTCTCGGCGCTCGTACACTGTTGCGCTGGAGGTGACCCCGACCCTTCTCGCGATCGCCCTGCTCGGCCTCACATTCAGCGGAACGCTTGCATTTGAAGGTGTGGCCGTTGTTATCGTCGTCGGTCCAGTGAGGCTCCGGACCACCGGGCGGCGCCGATTCGACCGACGGGCCCCACGGGCGCCAAGACTCGACACCCTAGGAGATGACCCATCATCGCGGTCGCGTTCTTCGGGCTGAGCCTACCTGCGCCGACGGCGCTAGCCATCGCGACGGTGATCGCGATCGTCATCGCCGTCGCCGGGTTCGCGTCCACGAAATGGCCGGTGACCCGGTCGCTCGGGGCGGGGATCCTGCGTCTACAGGCGACTCGGGACCGGATTGGGAAGGATCGCCTGCGGATCCTCGGCCAGGCGGGTCTCGCGGTCTGGTTCGCGGGCCTGACCTACGGGCGGATCTCACAGTTCGTGCGGGCCAACTTCCCGCTCGGCCAGGACATCCGGATCTACTATCGCGGCGTCGCCCAGTGGCTCCACGGGGGTGATCCCTGGTCGGCGAATGTCGCGGTCGGGAAGCACGTCGTCTTCTACTATGCCGGGTCGCCGGCGACCACCGTCCTGCTCGCGCCGAGCGCATTGCTGTCGGAAGATCAATTCACGGTGCTCTGGCTGGGACTCACGGCATTGAGTGCCCTGGCGATCATCCGCTGGTTCAGGCTTCCACTCTGGTGGCTCCTGTTCCCGCCGACGGCGGAAGCGCTCTATTCGGGCAACCCCCAGATCGTCGTCCTGCTGCTCCTGCTCCTCGGGGCCGGCAAAGCGGGTGTGTTGGCGGATACCGTCTCGGTTGCGCTCAAGGTGTATGCGGTGATCCCGCTGATCGGCGAACGGCGCCTCCGGCGGGTCGGCCTCGCGCTGGCCTTGACCGTGGCCACCTTCATCGTGGCACCATCGCTGTGGATCGAGTATCTGGGGCAGTTCGGGGCGATCTCGGCTCGCCTGGCGCAGGAGTCCGTCAATGGCTACAGCGCCTTCTATTACCCGCTGCTGCTCATTCCGACCGCCATCGCGATCGCCCTCCTCTGGCGGCGCGACCCGAAGGCCGCCGCCTGGCTCGCCGTGCCGGCCCTGTGGCCTGCGTCCGAGTTCCACTACTCCACGTTCGCGATGCCCGTGATGACACCGCTGCTGGCGGTCCTCCTGGCGGTGCCGATCCAGCGACTGGCACCGTTCGTGATCATGCTCTACGTCTTCTGGCGCTTCGCGTCGGAACCGGTCCAGGGTCGCCTCAGGGCGTGGGCGGCCCTCGCCTCCGCGGGCAGGGCCACGTCGTAACGGGTCATCATCAGGAGCCGCATCTCCGCCCTTCTTGACCTGCCGGCGATGGCAGCTCGACAGCGCGAGCCAGCATCGACGGACCGGCCTCGATCGCCTCGGCCGAGGGGCGCCTGGCCGAGGCCGCCGCTCTTTGGCGATCCGGTGTGCCGAACTACCCGTCGTCCGCGGTCCCGTGGCTGTGGAACGCCGCGCGGCTCTCGATCCGGCTCGGCGACGCGGCGGGTGCAAAGGCGGATCTCGGGGCCATCGATGAGCGGGGGCTGCACAGAGGGGCGAGACCGGTGAGGCCATCCAGTCCCGGGCCGGCCCGGACGTGCCTGCCCGGACGTCGATAGCGGCGACTCTGCTGACGCCGCCCTTGGCTGGCCCGATGGCTGGCGCAGGATCGCCAGAACAGCCGCGAGAACGACGACCGCGCCGACCCACTGCCGCGGATCCAGTCGCTCGCCCAGCAGCAGCGCACTCGCAGCGACCCCGATGATCGGGATCAGGTAGAACGAGACCGCGGCGAACGATGCGGGAACGCGGCGTAGCGCGCCCAGATAGAACCAGTAGGCTCCAGCGTAGTACAGGGCTCCGGACCCGATGGCGCTCGCGAGCCCGAACGGGGTCAGCGATGAAGGCACAATCGCGCCACCGACCAGGCCGACGCCAACGACAAGCACCAGGGCAAGGGCCAGCGCGTGCGCCTGTTGCGCCAGGATCACCTGACTCGTCTCCTTGGCATCGGGGATCCAGCGCCGGGTGATCACGGAGTAGGCCGCACAGCAGCCAATTCCCGCCAGGGTGAGGGCCACACCGATCACCCGACCGCTGCTCATGGAAGGGTCGTAGACAACCATGACCATGCCAATGACCGCGACGATCGAAAGAGCGACGAATGTCGGGGTAATCCGCTCATGCAGGAACCCGGCTGCCAGAACGACGATCATCATCGGCTCGAGTGCCCACAGCAGAACCGACAGGCCGGCGGTGATCGTCGCGAGCCCGAGCAGGCTCAGCGCGTAGGCGATCCCGGGGTTGAGGAGGCCGAGTCGGCCGAGCAGCGGCGAGCCGTTGCTTCGGAACGAGATTCCCCGGCGGCGCATGAGGACACCCAGGACCGCGAGGCTGGCGACGAGCTGGATCGGGAGGAGCGTGAGAGGCGGGACCTCAGCGAGGGCGGCCTTGCTGATGACCGTCCCGACGCCCCAGCAGGTGGCGGCGAGGATCAGCGCGACGAGGTCACGACGAGTGATGGACGAACGGGACATGGCGAAGCTAACTGCTACCCCCAGGTTGCGTCGACGGGGCAGAAGATGGGCGCGGCGAAGTTGCCGCGACCCCAGCTTGGCGAGCGGGTTCGGCTGTCTGGATGGGCCTCACCGGGCCGGAGCACCGCATCTCGCGTGTTCGCGGCCCTGTCTCGGCCCCCCTCGCCTGCAGGATCTCGCGGCGCTCCGCGCGGTGACGAGCTGGTGTTCCCACGCCTCCGCAGCAGCTCCTCTTGGGCATTGGCCAAGACTCATGCGGACGGATCATTCCCGCGGCGAACCACGGGCGCGATCTCTGGACCGAGCAGCAGGAGGACCCGCCGCTCGATGTCCATCTGAGGCGGGGAAGCGCCGGACTCGATGCTTTCGAGGATGACGCCGTCGAGCAGCGCGGCGACCGCCCGCGCAGCAGCGTCCACGTCGAGATTCGGAGTGAGTTCGCCGTCGGCCACACCCTCCTGGAGGATGACCATCGCGACCGTGACGATCCGCTCCCGTCGTCGGGCGACCAGGTCGCGGATCAGCGGCTTCCGTGACGCGACTGCCCAAGCCTCCGCCAGGAAGGCGGGCACACCGGGCTCCTCAAGGGTATATGCGTACCACCCGGCGATTGCGCGCGCCATCTTCTCGCGCACAGTGCCGCTGGACCGGACGTCCCGCAGGACGGCGTCCGTTTCGTCTTTGTTCGCCGCAAGGATGCTCTCCCGGATCAGGTCGTCCTTGCTTCGGAAATACGTGTAGATCGATCCGACCGACAGTCCCGCCTCGCGCGCGACGTCGTGCGTCGTCGCCTCGTGAAAGCCCTTCGAGACGAACACGGTCCGGGCCGCGCGAAGGATCGACAGACGCGTCGCCTCCTTGCGTTCGATGCGGATCCGAGGCATCTGACTCCTTCGCAGCTGCACGAGCCTGGAGTATTGAGGATGTGCCTTATGGCACTTCCAACAAACTGAACGAGCATTCATTATAGTCGGATCGAGGACTGGCACCGAGGGCCGTGAGATGACAACACATGACACGAAGCAGATCGCCAGTGCTGAACTAAGTGCTCGGATCGACATTCTCGGGTGGGGGCTACTATGCGTCGCCCTAGGTTGCGTGGGGCTCGTTCCGGGCTGGCCGAAGGACGCGTGGCTTATCGCCGCCGGCGTCGTCATGATCGCGGTCAGCTTGGCACGCGCAACCCTCCGGCTCCCAGTACGTGGACTGACAACGGTGGTCGGCACGGTCGCGCTCGCCGCCGGGATCGGCAGCGTCGTGGGACTGGCCACGGCTACCGGGCCGATCGTCCTGATCGTGCTCGGTCTGACGCTTGTCATCGGTGCGCTGTACCGAATGCAGCGACCGGCGAACCTGGGTTCCCTCTTCGAGGAGAGGTAGGAGGCCTTCGATGAACCTGACCATGCGAGACCGCGTCGCGACGGTGCTCGTCGCGACTGCACTCCTCATCTACGCCTTGCGGCTCGGCAGTTTCCTGGGCGGGCTCACGTCTGGCGCCGTCGCCGTTGTCATCCTTGCGCTCGGCATCCTGGCATCCGCCTCCGCGGTCGTTCCGGGCTTTCTGGCGCTCCTCCACGGATCGAAGACGTACCTGGCGATCACGTCCGTCTGTGGGCTCGTCGCCCTGGGAAGCGGGATCCTGACGGTCGTGAACACGACCGAGGGCACGCTTGCGATCCTGATGACGATGACACTCCTGCTCTGGGCTGCGGCCAGCCTGCGTCATGCGAATGCACATCAGCGCCGCGAGGTGACTGCCGGCTGATAACAGCTCGGCCGAGCGGGTGTGGAGACTGGGTCCTCTGAACTGCACGCCTTGGAGCACACGACACTCCTCGCCCGGCGTGTTGTCCTGTGGAGCATTCGGCAACTTCGGAGTCGTCTAACTGCTACCCCCGGGGTGCGTTGACGGGATATCCTTGAGCACGCTAGGATCTAATCCTGACAAGATCGCTCGGAATTGAATCCGGGCGACGGCACCACGCTCACCCGGACCCGATGGACGACCTGTACCGCGACTATATCCTCGAGCACTACCGCCGGCCCCATAACTTCGGCGTGCTCGACACACCAACGGCGACCTTTGAGGGCGCCAACCCGCTGTGCGGCGATCGGATCACGATGCAGCTCGGGATCCGCGACGGAGTCGTGGCCGAGATCGCGTTCACCGGCCGCGGTTGCGCGATCAGCCAGGCCAGCGCCTCGCTGCTGACCGACGAGATCATGGGCATGCCGGTCGAGAAGGCCGAGGCCTTCCGGGCCGACGACCTGCTCGAGCTGCTCGGGATCGAGATCAGCCCCGCCCGGCTGAAGTGCGCCATGCTCAGCCTCGAGACGCTCGAGCACGCGCTGGCCGAGACACCCGGCACTGCCGGGACGCCCGCGCTGGCCGAGGCAACGGGCGCCGCGCCCACCGAGAATGCCGCGCTCAGTGAAGCCCCGAAACCATGACCCTGATCCTCGGCCACTGCAGGTGTCTCACGCCGGCCTGAGGCCGGCCGCCAATCACCGTTCGGCGCCCCGCGCCGAACCTGACCCGCCCTGGCGCGCAGCCCGTGCCAGCCCGTCGTTCATCGGAGCTCCTCCGATCCCATGACCAAGTCCTATTCCGACATCCTGCGCGAGGCGCGCGCCCAGGTTCGCGAGGTCTCGACCGTCGAGGTCGATCTCCAGCGCGAGTCGAAGCCGGCCCCTCTCCTCGTCGACGTCCGCGAGAGCTACGAGTGGGAGGCCGGTCACCTGCCCGGCGCGATCCACGTGCCCCGGGGGCACCTCGAGAGCCAGATCGAGAACGCCGCGCCGGACCGATCCCGGCCGATCGTCCTCTACTGTGCGTCCGGCATTCGCTCGGTGTTCGCCGCGCAAACCCTGGCCGAGATGGGCTACATCGACGTCGTGTCGATGACCGGCGGCTTCCAGGGCTGGAAGTCGCAGGGCCTGCCGTGGGAGACGCCGACGATCCTGTCGCCCGAGCAGAAGGTCCGCTACAGCCGCCACCTGCTG
>JADGQK010000090.1 GCA_017881915.1 Chloroflexota bacterium | reverse complement strand
CCGGCGTCATGATCGACCTCGCCACTCCGGTCGAACGCGCCTTCCTGCTGGCCGTGGACACCGATACCGACGACGGCTGGACCGCCGAGGACTCGCTCGTCGAGCTGGCCAGCCTGGCGACGACGGCCGGAGCGGAGGTCGTCGGCGCCGAGTGGCAGAACCGCCGCCACGCCGACCCGAACTGGTACGTCGGCAAGGGCCGGGCCGAGGAGCTCTTGAGCGCCAAGAGCGAGACCGGCTTCGACGTGCTGATCGCCGATGATGAGCTCTCGCCGGCCCAGCAGCGTGCCCTGGAGGAGCTGCTCAAGGTGAAGGTGATCGACCGCAGCCGGCTGATCCTGGATATCTTCGCGCTGCATGCCCAGACCCACGAAGGCCGCCTCCAGGTGGAGCTGGCCCAGCTCGAGTACCAGCTGCCCCGCCTGACCCGGATGTGGACCCACCTGAGCCGGACCGGCGGCGGGATCGGGACGCGCGGCCCGGGCGAGTCCCAGCTTGAGACGGACCGGCGGCTGATTCGCGACCGGATCAAGAAGATGAAGCTGCGGGTGGACCAGGTCCGCCAGCAGCGTTCCACGGCGGCCCGGGCGCGCGACCGGCGGTTGGTGCCCACGGTTGGCATCGTTGGCTACACCAACGCCGGCAAGTCGACCCTGCTCAACTCGCTCGTTGGCGAGGAGGTCGCGAAGGCCGAGGACAAGCTCTTCGCGACGCTCGACCCAACCAGCCGGCAGGTCCGCCTGGGCGATGGCCAGGCCGCGATCATCACCGACACGGTCGGCTTCATCCATAAGCTGCCCCATCAACTCGTCGACGCCTTCCGGGCGACGCTGGAGGAGGTCAACCGGGCCGATGTCCTGCTCGAGGTCGTCGATGCCTCCGATCCCCACGCGGCGGAGCACCGCGTGACGGTCCAGGCCGTGCTCGATGAGCTGGGTGTCGGTGACAAGCCGCGGGTCGTGGCGCTCAACAAGGCGGACCTCGTCGATCCGGCCTCGGCCGACCCGGCGTTGCCGGCCCCGATCGTGGCGGGCGCGGTCCGGATCAGCGCCACCACCGGCTATGGCCTCGACACCCTCCGCCTCGAGCTCGGGTCGCTGATCGGTTCACTGGGTGTAGCGGTGGACCTGGACATTCCTTACACCGCCGGCGAGCTCATCGCCCGGATCCGTGAGCGCGGCTCGGTTGAGCTTGACTATGGCGGGACGGCCGTCCGCGTCCGTGGCCGGGTCGCACCGGCGCTGGCCGGCGAGCTCGAGGCGGTGGCGGTGGCTGCCGGCCTGCTCCCGGAGCCGGTCGATGACTGAGGTGCGCCCCGGGTCGCAGGGCTCGTTCACGCGCCTTGCCGGCAGCCTGGACCTGGCCGACGGAGCGAACTTGACCTGGTCGGTGGCGGACGGGTCGCGCGGCCGCCGCTGGCGAGCCGTCTCGGTCGCGAAGGGCGCGATCACGCATTCGGTCCTGCTCGAAGTTGACCTGGCCGGGCGGCCCAGCCGGCTCGAGCTGGCGACGCCGGCTGGGATGCTGACGCTCCACCCATCCGCGGACCTGGCCGAGATCCACGGCAACGTGGTCAGCGCAACGGGGGAGGGGGTCCGGCATCTCGCCTTCGCCTGGGGGCCTCAGCACGAACTCGAGGTAACGGGACGGCCGGGCCCGACAGTAGTCGGCCTGCACCGCCGGCGGGCGAGCGTGGCCGTGGGTGCGAGCGTCGAAATCGATGTCCTGGCCATCGGGCCGGGGCTGGACGTGACTGTTGGCATTCGCCACGTCGAGCGCCTGACCGAGCGGCGCTGGCGAATTGGCACGTCCGGGGTCGAGATCGAGATCGATGCGGACGGGCTGCCGGTAGGCGGCGTGCGGTGGGCGCTCGAAGCCGACTGATTCGAGGTTGCAGGCGGGCCCAAAGTACTGGTGCGTTCGGACATGGTCCTGTGGAATGAGCGTGGACAACGTGCTTGGAACGGATCGCCCACCTTCAAAAGTCGTGGATAAGCTGCTGGCCGGGGCGGGCTTCCGAGGCGTACAGTCCTCTTGCCCGGAGGGGCCAACGGATCGGAGCCTTGAGGCTGCAGGTGCTTGCATTTGCGGACTCGGAACCGGGCCAGAGGTTCCTTCGGGCGTTTCGTTGTCCCGGCGACCGAGAGTGCCACCCTCAGGCAATGACGCCCCTTCCTGGCCGGGCTGGCCGCCGGGCGGCCCGACGGCAACCCCGATTGTGGGCGAACGGTGGAGAACTTCCGGCGATTCGGCGGCGAACCTCAAAAGTCGTTGATAACCCCGTATCGCTTGGGTGCATCGCCGGCGTACAGTAGGTCTTGCCCGGAGGGGCCAACCGACCGAGATTTCGAAGAAGCCGGTGCTTGCATTGGTGGACTCGGGGTCGCGAGCGAGTGGTTCCTTCGGGCGTTTCGTTGTGCCCGGAACGCGGCGCCCGAGGCCGGGCGAGCGACCGGGACAACGTGTCCGGACGACGCTGCAAGCCATGCAGTAGCCTTCACCCCGTGACGATGACTGAGGCGATCGAGCGGCGCCTGTCCGCGGGGGTCATCCTGGCCGCCACCGCCATCTTCGGCGGTCTTCTCCTGGTCCTGCCGTCCTACTTCCCGACGTTCGACGAAGCCAAGTACCTGGGCATCGGGGTCGACATCTGGACGGGTCGCGGGTTCACGACCGTGTTCGGGGTCGCGTTCCTGTCCCATGCCCCGGCCTGGCCGGCGATCGTGGGTCTGCCGCAGGCCATGTTCGGGATTGATTCCCTCGCGGTCGGCCGCATCCTCGATGCGATCGCGGGCACGGCGATGGTCGCCCTGACCGGTGCCCTGGGCTGGCGGATCCGGCCGATCGTGGGTGCGATCGCGGCGGCCGGGCTGCTCGCGCTGATCTACCTCCACGACCTGACCCGGACCGCCCGTCTCGACGTACCCGCAGCGGCCCTCCTGCTGCTTTATCTCTACCTCGCGTTCAGCGCCTTTCGGCGTGGATCGTTGCGGCTCGGGATCGCTGCGGGCGTCGTGTTCGCCGCCGGGTTCCTGGTCAAGGAGATCGATCTCCCGCTGGCGCCGGCGCCGTTTCTCGCGGCGGTCCTGTGGGGCCTGCCGTGGCGAACGCTGGGACGGACCGGCGCCGCGCTGCTGGGTGTCGCGAGCATCGGTGTCGCGCCTTGGTTCGTGTACTACGCCGCCGCGGGCCATAGCGTGTACCGGCTGGGAACGCCGGGGTGGACCCTCGTCCCGATCGGGCTCGGGATCGGGCTCATCGTCGTGGTCGGTGCGCTGTCGGACCGGTTGGCGACGGGCGCCCTCGGCACCCGGATCGCCGTCCAGGCCGGCCGGCTTGGACCGGAGCGTCGCCTCCGGCTGATCATCGCCTGGGGCCTGACCCTCCTGTGGGCGGTGGCACTGACCTACGTGTTCGCCAGGACGGCGCGGCTCGGCGGAACGACGTTCCTCGGGATCGAGCAGCTCCGGCTGTACGCCAACACGTGGTTCAACGCCCTGCGGGCCGTGGCCGTCTTCGGCGGCGCCGGCGTGCTCTTCGCGATCGTCTCGCTCCGGGTCGATCCGGATGCTGCGGGCGCCCGCGGGATTCGCGACCTGATCATCGCCACGATCTGCGGTATCCCCCTGGTCCTGCTGGTCATTGCGGTCGGCGAGCCGCCCAGAAACTACCTGGCCAACATTGCCATCGTGACCGCCGTGGCGGCGGCCGGCTGGGTCTGGGCACTCGAACGGCTCCTCGGCGCGAACCGGACGTACCTGTTTGTCGGCGGCGCGGCGGTTGTCGGCGGAGCCGGCGGCCTCGTCCTGGCCGGGCTGGTGAGCACGCACCCCGAGCGCCTCGCGGTCGCCGGGGCAATCGCCGGCGCCGGGGCGGCGGGACTGGTAGTCGCACTCGGCCGCCGGGGCCGGCAGATTCGACCGCTCGTCGTGCCGCTCGTCGCCCTCGCCGTTCTCGTGGGCGGGACGGCGATCCTCGTCGCCCACGGGCGGAATACCCTCCATCCCGCCGGTGGCGAGGCCCGGAGTGAGGCGGTTGCCACCGAAACGGCCTGGATCCGGGCGAACATCCCGCCCGGCACGAAAATCGCCTATGGCTCCTTCCTCGGCTATGAGGCGGCCTATCCGCTGGCGGGCCAATACCGGGCCACCCAGGTTCCAGCTCGCCTGTCGATCAGCAGCCCGACCGCGCCGGATGGGCTGCTGTGGGGCGGCGAAGGCCCCCAGGGCGGCTGGGTCGCAGTCGACATCGCGCCCCGGAACGTCGACCAGTTCGAAGGGTTTCGGGCAGCATGGATCAAGGCGTCGTTCGTCCAGACCGGGGCGACCTACTGGGTGTACACGACCGGGATCGACACGAGCAGCCCGACGATCGAGGCCGCCCTGTCGACCGCGACCGGGTTCCAGAAGGTTGCCGACTGGACCTTCCCGGTGGCCGGGACCGTGCCGCTCCACGGGTCGATCTACCGGGTCGATGCCGCCGCGATCTCGTTTGACCCGTCCCGGCTGGTGATGGCCCCCGAAGCACTCACCCGGCTGGTCGGCCTGCTTGGCGCCGATGGGGCGGACGGCCAGGCGGCGGCCGTGCGCCTCACGGCGAGGGTCGACGTTGAACCGTCCGGGCCCGCGGCCGATGCCGCCCTCGCCGCGTTGAGGACGCTCGCCGGACGTTGACAAGCGTGGGCGCCCAACCACCGGCACGGCGGCTGCTCGACGGCCTGCTGGTCATCGCTCCGCTCATCGTCTTCGGGTTGTTGGCCGCGTTCGTCCTGCGTGATCCGGCCGCTCGGGTCACGGCGAGCAACGCGCCGTATACCGACGAGGCATGGGATCTCATCAATCCCCGCAATTTCGTCCTGTTCGGGCAGTTCTCAACGGACGATTGGAACCTCCACCTCGTGAATGTGCCCTACAGCATCGTCCAGGCCGTCGTCTTCACGGTGGCCGGGGTCGGGATGGCCCAGGCCCGGCTCGTGTCGATCGCGGCCGTGGCCCTGACCATGGCGGCGCTCGGTTGGGGACTCCGCCGGCCGCTCGGCAGCAGTGCCGCGCTGTTCGCCGCGCTGGCCTACGGGACGTCCACCCTCGTCCTGTACTACGGCCGGCTGGCCTTCCTCGAGCCGATGGTGGCGCTCGGGCTCACCGTGGGCGGGCTGCTGGCGTTGCGAGCTCACGATCAGCGGTCGGGTCGCTGGGGGATCGTTGCCGGGCTGGCCCTGGCGCTGGCCATCGGGACCAAACCGAGCGCGGCGTTTGCGACCGTGGGCATGCTCGTTGGTCTCGCTGTCGTGGGCTGGCGATCGCCGGCCGTCCGCCGCTGGCTCGGCGGAGCGGCCGCGGTGATCGGCGTGGCCGGTCTCACCTGGATCGTCTTCGTCGGCCTGCCGAACCGGGCCGCGATCGCGACGGACCTGCGGATCTGGCCCTCGGAGCCAATCCTCGGGCCGATCTCGACGATGATCCACCGGGTCCTGGCGTTCCCGCTCCACAACGACCGGTTCTCGCTCCTGGCCGCGCCGATCATCCTCTTCGGTGGGCTCGGTTGGCTCGCCTCGATCTGGCAACGGCGGGGCCTCTCCAACGCCGCAATCGTGCTCCTGGCCACGGCAACGGGGTGGGGGATCGCCGGCTTTGGGATCCTCGCCCTGGCCCCCTATCGTCCGAACCGCTACGAGGTCCCACTGCTGCCCGCGCTGGCGATCCTCGGGGCGATCGGCTGGTCAATCGTGGCCCCGCGGCTCGGCCGGGGATCGCCCCTTCGCGCCAGCGCCAGCGGGGTCGTCGTGGCGGCCGCGATCGCCCTGCCCGGCCTGTTCCTGTTCGGAAGCTGGATGACCACGGCGCCGAGCAGCCTGTCCGCGATCCAGGCCAGTGTCCGCACGATCGTGCCACCGGGCGCCGCCGTCCAGGGCATCTATGCCCCGGCCTTCGCGCTCCAGGCCTCCGTCCTGGCCCTGGTCAGCCACGAGTCGACCCGGGTGAACCCGGGCGACCTGTACAGCTCGCGCGACGTGCGCTGGATCGTCGGGGCTGCGGGCGAGCCACCGGCCTGGGCGACCAGCCACCCGACTGCCTGGGCCTCTCGCGTCTCCCGCTTCTGCGCGCCCTGGGGCGGGCAGAACATCTGTCTGTGGCAGGTTCCGTAGTCCAGCCGATGCCGCCCACGACCCGGTCCGCTCGTTGGCTGGCGCTCTCGAACAGGCTTTCGCGGGGCGATCTCCGGTTCGCCCTGGCGGTCCTGGCGGCCTACGTCGGGGCGACCGCGCTGGCGGTCTACTGGCACCACCTGGGTCCCGACCGGATGATGGTCGTGGCCGAAGGGGCACTCCGGGGACACCTCGACGCGAATGTCCTGAAGGGTCACTCCGACACGGTGGCGATCGGTGGCCGCTACTACCTCGCGCTCGGCCCGCTCCAGCTCGTGCCGTACCTCCCCTTCGCAGCGATCCCCGACCTCCAGGGTGTCGGCCGATACGCCGTGGGGCTCCTGTTCGGCATTCCGGCCGGCTGGCTGGCCCTGCCGCTGGTGCGTAGCTACGGGGCGAAGGGCTCGACTGCCTATTGGCTCGCCGCCTTCTCGGCCTTCGGGACCCTGCTCTTCTTCGCCTCGGTCCTGGGCAACATGTACTACCTGGCCCATGCCGAGTCGTTCCTTGCACTGACCCTGTTCCTGATCGAATGGGTCGGCCGGCGCCGACCAGGGCTGCTCGGCGTGTGTCTGGGCCTGTCCTTCCTGGCCCGGCCGACGACGATCCTGGCCGCCATCCCATTCGGCATCTACCTGGTCTGGACGCATCGAAGCCAGGTTCAGGCGGCCGTCCGGAGTGCCCTGGCGTTCGGGTTGCCGATCGGAGCCGCGGTCGCGTTCTATGGCTGGTTCAACTGGGTCCGCTTCGGCTCGGCCTTCGAGTCCGGCTACGCGATCTCGCTGCTGACCCTGACCACCCTGCAGGAGCGACGGGCCCAGGGACTCTTCTCGGTCGTCCAGATCCCCGAGAACCTCAGGCTGGCGTTCCTGGCGTTGCCGCGCGCGAGCAGCCACTTCCCGTTCTTCTCGCCCAACCCGTACGGGATGTCCATGGTGCTCGTCTCGCCGGCCCTGATCACCTCGATCCGGGCGGGCTTCCGAGATCGCCCGACTCATCTGCTTTGGCTGGCGACGGCCCTGGTCGCCATCCCCGTCTTCCTCTTCTATGGCGGCGGTGCCGACCAGTACGGCTTCCGCTACTCCCTCGATTTCACGCCGTTCCTGGTCGCCCTCATGGCGATCGGGTCGCAGCGCTGGACCGGCCGTCTCGAGCGGCTTCTGATCCTGGCCAGCATCGCCTCGGTGGCGTTCGGCATCCTGTACTGGGTCGTCGTCGTCAAGACCTCGTCACCCTAGGAGGCGTATTTGCCGTCCAGCCGGTCCGGACGCGGGCAGAAGACATCCCGGACAGCGCTCGTCGTGGCGATCATCACGCTCGCCGCTGCGTGTGCCGCTCCGGTCCCAACGAGATCGCCCGCGGCTACCTCGGTCACCTCGCCGGAGCCGACCGGGACGGCCGCACCGACGGTCACGCCTGCGCCGACCGTGCAACCGTCGTGTCAATCGAGCTGCCTCGCACCCGCCACGTTCGTGCGCCACGGGTCCCGCACGAGCAAGGCCGTGGCGCTCACGTTCGATGACGGCTTCAACGTCCCCGCCTGCATCTCGATCGTCGACACCCTGCTCGCGAAGCAGGCAACGGCGACGTTCTTCCCGAACGGGCAGTACGTCCGCGAGAACCCGGGCTTCTGGCACTGGGTCGCCGCCAGCGGATTCCCGATCGGCAACCACACGACGACTCACCACGACCCGAGGAGCCTCGCTGCGGCGGCGCTCCAGCTCAACCTCGACTCCGACCGCAGGATCGTCGACGGAGCGCTCGGCCTCCCCTCGATCGATGCGTTCCGCCCGCCCTACGGCGGCTATGACTCCCTCGTGCTCGACGTTGCGGCCGTGGCCGGCTACCCGCTCCTCGTCGCCTGGGACGTGGACTCGAAGGATCAGACCGGGGTCGCCAGCGTCTCGGCGGAGATCGCGAACGCGACGACCGGCACGAACGGGTCGATCGTCCTGATGCATTGCGGGTCACGCCTCACCCCGCTCGCCCTGCCGGCGATCATCGACCGGTACCGGGCGCGGGGCTTCTCGTTCGTCACGATCCCCCAGATGTTCGGCCTGCCGTCCCCGGCGACCGGCTGGATGCCACCGACGGCGACCCCGGACGCCTGGCCGGCCGACGAGCTTGCGCCGGGCGACCCCCAGCCGAGCTGGAACGCCAGTCCGGCGATCGACCGGTTCGGCCATCTCCACGCCGCCTATGAAACGCCGATCGGGATCGAGTACGGCGATGACGGCTCGGGAACCTGGCAATCGAAGACGATCGCGCCGAGCACGAGCTCCACGTTTGTCTCCCGGCCCTCGATCGCCCTCGACGCGGGCGGCGGCGTCCATCTCGTCTACCTGTCGTCGACGACGTCCGGCACGGTGCTGCTGTATCAGCACCGGACGAGCACAGGGTTCTGGTCGGGCCCGGAATCCATTGCGACGCTCGCCGCGCCGGCGTCGACGGCGACGATCGCGATCGATCCTTCCGGCGGGCCGGTCATTGCCTATGCACGGCTCGGCGGTGCGTCCGAGGGGATCATGCTCGCTCGCCCGTCCGCCGTCGGCTGGAGCCACGACCGCGTCCCGACGACGAACGGAACGTTTCTCAGCCCCTCGATCGCGATCGACGGCCAGGGGGCGATCCACCTCATCGAGCGTCGCAATGGGTACTCGGACGTCGACGAGACGACGAACGCATCGGGAGCCTGGACGACGACTCGACTCATTGCCATTTCCGCGAGCGCGGTGCCGTTCGCGGCGTTCGACCCGTCCGGCCGGCTGGTCGTCGCAGCGCAGCAGTCCTACGGCGAAGCCATCACCCTCGGAATCCGGTCACTCGCTGGATCGCTGGCCTGGACGACGGTCACGAGCGTCGGCGACCTGTCGGGCCTCGCGATCGCCCCCGACGGCAGCCCGCGGGTGGCATTCAGCCGGATCGCCCAGTCTGGTGCCGTGAGCCGGATATGGCTCACGGCGAACCGGATCGTCGGCCAGCCGAGTCCAGGCGCATCCAGCGCTCAGCCACGACCGCTTGCAACCCCACCCGGACGGCCGCCTGTGCCTTGCCCTCAAGACCCCCTGGCACGACGGAACCACCACCTCCTTCTCACCCCGGATGCGCTCCTTCAGCGCCTGGTCGCGCTCATTCCACGCCCCGAAAAGAACCTGCTCGTCTACCACGGCGTGCTCGCGCCCAACGCCAAGTGGCGCAAACAGGTTGCTGCTCACGGCGGCACTTCCCCAAAGCCCGTGACCGCCGCACCGACCCTC
>JADGQK010000035.1 GCA_017881915.1 Chloroflexota bacterium | reverse complement strand
CCTCGAGCGGCGCGCCCAGGCGGCCGCCTACATGGCCCGCCTGCATGGCACCGGCGGCGGGACGTAGGCCTGATTTCGGGGAGCTAGTCGAGGCTGAGCTGCTCGAAATGGTGGCTCTGCTCGAAACGCTCGAGGAGGCCACTCGGCGCTCGCTCCAGGGTCCGGCTCACGGACCAGCTGAGGACCTCCAGAGCGGCGTCCGTCGCGTCCTGGAGGGGGACCGCGATCGCTCCGCGAATCCACTCACGATCCGCGGACAGGGGCACGTCCCGAGGTCCGAACTCGAGGCCTTCAGTGACGGCCTCGTAGAGGGCCTTCGCAACCTTGTCCCGGGCGTACTCGCTGACCACATGCCGGGCGATGTAGCGACAACGAATCTGCTCCGGCGATCCGACCATGGCGCCTCCTCGTCTATTCTGGACCACTCTCGACCCTAGCTCCAAAAGCCCCACCGCGCGAGTGCCAATCGGCACTTGTCAGGAGCCGCCTCGCTCTGCCATCGAGCGGACGAGGTCGGTCACGGACAGGACCCCGATGGGCGTCTCGCCGTCGGCGTCGATCACGACCAGGCGGTGGATTCGGAGGCGCTCCATCAGGTTCATGGCCTCGTCGATGGCGGTATTCGACATGACCGTCACGGCCGGTTGGGTCATCAGGTGACGGACGGTCAATCCCGGCCAGGCGTGCCACAACGCCTCGGTCGTGCGCGCGTGAAGGAGATCGGTTTGACTGAGCAGGCCGACGAGGATGCCGCTCTCATCGACGACGGGCAGGCCACTCACCCGGTAGAAGTCCATCAGCTCCGCGGCATCGGCCAGCGGCATGTCAACGCCGGCCACGATGGGGTCACGGGTCATGAGCTCACCGACGGATCGGGGTTCCCAGGCCGGGTTCACGTCGCCACCTCCAAGACCGCCTTCGGCAGGGTCCCCAATGCTGGGCCGCCCGGTTCGCAGGGAGGAGGGCTGAATGGCCCGTTTTTACGGGTCTCCCGCCTTTCCTGCCAGCAGATGGGCCGAGTGGACTGTGAGTGGTGCCATTCGACCCTGCCGAGCGTGCCCCGCGCCGTGTCAGACTCGACCCAAGAGAGGTGCGCCGATGTTGGGACGACGAGGGCGAGTTCAGGCGAAGCGTTCCGGGCACGAGGCCGTCGTGTGGATCGACCGGGAACGGGCAGTCATCGTCGAGCAGGGGCCCGACGGCCCGGAGACGGTCGAGGTGCTCGATCGCCTGCCGGCCGAGAGTGAGGCGCGCTTCGACGCCAGGGCGGTCGACGAAGTGATCGATGAGGCCCGTGTCGTCGTGTCCGGTCCGGCCGAGGTTCGGACCCAGTTCGATCGGGCCTACGTCGCCCTGACCCATCGACCCGACCGTCTCGTCGATATCGAGCCGTCCGCGCCCGTCCCTCACGCGGCTCGTCCCACGGTCTGAGAGCGTCCAGTCCCGCCTGGACTATCGTTGGCCAATGCGGATCGTCTCACCGGCCGACGCCGTCTCCGGTATCCAGAGCGGCCAGCAGGTCTATCTCCAGTGCGCGGCGGCGACCCCTTCTGTCCTGCTCGACGCACTCGTGGCCAGGGCGCCCGAGTTGCAGAACGTCGGGATGATCCATCTCCACACGGAGGGTCCGGGGCCGCATCTCGCCCCCGAGATGGCGTCCCATTTCCGCCACCGGGCGCTGTTCGTTGGTCCGAACGCGAGAGCCGCGGTCAACGAGGGGCGCGCCGACTACGTGCCCGTCTTCCTGTCCGAGGTCCCGCACCTCTTCGAGCGGGGTGCGCTGCCGCTCGACGCGGTCCTCGTCAATGCGACTCCGCCCGATGCTCACGGGTTCTGCTCGCTGGGCGTCTCGGTCGAGGCAATGCATGCCGCGATCCGGGCGGCCAGGACCGTCATCGTCCAGCTCAACCGGGCGATGCCCCGGACCCTCGGCGAGAGCTTCATCCACGTCAGCGCGATCGACCTGGCGATCGAGGTGGACGTGCCGGTCTACGAGTATGCGGGCGGCCCGATTGGCGATGTCGAACGGCGGATCGGCGAGCACGTCGCCGAGCTCGTCCCGAATCGGGCAACGATCCAGCTGGGGATCGGGGCAATCCCGACCGCGACGGCGCTGGCGCTCCATGGCCATCGCGACCTCGGCGTCCATACGGAGATGTTCACGGACGCCCTCGTCGACCTGGTCGAGGCGGGCGTGGTCACCGGCGCCTATAAGGAGCGCAACCGCGGCAAGATCGTGGCGGCGTTCATGATGGGCTCGCCCCGCCTGTACGAGTTCGTGAACGACAACCCGATGGTCGAGATGCGTTCAGTCGACTTCACCAACGACACCCACGTGATTCGCTCGTTCAGGACGATGACCGCGATCAACTCTGCGATCGAAGTCGATCTGACCGGCCAGGTGGTCGCCGACTCGATCGGTACGCGCATCTACAGCGGGGTGGGCGGCCAGATGGATTTCGTCCGGGGAGCCGCGCTGGCCCCCGAGGGCCGCGCGATCATCGCCCTGCCCTCGACCGCCGCCGGCGGATTCGTGTCGCGGATCGCGCCAACCCTGACCGCCGGCGCCGGCGTCGTGACGACCCGGGCCCACGTTCGGACCGTCGTCACCGAGTGGGGAGTCGCCGAGCTGTTCGGGCGGAGCCTGGGCGAGCGGGCCGCCGCCCTGATTGCGATCGCCCATCCCGACCATCGCGACCGGCTCGCGTCGGAGGCCCGCCGGCTGGGCTTCGTCTGATGGGCCCACTCGCCCGGTATTCGGCTACGATTTCGCGCTGATGCGTGCCCTCGTCGTCAAGCGACCACGGCCGGTGGCCGAGAATCCGCTCGAGCTCGTGGAGCTGGCCGAGCCGCAGCCCGCCGCCGGCGAGTTGATCCTGCGCGTTGCCGCGTGCGCGGTTTGCCGGACCGATCTCCAGATCGCAACCGGCGATCTGGAGGCGCATCGGTCGCCGGTCGTTCCGGGCCACCAGGCGGTTGGCGTCGTGGCGGTAATCGGACCGGGAGTCGAGGGCTGGGTCGTCGGCGAGCGGGCCGGGACGACATGGCTGGCCGGATCCGACGGAACCTGCGGCGCCTGCCTGGACGGCCACGAGAACCTGTGCCGCGCGGCCAGCTTCACCGGCTGGGATCGTGACGGTGGCTTCGCCGAGTACCTGAGCATTCGAGCGGACGTCGCCGTGCGCATCCCACCCGGACTCGCCGACGTGGCTGCCGCGCCCCTGCTGTGTGGCGGGGTCATCGGTTATCGCGCCCTGCGCTTGAGCGGGATCCGGCCTGGCGGCCGCCTCGGCCTGTATGGCTTCGGCGCATCGGCCAGGCTGGCCATCCAGGTCGCGCGGCACTGGGATTGCGAGGTTCACGTCGCCTCGCGATCGCGGCGCGATCTCGACCGGGCCGTGGCCCTGGGAGCCGCCTCGGTGGGTGACTACGACGACCCCCCGCCCGCGGCGCTCGATGCTGCGATCACGTTTGCGCCGGTCGGTTCCGTCGTCATCTCGGCCCTGCGAGCCGTCGATCGGGGTGGCACGGTGGTGGTCAACGCGATCCACCTCGACGGCATCCCGGCCTTTGCCTATGACGACCTGTGGTGGGAACGCTCGATCCGCTCGGTCGCCAACGTGACCCGGGCCGATGCCCGGGAGTTCATGGAGCTGGCCAGCGAGATCGGGATCCAGGCGGAGGTCGAGGTGCACGAGCTGGCGCTCGGCAACGAGGTCCTCCGACGGATCGATTCCGGTCAGGTTGCCGGTGCGGCCGTCCTGCTCCTCGAGTGAGGCGGCGGCCGCCGGCGCAGTCCTCAGCGAGCGACGACGACCGTCGCCGGGGAATGGGTCGCGACGTGCTCCGAGACGCTGCCCTGCAGGGCGCGCGACAACAGGCCCAGACCGCGCGAGCCGACGACGACCATGTCGTAGCCGCCCTCCTCGGCGATCTTCTCGATCGTGATCGCCGGGTCACCAGCCGGCTCGTGCAGGATCGGCGCGATGCCGTGCTTCACGAGGATCGCCTTGGCCTCGGCCAGCTCGCTCGTGTGAACGGCGCGGTCGTCCCAGGGGTCGACCGGCACGCGGCCCGGATGGACGGGAATGACGCTCACGACTCCGAGCTGCGCATCGAACCGCTGGGCCAGTTCAATTCCCAGGTCGAGAGCGCGATGAGCCGGCTCACCGCCGTCATACGCGACGAGGATCTTCTTCATGGTGGTGTTCCTTTCGCCACAGCGGGCGAGCCCAGATTGGGCTGAACCTCATGCGCAGCATGGCCCCCAGGCGGCCCAGCGACGACGGCCGACGGTCACATCGAAGCGGGACCTATGGCCCTCGCGGCCCCCTCCCCACGCACGGCAGGATTCGGGCATGGAAACCGAAGACTTGGCTAGCGTCCTGGACGCCACGTGGTTCGCCGCCGACCTCGCCCCGCAGGCCCGCGGCCGTCTCGCTGCGCTGGGCAGACTGGAGGAGGTCGCGGACGGCGCGATCGTCGTTCAGGAAGGCACCCTGTGCGAATCGCTGGGTGTCGTGGTCAGCGGGCGCATCGCGCTCCGGCTCAGCCTGCCCGGCGGCGAGGACCGGACGATCATCACGGTCCACCCGGGCGACATCTTCGGCTGGTCCGCCATCCTGCCCCAGCGAATCGCCACTGCCTCCGCCGTCGCCGTCATGCCGACCACGGCGGTCATGTTCGACGGTGCTGAATTGAAACGTGCGCTGGCCGGCGATGCCGACCTGGCAGCCGCGATCTACGAACGGCTGCTCGTCAGCGTTGCGCGCCGCCTCACCGCGACGCGCACCCAACTGCTCGATCTCTACCGCCCCGGCAACGAGCCGTGGTGATGCCAGCCGCCTACTTCCTGCCTCGAGCGGAGCTGGATCGGTTGTTCGAGGCCCTGGCCGTGGACGGCCGGCGGATCATCGGACCCACGATCGCCGACGGGGCGGTCGTCTACGACGAACTCGACAGCCCGGCCGGGCTGCCCCACGGCTGGATGGCCGACACGGCACCAGGCAGCTATCGGCTGCGCAGCACGGGTGGCGAGCGGGCGTTTGACTACGTCGTCGCCCTCACGTCGTGGAAGCGCTTCACCCATCCCTCCCTGGTTCCGTTGACCCGGTCGCGCCGGGACGGTGACCAGATCGTCGTCGAGCCGATCCGTGAGGATGCCCCGAAGCTGGCCTTCGTCGGCGTCCGCGCCTGCGAGCTCGCGGCCCTGAACATCCAGGAGCGGGCGATGCGAGCCGGGCCGGCGGGCGACCCGGATCACGCCGCGCGTCGGGACGCCGCGCTGATCGTTGCAGTCGAGTGCGCGGCCGCCACGAGCACATGCTTCTGCACGTCGATGGCCAGCGGGCCAGAGGTCGATGGCGGGGCCGATCTCATGCTGTCCGAGCTCGACGATGGGTTCGTCGTGCGGGTCGGGAGCGAGGCCGGGGCCGGAGTCGTGGGCCCCCTCGGCTTGCGGGTGGCATCGCCCGATGCTGTCGATCGGGCCGGTACCCAGGTTGCCGCGGTGCGCGCCGCGATCGGTGACCCGGTGCCGGGCGACGGGCTGCCGGAGCGGCTGCGGGCCGCGCTCGATCATCCTCACTGGGCGCAGGTCGCCGAGCGTTGCCTGGCCTGTGCCAACTGCACCCTCGTCTGCCCGACCTGCTTCTGCACGAGCGTTGGCGTCGCCTCGGATCTGGACGGCCTCGACGCAACGACCGAACGAAGCTGGGACAGCTGCTTCAGCCTTGGCTTTGGGCGCGTCGCCGGCGATGCGAACTTCCGGCCGAAGGTCCGCGACCGCTACCGCCAGTGGCTGACCCACAAGTTCTCGACCTGGTGGGACCAGTTCGGCTCGAGTGGCTGCGTCGGCTGCGGTCGGTGCATCGCCTGGTGCCCGGTCGGCATCGACGTCCGCGCAGAGCTCGTGGCAATCGCGCCCGCGACGGCCCCAGCCGGGCCGATCCCGTGGCCGCTTTCGCCGGCCGAAGGACGTGCACCAGCGGCCCTCGCGACCGCCGCCCCCGCGCGCCACGTCATCGCCACCGTCCGCTCGGTGATGCCTGAGACCGTGGACTCGGCCACCCTCCGGCTGGTCACGACCGACGAGGCACTGCTGGGCGCCCGCCCGGGCCAGTTCGTGATGGTCGAGCAGCCGGCCTTCGCAACGCCACCGATCTCCATCTCCCGGATTCGCCCGGACGGTCTCGACCTGACGATCCGATCGGCGGGAGCCGCCACGGCTGTGCTGACCGGTCTCGCTGCCGGTGCCCAGGTCGCCCTGCGCGGCCCGCTTGGCCGAGGCTGGCCGGTCGAGGCGGCAATTGGCCGGGACGTCGTCATCGTCGCGGGCGGGATCGGCCTGGCGCCGCTCCGTCCGGTGATCGAGGCCGTGCTGGCCGAGCGCCCGCGATTTGGTGCCGTGCGTCTCTATCTCGGCGCCCGGACCCCGCACGATCGGCTGTTCGTGGCCGAGATGGGTGAAATCGCCGGGCGGGCCGATGTCGAGGTTGCCGAGATCGTGGACCGGGCCGGGCCGGAGTGGCTGGGCCGGGTCGGGATCGTCACCCAGCTGTTCGACCAGGCCAAATGGGATGGGTCGCGGGCGACCGCCTTCGTGTGCGGCCCTGAGCGGATGATGCAGGCGACGGTGGCGACGCTGAAGGGACGCGGCGTCGACCCAGCCGCAATGTGGCTGACGCTCGAACGGAACATGGCCTGCGGCGTTGGTACCTGCGGGCATTGCCAGCTCGGGCCGTTCTTCGTCTGCCGGGACGGACCAGTCTTCTCGGTCGCGGAGCTCGGCACCGCCTTTGCTCGGGAGGGGCTGTGATGGAAACCCAGGCGCCGATCACGCCGGGCCGTCGCGGCCCGCGCGCCGGGACGCCCCAACGACCCCGGATCGGAATCGTCAAGTTCGCCTCCTGCGACGGCTGCCAGCTGACCCTCCTCGACCTCGAAGACGAGCTGTTGGCGATCGCCGCGCGGGTCGACCTGGTCGAATTCGCGGAGGCGACCTCGCATCGCTCGGCCGGGCCGTTCGACGTCCTCTTCGTCGAGGGCTCGATCAGCACGCCTGAGCAGGCCGAGGACATCGCCCGCCTGCGTGCCGTCTCGCACCGCCTGGTGACGATCGGAGCATGCGCTACCGCCGGGGGGATCCAGGCGATCCGCAACTGGTTCGATCACGAGGAAGTCCGGGCCGTGGTCTATCCCCAGCCGGGCTACGTGGACTCGCTCGCCCAGGCTCGACCCGTGGCTGACTTCGTCGCCGTCGACGCCGAGCTCCGGGGTTGCCCGATCTCACCGGCCCAGTTGCGCGAATTCCTGGTCGCCCTGGTCACCGGCCGTCGGCCCCAGTTGCCGGACGAGGCGGTTTGCCTGGAATGCAAGCGCCGCGGTGTTGTCTGCGTGGCCGTCGCCCAGGGCATCCCCTGCCTGGGCCCGGTGACCCGGACCGGCTGCGGTGCGCTCTGTCCGGCGTACGGCCGAGGCTGCTACGGCTGCTTCGGGCCGCGCGAATCCGCCAACACCGCCTCCCTGGCGAAGTGGCTTTCAGATGACCGCTCCGCCAGCGACGTCGGTCGACTGTTCGCTGGTTTCACGGCCTGGTCGCCCCCGTTCCGGGCGATGATCGACGCGCATGGCGGTCCGCCCGGCCAGGTCATTCCAGTCAAGGAAACCAACGATGCATGACACCGACACGCTGACCGAGTCGAGCGGCGACCTGGCCGTCGATATTGCGGGACTGACCCGCGTCGAGGGCGAGGGCTCGCTCCGCCTCAAGGTCAGGAACGGCGTCGTGGAGCAGGCCCGCCTGGAGATCTTCGAGGCGCCGCGCTACTTCGAGCGGCTCGTCGTTGGGCGGACCCCGGATGAGGTCATCGACATCGTCGCCCGCATCTGTGGCATCTGCCCGGTGGCCTACCAGATGACCGCCGTGCATGCCTTCGAGCACGGCCTGGGGATCGAGATCGACCCCGCCGTGCGGGCACTCCGGCGGCTGCTCTACTGCGGCGAATGGATCGAGAGCCACGCCCTGCACGTCTACCTGCTTCACCTGCCGGACTTCCTGGGCTATCCCAGCGCGCTGGACATGGCCCATGACTACCGGGCGGCGGTCGAGGCGGGGCTGACCCTCAAGCGAGCGGGCAACAAGCTCGTCGAGATGATCGGCGGGCGGGCCATCCACCCGGTGTCGGTCCGCGTCGGCGGCTTCTCCCGGTCCTTCCGGCGGACCGAGGTCAGCGCCCTCCGTGAGACCCTGACGGCGGCGCTCGGAATCGCCCTCCAGACCGTCGACCTGGTGGCCGGCCTGGACACGCCCGAGTTCGAGCGCGATGGTCGGTTGGTCGCCCTCAAGCATCCCCACGAGTATCCGATGAACGAGGGTCGGATCGTGTCCAGCGACGGCCTTGACCTGGCCCTGACCGATTGGCGCTCGGAGTTCGCCGAGCAGCAGGTCCCCTGGTCGAATGCCCTGCAGTCGCGCGGTCGCGACGGGCGCCCATACCTGCTTGGCCCGTCGTCGCGGATCACCCTCGCCGGCGACCAGCTCCACCCAACGGCTGCCGCGGCCCTGGCCAGGACCGGACTGGCTGGCGAGATCGCCCGCAATCCGTACCGCAGCATCGTTGCCCGGGCCGTTGAGCTTGTCGACGCGGCCGCTGAGGCGCTCGACATCATCGAGGCCTACCAGCCGCCCGCCGAGGCGGCGACCCGCTGGCGCCCGGGGCCATGCTCCGCGGCGTGGGCGACCGAGGCACCGCGCGGCCTGATCTTCCATGCCTACGAACTCGACGAGCAGGGCCTTGTTGCTCATGCCCAGATCGTGCCGCCGACGAGCCAGAACCAGGCCGCCATCGAGGCCGACCTGGCCGCCTTCGCACCCCGGGTCCTGCACCTTTCCCACGACGAGGCCACGTTGCGGATCGAGCAGCTCGTCAGGAGCTACGACCCGTGCATCAGCTGCGCCACGCACTTCCTTGACCTGAGGGTCGAGAACCTGCCGTGACCCTGCACCTGCCAGTCACTGCCGGCCCAGCGCCGGCAGCAACCGACTCATCCAGCGCCGGGGCCCAGCCAGTCGGGGTGGAGGTGCTCGTGTGCGGCTCGCCGGACCGGGGCGACGACGGCGCGGCCGTCGCCGCTGCCGCACTGCTCCGCGGCCATCTGCCGGACGGCGTCCGCGTGCGGAGCGTCGGCCAGCTCGATATCGACGACCTCCTGGCCGTCCCGGCCGCCGCCGGCGTCGTCATCGTCGATGCCGCGAGTGGCCTCCGGCCGGGACAGATCGTCGACCTTCCCCTGGCCGGGCTCATCGGCCGGCCCGAGCGGCTGCGCCCGCGGTCGTCCCATGCGGTCGGCATGCCGGAGGTGGTCGCGCTCGCCGAGCTGATCCAGGGTCGGCCCGTCCGTGGCCGGATCGTGGCCATCGGCGCTGTCGACTTCGGTCTCGGCCGTGCCTTGAGCCGGCCCGTCGCAGCGGCGATGCCGGCCCTGATCTCGGCCATCCTGGGAGCCATCGCGGAGATCCGCACGACCGTTCCCGGCGAAGCGGGGCTCTGACTGCGATGTGCATCGCGTTTCCCGGGCGTGTCGTGGCCATTGACGCCGCCGGAGCGGTCGTCGAAACCGAGGGTCGCCGCCGTCGAGCATCGACGCTGTTGCTGACCGACATCGCGGTCGGCGACTGGGTCACGGTTGCCGCCGGCACGATCGTCGAACGCCTCGAACCAGACGAAGCGATCCAAATTCAAGACGAGCTTCACGTTGCGATCGCCCTGGAGATCGGCGACCGATCAGCGGCTGGAGCCACCGACCAGGGAGAAGGAGCCCCCGATGTTCACGCGTTCTGATCGACTGGCGAAGCCCGCGATCGCCATCCCCGGTGGAGTCGGCTGGGGCATCGTCCTCGCGATTGGTGCCGCGCTCATCAGCGGGTTGGCCATCTACCTCAATGCATTTGCGGTCAAGCAGCTGCCGGACGCCGCCGTGTACACGACCCTGAAGAACGCGATTGCCGCGTTCGTCCTGGTCGCGATCGCCCTGGGGCTCGGGGCCGCCCGCGACGTCCGGGCGATCGAGCGGCGGCACTGGCCGGCGGTCTTCGCCGTTGGCGTGATTGGTGGCAGCGTGCCATTCATCCTGTTCTTCACCGGTCTCGCCCAGGCCAGCGCACCGAGCGCCGCCTTCATCCAGAAGACCCTGTTCGTGTGGGTCGCCCTGCTGGCCGTCCCGTTCCTCGGCGAGCGCCTGGGTATCGCGTCGGTCATCGGCCTCGGCATTCTCCTCGTCGGTCAGGCGCTGGTCCTGCCGCCCGATGGCATCCGCTGGGGGATGGGCGAGACCCTGATCCTGGTCGCGACGCTCTTCTGGGCCGTCGAGACGATCCTGGTCAAGCGGCTCCTTGGCTCGATCCCGAGTTCCGTCATGGGCGCGCTCAGAATGGGCATCGGCCTGGTCGTCCTCGTCGGCTATCTCGCCCTGTCGGGCAAGCTCGGCGTCCTCGCTGGGCTGGGCGCGACCCAATGGGCGTGGGTCCTGCTGACGGGGGTCATCCTCGCCGGCTACGTCGGGACGTGGTTCGCCGCGCTGCAGCGCGCTCCGGCCTCGGTCGTGGCGAGCGTGCTCGTTCTTGGAGCGGTGGTCACCGGAGCGCTGACCGCCATCTCGAAAGGGGCCCCGCCAAGCCCGACGATCGTCGGCGGCTACATCCTGATGATCGCAGCGGCGGGGATCATCGCGGCATGGTCGGTGCGCGCTGCGCGCCTGCTTTCGGACAGCGGCCCGCGCCAGGCGGCCGTCAATGCCGAGTCCGACTGAAACCCTGGCTCAGCCGGCCGCCCCGGTATCGGGGCCGGTGCTCTTCGCCCGCTATGCCTTCGGGCCGAATCGACTCGGCTACTGCGGGCCGGATGCGATCGAGGAGCTGTTCGGCGAAGGAGCCATGGGCGGCGATGATCGCGCGCTGCGCCAGCTGGCCCGCTCGTTCGAGGGTGCCTGGCCGTATCTGGAGCTGATCGCCCGGGCGAACGGTGAGGCGGACCCACTCGATCGGCGTGTCGTCGAGGCGTACTGGCTGGGAAACCCGCTCCTCGAGGCCGTCGGGCCGAACCTCTTCGGAGCGTCCCTGGCGAGCCGATTCCGACCCCGCCTGGGGGCCGACGGCTGGCATTGGCTGGCCGCCAAGCCCGCCGCCGGTGGCGTGCCGGTCCACGCGTTCCACGTCCTCGACGTCTTCCCGCGGATCGGCCTGCTCCGCTCCGGTTCACTCGATCGGGCCCTCGAGGTCATGGACTCGTGCCGCATTCGCTGGGGGCGGGTCCTGGAACGGGATGGCGACTCGCTGGTGGTCAACGTCGTTCCGCTGCTGATGGCGAAGGGCCAGCTCGAGCTTGGTCCGGCCCGTCCGGAGCGGGTCCAGGCCTGGCGTGACGGGGTCGCGTTCGTGGACGGCGTCCTGCCCGGCGACGTCATCGCGATCCACTGGTCGTGGGCCTGTGATCGGCTGTCGGCGGAGCAGCTCTCCGGGCTGATGAGCTGGACCAGCCGCGAGATCGCGGTCGCCAACCTGACGATCTGAGGCGCCTGGTCCGTCTGGCTGGCAGCCTTGTGACGGATGGCCCGGGCGAGTAGTGCCGGCCGGCACTCATCAGCGTCTGCGCATATGTCGATAGTCGGGCCATGGACGAAATCACGATCCTCCAGGCTGAGGTCCTCAAGACGCTCGCCAGCCCTCGACGCATCGAGATCCTGCACGAGCTCGCCCGCGGCCCGATCGAAGTCGGTCGCCTGGCCGAGGCGATCGGAGCGAGCCAACCGAACGTCTCGCAGCATCTTGCGGTGCTTCGCAACGCGGGCATCGTCGAGGCCGTCCGCGACGGTCGGGAGGTGCGCTACGGGCTGGTGGACCCCGACGTCATGGTCGCTTGCGGCCTGATGCGGACCGTTCTCGAGCGGCGCCTGACCCGCCTCGGCGAAGTGGCCGCAAACGCGGGGAGTACCTCGCCAGCTCCGGCCTGGGCCGCGCCCGAAGCGGCCCTGGTGGCAACGGTATCCAATCGCTCGGCTTCGAGGTGATCGTGGTGGACGAGTCGCTGAACCTGGTCCTCTTCTCCGGCACCGACGACAAGCTGCAGGCCGCGGCGGTCCTGACCGCCGGCGCCGCCGCGCTCGGCAAGCCGGTCAACATCTTCCTGCAGTACTGGGCGCTCGACGCCTTCCGGGCCGACCGGATCGGACAGGACCACGGGCTCGCGCCCGAAGCCGGCGTTGCCGGCCGGGCCGCGGTCGAGGCACTGGCGCGGGCCGGCCAGGCGCCGTGGGCCGAGACGCTGCGCCAGGCGAAGGATCTCGGCGGAGTCGACATCCAGGCCTGCTCGCTCTCGATGGACCTGCTCAAGCTCGAATCAACCGATCTCGACCCGCTCGTCGACGGGGTCGAGGGCGTGACCGCCTTCTACCTCAATGCGGGCGGCGGGCAGGTCGTCTTCATCTAGCCGCTGAATCCCCAAAGGAGTCATCGATGCCCGTTATCGAGGTTGCCCACACGATCGACGCCCGTGGGCTGTCCTGCCCGATGCCGATCGTGAAGACCGCCCAGGCGGTCAAGACCATCCCGGCCGGCGCGGCCCTGGAACTGCTCGCGACCGACCCCGGATCGACCAAGGACGTTGCGGCCTGGTGCCGCGCGACCGGCAACGAGCTCGTTGAGCAGACAGTCGACGGCGCGGTCTACCGCTTCGTCATCCGCAGGAAGTGAGATCCGCCATGACCACCACGACACTCGCACCATTCGATCCGCTGGCCGAGGCGATCGCCGCCGTTGATGGGCTGCCCGAAGTCACCGACACGGCCCTGCCGGCCCCGGCCGACGACGGCCAGGTGAAGACGAAGGACCTCCTGATCATCGACTACAGCGGCGACCTCGAGAAGGTCTGGGCGTCGCTCATCCTGGCCTCGACCGGGGCTGCGATGGGTGTCCGAACCCGTGTCTTCGTGACGTTCTGGGGCCTCCAGGTCTTCGTCAAGGACTCCAAGCGGATCACCGGCGAGAACTGGATGCAGAAGATGATGTCGGCGATGCAGCGGCCCGGGATCAGCCACCGCAAGCTCTCGAAGATGAACTTCCTGGGGATGGGCCCGTGGATGATGGGCCGCCTGGCCAAGCAGTACGGCGTGGCCAGCCCGAAGGAGCTCCTCGAGGCTGCCCAGGCGCTGGGCGTCGAGTTCATCCCCTGCCAGATGACCATGGACATGTTCGGCTTGAAGCCCGAGGACATGATCGACGGCATGAGCGAGCCCGCCGGCGCCGCGACGGTCATCGGCCTGATGACCGAGAACTCCACCCCGCTGTTCATCTAGGAAAGAGCGCGACCACCATGACCGACGCCGCCGTGGCCATCACTCGCACGGTCGATGCCCGGGGCAGCTTCTGCCCCGGGCCCCTGATGGAACTCATCCGGGCCATCCGCGAAAGCCAGGTCGGCGACGTGATCGCCGTCTACTCCTCCGACAAGGGCTCGAAGACCGACATCCCCAAGTGGGTCGAGAAAGCCGGGCATCGACTCGTCTCCCTGGAGACCAGCGACGGCTACGACGTGATCGTCGTCGAGAAGCTGCGCTAGAGCCCGACATGCAACGCATCCTCATCCTCGGCGGCGGAGTCGGCGGGACCCTGACCGCGAACCTGCTGGTGAAGAAGCTGCGCGCCCGAATCGACCGGGGCGAGGTCGGGCTGTCGGTCGTCGACCTGACCGGCCAGCACGTCTATCAACCCGGGTTCATGTACATCGCCATGGGCGGCGAGCGGGCGGCGAACCTCCAGCGCCCGGAGCGCTCCCTGCTCGACAAGCGGGTGACGCTCGTGATCGGCGAGGTTGCCCGGATCGACGTGGACCACCAGGTCGTCACCTTGACCGACGGTCGCCCGCTGGGGTACGACCAGCTCGTCCTGGCGACGGGTTCGCGGATCGTCCCGGAGACAATCGAGCACTTCGACACCGAGGCTCAGCATTTCTACACGGCGGAGGCCGCCGCTCGCCTGCGCGTCGCGCTCGACCGGTTCGCCGGCGGGCGGATCGTCATCGGGATCGCCGGCATGCCCTACAAGTGCCCGCCGGCGCCGCTCGAGGTCGCCTTCCTGATCGAAGCCGAGCTGCGCCAGCGCGATCTGCGCGACCGGACCACGATCGACTACTGCTCACCGATCGGGCGGGCATTCACGATCGAGAGCGTCTCGGAGATGGCCACGCCCATCCTCGCCGAGAAGGGCATCGAGCTGCATACGTTCTTCAACGTTGAGGCAATCGATGCCGAGCGCAAGGTCGTCCAGAGCCTCGAGGGGGAGGAGCTCCCCTACGACCTGCTCATCCTCGTGCCGCCGCACAAGGGCCAGCAGTTCCTGATGGATTCCGGCCTGGCCCCCGCCCCCGGCGGTTGGCTGCCGACTGACCGGGCCACCCTCCAGGTTGGCGGCCGGCCGAACGTGTATGCGCTCGGCGACGCGACCGACCTGCCCCTCTCGAAAGCGGGCTCGACGGCCCACTTCGAGGCGCCGGTCGTCACGGAACGGATCGTGGCGGCCATCGAAGGCCGCGGCGTCGATCACAAGCACGGCGACTACCTGGGCAAGGTCATGTGCTTCTTCGAGGTCGGCGACGGCAAGGGCACACTCCTCCAGTTCGACTACAACCATCCGCCGCGACCCCCGAAGCCGAACCAGATCTGGCACCTGGGCAAGATCGTCTTCAACAAGACCTACTGGCACACGGTTCCCAAGGGCCGCGTCTGACGGACGGCCCCGCTGAGGGCCATCACGACCGGAAGGACGTGACCGACGGCTCTGGGATGCTGGGCCAAACCGGGTGATCGTGGTCGCAGGCGAAGGCCCCCATCGGAGGTCTGCAGCGAGGGCTCGTGCGATGACGACGAAGGCAGGCGGAGCACAAGCGGTCTGGGCATTCGAGGAGCACGAACACCGCGACCTGGTGCGCGGGATCAACCGGATCCACGACGTGGCCTGCGAGATCGGCCGGCGGCCGACGCCGGAGCTGTCCGTGCACGTGCTCGACGTCCTGCGCTGGGTCGAGGGCAGCCTCGAGCCGCACATCGCCTGGGAAGAGGCGTGGCTGTACCCCGAGATCGAGGCGCGAATCGGAACTCCGTGGGCAACCCGGGCGGCCCGCTTCGACCATCAGCAGATCCGGGAGATGGCGGCCCGGCTGCGTGCCGATCAGCCGCTGCTGAGCCGCCACGAAGCGGGCGACCCACCGGCCGAGGCCCGCTGTCACCTGTTCGGCCTGGAGGCCCTGCTGCGGGCTCACATCGAACGCGAAGAGCGATTCCTCATCCCGTTGCTCGAAGAAGACCGCAGCTCCGGCCGGGCCCAGGAGCTCAGCGGGCCGGTCGCGACGTCCGACTGAGGCCGCAGCTCCCAGCATGGCCATCATCCGTCCAGACCGAACCCACCTGGATCCCGCCTCGGCGGCGCCGGCGCTGGCCGACCTCGGCTTCATCGCCAGTTCCGATCCGCCCGATTCGCCTGGCCCGGCCTACCTGCTGGTGGCCATCCGGGACAAGCCGACGCTTCTTCACTACGACCCGGAGGCAATCGACTACTGGGTCAGTGAAGGTGGCCGGGGAACAGCCCGCACGCTGACCCGTGAGACCCGCCTGCCGATCGAGGCTGACTTCTCGTGGGGGCTCATCCGGATCGTCGATCGACTGCAGGTCACGAACGCCTATCTCGCCTTCGGCGGCCATCTTTCGGCCGCCGCAATCGGGGGCGTGGTCGTCGCCGTCTTCACATCGCCGGCGCCGCTCCTGAGGCGGGGCGGGCACTCGCAGGGCTGGGACCAGGGTGCCGACAGCGTCGGGGCATTCTTCAGTCGATTCCTGCTCGCGGTCGACTACGCGCCGGGGTTCGAGGCGCGCGTGGCCCGGGCCGATCCACTCACCCGTTATGCGGCCTACCTCGTCGACGGGCTGGCCCGCTATCGGGCTAGCCCACTCCTGCGCGCCGAGCAGCCCGAGATGTGGGCCCTGCTGCAGGCCGAGGAGCGCCGTCTGCGGACGGGCCACGAGAGCGAATGGACGGGCGGCGAGGCCCTCTGGCTGACGGCCTCGAGCGCCAGCCGCTAGAGAGCGCGCCGCTGCCCGCGGGTCATGCTCACGCCTGGGGACCCGCGCCCGCGACCGCGTGCTCAAGGATGTCCAGGACCTTGTTCTGACCGTCGAGGATCTGGACCTGCTTCTTGCTCAGCTCGTGCAGCGCGACCAGCGTTGCATGGTCGGCCATCGCCCGCGCGTCGCTGGCCCGCTGGGCGCGGTTGGCGCTGACCTGGAGCGAGATCATGATCGAGAGCTGGGGCAGGTTCAGGAGGGTGAGCAGCAGCGGCCAGGGCGTCTTGTCGAAGCCCACGATGTTGCCGGCGAATAGCCACGCGACGATGCCCACAGTGATCGCGACGAACAGGTACATCGAGCCGATGAGCTTGTTGACGACGTCGGCGATCCGATCCAGGACGCGTTCGCCGGCCACGTCGCGCGACAAGACCAGCCTGGGCACGTGGAGATGGGGCGCCTCCCTGGCCCGGGTTGCCTCGGCCTCGGAAACCATTGGCTCGGCCATTGCTGCCACCTTTCCTGTGGGACTGCCCATTGGTTCATCCCGACGCAGCGCGGTGCGCGATCGTTCGAATGATGCCCTGCCCGCATCCGTGACACACGGGCTCCGATGTGGCGGACTCAGCCGTGGGGAACCCGGCCAGGATCCACCCGGCCCCTCGACAATGTGACTAATGGCCCATGGCTAATAAATGTCTATGACATATAAAGGCATAGAGCGAATATAGGTCAAGAACCACTAGCTAGACCGGGCTCGGGACGAGACCCCTCGCGGGGAGCAGGCCATGCCAAGCGCCACCCACGACATCGATGAGTTACAGGCTTCGTTGCTCCGATCGCTCGCGAGCGCACACCGCCTGCGGATCCTCCATCTCCTGGGCGCCCGGCCGTGCGGAGTCAACCAGGTGGCGCACGAACTGGGCATGAGCCAGGCCGCGGCTTCGCAGCACCTTGGCGCCATGCGCTCGGCCGGCTTCGTCGAGGCGCTCCGCGACGGACGATCGGTGAGCTACCGACTGACGGATCCCCAGATCCTGGCTGCCTGCGAGCTCATGCGGGCCGTCCTCGTGCGTCGGTTGTCGAGGCTGGGCGATCTGGCTGCGGCAGCAAACGAACCAAGCCTGGCCGGCTACGCCGCTATCGAGGTACATCAGTCGTGAGTGAATCCGTCTCCCTCGTCCTCTTTTCCGGCACGGACGACAAGCTCCATGCCGCGGCCACGATCGCTGCTGGTGCCTCGGCGATGGGCCGGCCGGTGAACGTCCTCGTGCAGTTCTGGGCGCTCGATGCCTTCCGCAAGGAGCGCATTGCCCTGGACCATGGCCTCGCCTTCGACGCAGTCCGACCCGGATCGACGACGGCCACAGTGCCAGCCGGCTCCCTGCCCTGGGCGGAGACCTTTCGCCAGGCCAAGGAGCTCGGCGATGTCCAGATCCGAGCCTGTTCGGCGTCGATGGCCTTGTTCGCGATCGATCCCTCCGAGCTCGATCCACTGGTCGATGACGTGTGTGGCATTGCCTCTTTCTTCCTGGACGTTGGTGACGGCTCGCTCGTCTTCATCTAGACGCCTGGCAATTTCTCGAAAGGAGCTGCGAACATGGCAGAACACGAGAAGCTCGTGATCGTGGCGACCCACGGACCTGAGGATCCAGAGCGCGCGACGATCCCGTTCGTGATGGGATGTGCGGCCCTGGCGTCTGACGTCGCGGTGGTCATGGGCTTCCAGGCCGACGGCGTGCGCCTCGTCCATCAGGGCGAAGCCGAGACGATCCAGGCTCCGGAGTTCCCACCACTGGTCAAGCTGCTCAACGACTTCCGGGAGCTTGGCGGCTCGCTGCTCGTCTGCGCGCCGTGCGTCAAGAGTCGCGGTTTCGCCGAGTCCCTCGTCCCCGGCGCCGAGATCGTCGCCGCCGCGCGTTTCGTCGCGGAGGTGACCTCGGCCACGAACGCCCTCGTCTACTGACCCACCTTCGCCGACCTCGAAGGACGAGGCCGAGCGACCAGAGAGGAGATCACTCCAATGCTTGCGATCACCACCCCGCTCAGCGATACGGACCTGATGGCTCTCGAGAGCGCCAAGGTCGTCGACGCGCGCGGAAGCGCCTGCCCGGGCCCGCTGCTCGAGGCCAAGAAGGCGATGGGCACGGTCCAGGTCGGGCAGGTCATCGAGATCTGGTCGAGCGATGCAGCTACGAAGGGCGACATCAGCGCCTGGTCGACGAAGGTTGGCCACGTGTACCTGGGCTGCCTCACCGGCGAGGGGTACGAGCGGGTCTTCGTCCGGCGCCAGAAGTAGCGCTGGCGGGTCGCTGATCTCGGTTCAGCAAGGAGTCAGGCTGCGATGACCACGCTCGCCCCCGTGAAGCCGCCGGATCAGGAACGGGCGTTCGTTCCCCGGATCCTGGTCTTCTCGACCAACAACATCTCGGACCCCGGCATCGATCTGGCCGGCAGCTCGCACATGACCTATTCGCCCGGCGTCGTGGTGATCAGCATGCCCTGCACCAGCGGGATCCGGCCGAGCTGGATCCTCCACGCAATCGAGGGCGGCTTCGACGGCGTGTTCATCGCCTCCGACGGCGACGAGTGTGCGTACCTGTCGGATTGCTCGACGCGAGCATCGCGGATCGTCGCCCAGGCGCAGGCGCTCCTGCAGCAAGGCGGCCACCAACCCCAGCGCCTGAAGATGGCGGCGATCTGCTCGGTCTGCGCGGAGCCGTTCACGAGGCACGTCCAGCAGTTCGGCCAGGCGCTCGCCGAACTCGGACGATCGGCGGTGGCGTCGTGACCGACTACGACGTCCTGGTCGTCGGGGCGGGCATCGGCGGGATGGAGTCCGCCTTGAAGCTGGGCGACATGGGTTACCGCGTCCTCCTCGTGGAGAAGGAGGCGAGCGTGGGCGGGAAGATGATCCTGCTCAGCAAGGTCTTCCCGACCCTTGACTGCGCCAGCTGCATCTCCACGCCGAAGATGGCCGCGTCCATCCACCATCCAAACGTCACCACCCTCACCTATAGCGAGGTCGGGGGCATCACCCGCGGTTCCGCCGGCCGATTCCAGGCGAAGGTCACGCGTAAGGCCCGCTTCGTCAACGAGACGACGTGCACCGGTTGTCAGCTGTGCGAGACGGCCTGCACCGTCGCGGTCCCTGACCAGTTCAATGCCGACATGATCCAGAGGCGGGCCGCGTACATCGCCTTCCCCCAGGCCGTGCCCAAGAAGGCAGTCATCGAGCGGGCCGGCTCCTCGCCCTGCTCGTACACCTGCCCGGCCGGTATCCAGGCCCATGGCTACGTGTCGCTCATCCGGAGCGGCGAGTATGAGAAGGCGTTCCAGCTCGTGCTTGATGCGACGCCGCTCGTGGGCACGCTCGGTCGCGCCTGCTATGCCCCGTGTGAACTCGAATGCACCCGCGGATCGATCGAGGGTCCCCTCCCGATCCGCCGTCTCAAGCGGTTCATCGCCGACATCCACTATGACAAGTTCGATGGTCCCGGAATCGAGATCCCCGAGCCGAACGGCCACAAGGTCGCAATCGTAGGCACCGGCCCGGCAGGTCTGACGGCCGCCTGGCAGCTCGCCCGCAAGGGCTACGGGGTCAAGATGTTCGAGGCCGCGCCGAAGGCCGGTGGCTTCCTCCGCCTGGCGATCCCGGCCTACCGGCTGCCATCCGAGATTGTCGAGCAGGACATCGCGAACGTGACCGCGCTGGGGGTCGAGATCGCCACGAGCGCGCCGGTCCAGGACCTCGACAGCCTCCACGAGGAGGGCTACGAAGCCGTCCTCCTGGCGACCGGCACGCCGCTCTCCACGAAGCTCGGCGTGCCCGGCGACGAGCTCGACGGCGTTCTCAGCGGCGTTGCCTTCCTCCGCGCAGTCAAGCTCGGCGAGGGCATCGACCTGGCGGATCAGCGGGTCGTCGTGATCGGTGGCGGGAACGTCGCGATGGATACCGCCCGGACGGCCCGTCGGCTCGGTGCGCGGGAGGTCACGGTCGTCTATCGGCGCACCCGTTCGGAGATGCCGGCCCACCACGTTGAAGCGGACGACACCGAGAAGGAAGGGGTCCGGTTCGTCTTCCAGGCAGCCCCGGTCGCTGTCCTCGATGACGGGCGCGGGGCGACGCGCGGTCTGCGCTGCAGCCGGATGGCGCCGGCGAAGGCGGGCGCGTCCGGCCGGAGTCGGCCCGAGCCGGTCCCGGGCAGCGAGTTCGAGATCGCCTGCGAGGTGATCATCGGCGCGATCGGCATGGCCCCCGACACGGACGGGTTCTCGGCACAGGTGCGGACGAATCCGAACGGGACACTCGCCGTCGACCCCGAGACGCTCCAGAGCGGGTCAGCCTGGCTCTTCGCTGCCGGCGATGTGGTGTCGGGCGCCTCCGACATCACCCGGGCGACCGGGCAGGGCCAGCGCGCTGCGCACATGATCGATCGCTGGATCAGGGGCCTGCAGCTCGACGGGTTCGACCTGCGCCTCCCGGTCGTCGACAAGGACCAGGTCCTCGCGCGCCAGAAGGCCTACCGCCTGGCGGTGCCCCTCGACCCGAGCGAGGTACTCAGCGCCGCGCCGACCGACTTCCGCGAAGTCGAGCTGCCGATGACCGAGGCCGAAGCCCATCGGGGCGCCGGCCTGTGCCTCGACTGCGGCGTCTGCTCGGAGTGCGGTGAGTGCGTCGACGCCTGCCCGGTCGACGACTGCATCGATCTTCGGGCCCGGGACCAGGTGCTCGACGTCGAGGTCGGTGCGGTGGTCGTCGCGACGGGCTTCAAGCTCTTCGCGGCCGACCTCAAGCCGGAGTACGGCTACGGTACGTTCAAGAACGTCATCAGCGGCACCCAGATGGACCGCCTGCTCGCCCCGACCCGACCGTTCAACACGATTCTCCGGCCGGGTGACGGCAAGGTCCCCGAGCGGATCGCCTACGTGCTGTGCACGGGTTCACGCGACGAGACGGTCGGCAACCCGCTCTGCTCGCGCTTCTGCTGCATGTATTCGATCAAGCAGAACCAGCTGATCATGGGCGCCCTGCCGATCGCCGACGTGACCGTTCATTACATGGACATCCGGGCGCCCGGCAAGCGCTACGACGAGTTCTACGAGCAGGCCAAGGCGATGGGTGCCAACTACGTCAAGGGCCGGGTGGCCAGGATTACCGAGAAGGAGAATGGCGACCTGGTCCTGCGCTACGAGGACATCGAGCACGGCGGCGGTCTGGTCGAGGCGGAGTACGACCTGGTCGTGCTGGCGGTTGGCGTCCAGCCCAACAGCGATGCCCAGGCGCTCTTCCCGGAAGGCGACCTGGCCGTGGATGAGTTCCGCTACGTCGCCGAGACGGATGAGGATGCGAATCCGGGCCAGACGAGCATCCCGGGGGTCTACGTTGCCGGTGCGGCGTCGGGTGCCAAGGACATCGCCGACTCCATCCTTCACGCGGGCTCGACCGTTGCCCAGGTGGCGGCCTATCTGGAACATGCGAAGGTGCCGGCATGACCGGGCGCGAACGCCGGATCGGCGTCTACGTCTGCCACTGCGGCGGCAACATCTCCGATCACGTCGACATCGACCAGGTCGTCGCGGCCGCGCAGGCCGAGACCGGCGTCGTGGTGGCTCGTCAGATGATGTTTGCCTGCTCTGATTCGGGCCAGGGGGATATGGAGCGCGACATCAAGGAGCAGCACCTCGATGGCCTGGTCGTAGCCTCATGCTCACCCAAGCTCCACGTGGTCACCTTCCGCGGTGTGGCCAAACGGGCCGGCCTCAACCCCTACGAGTACACCCAGGTGAACGTCCGGGAGCAGGCCTCCTGGATCCACTCGGACGACGAGCAGTCGACGACGGACAAGGCGATCAGCCTGGTCAAGGCCGGCATTGCCCGGACCCGGTTGTCGGAGCCGCTCGAGCCGCTCGTGGTCGAGACGACCCAGAAGACGCTCGTGGTCGGGGGCGGTGTCGCCGGGCTGCGAGCCGCGATCGGGCTGGCCGACATCGGGCTCGGCGTCTTCCTCGTCGAGCGCGCAGCAGAACTCGGCGGATGGGTGGGCCGGTTCGACGAGATGTATCCGACCGGCAAGAACGGCCGTGCGCTCATCGCCTCCCTCATCACGGAGGTCCGCCGGCGCCCGGCCATCAGCGTCTTCACCGGCGCGGAGCTGGTCAGCAAGTCGGGCAGCTTCGGTAATTACCGGGTCGGGATCCGGATCGGCGGGTCGACACCCGAGACGCTCTCGGTCGAGGTTGGCTCGATCATCGTCGCCACCGGGTTCGAGACCTACCAGCCCGAGGTCGGCGAGTTCGGCTATGGGATCGAGGGCGTCGTGACCCTACCCGAGTTCAAGGAAGCGATCGACCATTCGTCAGGCCCGCTGATGTACCACGGGACGCCCGTGCGCAACGTCGTCTACGTGTACTGCGTCGGCAGCCGTCAGAGCGCAGATACGCCCGCTGCCAATGCGTACTGTTCGCGCTACTGCTGCGCGGCCACGGTCGCCGCCTCGGTCCAGCTGGCGTCCCGCGACGCCCAGGTCCACCAGTACCACCTCTATCGCGACATGCGCACCTACGGCAAGTTCGAGCTGATGTACACGGAGTCGCGCAAGCTCGGATCGGTCTACCTGAAGTTCGCCGATGATGCACCGCCGGCCGTGGCCCGGGACGACTCCGGGAGACTGGTCGTCACCGTGCGCGACCTGCTCACCGGGGGTGAGGAGCTGGCCATCGCGGCCGACCTCGTCGTCCTCGTCACCGGCATGATCCCCCGCAAGAACGAGGAGCTGGTCAGCGTCCTCAAGCTGCCCCTCGGCACGGATGGGTTCTTCAACGAGATCCACCCCAAGCTCCGGCCGGTCGAGACCGTCGTCGATGGGGTCTACATCGCCGGCACGTGCCAGGGTCCCCGGAACTCGAGCGAGAGCGTCGCTTCCGGGCTCGCGGCCGTGACCCAGAGTGCGGTGATCCTGAAGAAGGGCTTCGCTGAGCTCGACCCACTCGTCGCAGTCGTCGACGCCGATGCCTGTACGGCGTGCGGCCTGTGCCTCGACGCCTGTCCCTACGGGGCCATCGAGATGACCCTCGGGGAGGGCAAGTCGGTGGCGATCATCAGCGAGACGGGCTGCAAGGGCTGTGGCGGGTGTGTCCCGGTCTGCCCGGACAACGCGATCGACTTGCGCGGGTATACCGATGCCCAGATCAGCGCAATGATCGACAGCCTGCTGGAGGTCCCGGTCGCATGAACGCACCGAATCGCGAGCTGCGCGAGATCGTCCGCGAGGAGCCCGTCATGCGCGCCCAGATCCTGGGCATCCTCCGAGATGGACCGCGGACCGTTCCCGAGATCGCCGCGGCGATCGGAAGCCCCACCCACGAAGTCGTCTTCTGGGTGATGGGCATGCGCCGCTACGGCCACCTGCGGGAAGTCAAGGGGGCCACGGACGAGGGCTACTTCCGCTACGAAGCGATCGACAAGGAGCCGGCATGAGCGCCTGCCAGGGCCCGCGAACGGACTCACCCCGATGACCGCCCAGGTGGACACCGGCCTGCTCTCCGACCTGCAGCGTTTCGGAGCGGCGGACGTGTCGGCGTGTTTCAGCTGCGGTACCTGTACGGCCACCTGCCCCCTGGTCACGGACGACGCCACGTTCCCCAGGCGGATGATCCGTTACGCCCAGGTCGGCCTGCGCGACAAGCTCCTGTCGAGCAAGGAGCTGTGGACCTGCTACGCCTGTAGTGAATGCTCCGAGACCTGCCCCACGCAGGCAGAGCCCAGTGAGTTCATGGCCGCGGCCCGCCGCTACGCCATCGCCAATTACGACCGGACCGGCCTGGCCCGGACGATGTACACCCGGCCCTTCGTCGGGACGTTCATCGCCGTCGCGCTGGCCGCGTTCTTCGCCCTCTTCATGTACGCCGGCCATGGCCCCCAGAGCGTCGGTTCCCTGAACATCTTCGGGTTCATCCCCGAGGAGCTCATCCACAACCTCGGCATCGGCGTGATGGTCCTCGTCTTCCTGGCCGGCCTGGCCGGCGTCGCCACGATGGCCCACGGGCTCGGCCGGGCGGGTGGCATCACCTGGCGTTCCGTCGCCGGAGGCCGGCCCGCGCTCCGACGGTCGCTCGGCGCCCTGTGGGGCGCCCTCGCCGTCGAGTCGCTCGGACAACGCCGGTACCGTGCGGACTGCGACACTGACGCGGCTCGACTGCCCTGGTTCCGGCGTCGCTGGTTCCTGCACGCTGGAACGATGTGGGGCTTCCTGGGGCTGCTGGCCGCGACGATCCTCGACTACGGCCTGGCCGTCGTCGGGATCAAGGCCACCGGCACGCCGGTCCCGATCTGGTATCCCGTCCGTCTGCTTGGTACTGTCTCCGGCCTGCTGCTCGTCTACGGCGCGAGCATGCTCATCCTCCAGCGATTCCGCGCTGCGGAGCGGTCGGTCCGCCACTCGACGGCAGCCGACTGGACGTTCCTGGCCCTCGTCTGGATCACCGGGGTCACGGGTTTCGCGATCGAGATCGCCCTGTATCTGCCGAGCGCGCCCGCCTGGGGCTACTGGCTCTTCCTGTTCCACGTTGCGGTCGCGATGGAGCTTGTCCTGCTCGCCCCTTTCATGAAGTTCGCCCACGCCGTGTATCGGCCCGTCGCGCTGTTCTTCCTCGCGCTGGCCCAGGTGCGGCCAGGAGAGTCGAGCGGGGCCGCCGATGCATAGCACCGCGATCAGACCGCCGACCGAGACGGTCGAGCATGGGAAGCCGGCCAGGTGCCGAGGAGGTCTTCGATGATCCCGACTCTGCAGGGCGTGGCCCACGAACACCACGAGCGACTGATGGGGCATATCGACGAGCTGCCGGTCCTGGGCGACCGGATCGGATCCAGCCCGGTCGCCGAGCTGGCGCCCGTCCTCGACGAGACCGTGACGTTCCTGACCGGACTCCTCATTCCCCACATGGAGGCGGCCGAACGCGCGCTCTACCCGGAGCTCGAGCGGATGCTCCAGAACCGGCACTCGATGACCCCGATGCGCCGCGAGCACGCCGAGATCCGCAACCTGGTCGACGACCTCCTGCGGCTGCAGAAGGACGTGGACGCCGGTCGGCTTTCGACCGGTGAGGCCGTCGCGTTCCGGCGGGTCATCTTCCGCCTCTATGCCCTCCTGAAGGTCCATCTCGCCGAGGAGCAGCTGTACGTTGGGATCATCGAGCATGGCCTGTCGGCCGAAGCTGCTGTCGTGCTCGGCGCGGCGATGGAGCATCGAGGCATCTCCGAGGCTTGACCGCATCGACAGGTCCGGCGGAGGCGCCTATTCTCCAGACGCAGATGAATGCCTCGCACACCTATGACCCGACTCCGGGCGGCGTCCTCGCGTCCGATCGTGACGCGGCCGGAATCCCGGTCCACCGGGGATGGGCCCCCCTCGGCAGCAGGCGCCGCTGGATGGAGCCGTTCGTGCTCGTCCTGCTGGCCGGTGGCGGCGCCCACGGCTATGCCATCACCGCCCAGCTCGAGGAGATGGGCATCACCGGCGGGCCGGTCGATGTCGGCCAGGTCTACCGGACGTTGCGCGACCTCGAGCAGGCCGGGATGGTCACGTCGCTATGGTCGGCCGACTCAGCGGGCCCCCAGCGGCGCGACTACGAGCTGACGGAGGCCGGCTACGTGGCCATCGACGAATGGGCGGCGGTCATGAAGGAGCGAGCACGGCTCATCGCCGAGTTCAACGGGCGGTACCTCGAGGCAGTGGCCAGGCCGCGGGACCGGGCCCACCCGGGCGCGCTCGGCGGCACCGAGCGCGCGTAGCACCGGCTCGGGTCTACAGCGGCTCGGAGACTGCGTGATCGATGCCCCGAGCCAGGACGTCCTGCTCCTCCGCTGAGAGGTTGTCCTTGAGGACGCGCAGGTAGAGCTCTTCCTCAGCGAGGTGGACTTTCAGGATCGAGTAGAGCCGGTAGAGGACCCGTCGGAGGCCGATCTCGCCGGGCTGGTCCAGGGTCCCGCCGGCCGCCTCCTTGCGGTACTCGCAGAGCGATCTGAAGAGCCCCCGCAGCTGGTCGTGCTCGCGTCGCATCGGGGTCATCGAGTGGCGCTTGCCCATGAGCTGCTCGAGCTGCCCGTACAGCGTCGTCTCGATCGCTTCCATGTGCGGAACGAGCTGGCCGACGATAAAGGCGCACTCCACCTCGAAGCTCGAGGCGAACTCCTCTGGCGAGACCCGTCCGATCATCTGGGCAAGTTCGGGCAGCCGGTCGACGTGGGCCCCGATCCTGTCGTGGTGCTCGTGGGCCGTCTCCGGCAATGAGCGCATGGCCTCTCCCTCGGTCTCGACATGGCGGGCGGCATCGCGCGTGCCGACCCCGCGACTGGAGCCATCCGTCCCGAAGCCTACTCCGCTGCGGGCCACGCGACCTGAATCCCGAGGCCGCTGGACGCCTGGTCCGTAATGTGCGCAACTATGCAATTAGGACTATGCTCCAGCCATGGACAAGAACGACGAGCGCACGGTCGAGCGGTACCGCCTCCACGCAGACCTGTGCAAGGTCCTGACCGACCCGAAGCGGCTGATGATCCTGGAATCGCTCCGGCACGGCGACCGATCGGTCGGTGAGCTCGCTGAGGCGATCGGGGTCGCGCTGCCCAACGCGAGTCAGCACCTCGCCGTGATGCGCAAGGCGGGCCTCGTCGACAGTCGGCGTGCTGGGACGACGATCGTCTACCGGCTTGGTGAACCCACCATCGTGGACGCCTGCGACATCGTCCACCGGATCGTGGAGCGCAGGGTCGCGCTGCGGCCGGGCTCGCTCGCGGTATCTGCCAGGCAGCCATTCGCTCGGGCCGGCCACGGGTGACCACGTGAGCGCACTCGTCAGGACCGCAAGCCTCACCCTCAAGGGTGGGGATCTCCGCTTCGTGGCACGGTCCGGCAGCGGGCACGACCTGGTCCTCGACGATGGCCGGAACGACACGGGCATGCGCCCGGCCGAGCTCATCCCGATCGCAGTCGCAGGTTGCACCGCGATGGACGTGATCGCGATCCTCCGCAAGAAGCGTCAGGACGTGTCCAGCTACGAAGTACGGGCAAGCGGTGAGCAGCAGGATGGCCACCCAAACGCGTTCGCCCGGATTGACATCGTCCACGTCGTCGAAGGCGCTGCGATCGACGTCGAGGCCGTTCGACGGGCGATCGAGCTCAGCGCCACGAAATACTGCGCCGTTGGGGCGACCCTTTCGAGCGGGATGACCGAGATCCACCACGCCTACCTGGTCCGGGACCGTGACGGCGAGGAGCGGATGGCCGAGGTCATCGTGACCGGACCTTTCGAGGCGCCGGATGCGCTCGGGACTCGACTCGCCGGCGCGGAC
>JADGQK010000034.1 GCA_017881915.1 Chloroflexota bacterium | reverse complement strand
GGCCCGGGACCGCGCGTCGGGATCGTCGGCGGCAGCCGCTCCGACTTCCCAACCCTCGAGAAGGCGGCGGCGCTGCTGACCGAGCTGGGGATCGCCAACGAGCTGCGGGTCGTGTCCGCCCACCGGACGCCCGACCTGCTCTATCGCTACGCCGAAGAGGCGACCGGCCGCGGCATCCAGGTCATCGTCGCTGGCGCAGGCGGTGCGGCGCACCTGCCCGGAATGCTGGCCGCGAAGACGATCCTGCCGGTGATCGGCGTGCCGATCCCCACCCAGCACCTGGGCGGCCTGGACTCGCTCCTGTCGATCGTCCAGATGCCCCGCGGTGTGCCGGTCGCGACCGTCGCAATCGGCAATGCCGAGAACGCCGCGATCCTCGCAGCCGAGATCCTGGCCCTCGTCGATCCGGAGATCCGCTCGCGGGTTGGGGCGTGGCGCGCTGCCCAGACGCAGTCCGTGCTCGACGACGAGTCGAACCGGACGGGCTAGCCGGAGCCCCCAATGGACGATGAGCGCTGGGAGCCGGGCATGCCCGTCCTGGACCGGCAAGCCGTGCCGGGCGGGGGAGCCGTGGCTCCGGTGGCCCGTCCCGGCCCTGCCGGCCGGCCGCTGCCCGGCCCGCTCCCGCCGAGCCTGGCCGGACTGCCGCCGCGCAGCGTCCCCGAGACCCGGCCCACGCCGCTCCAGCAGCAGTACGTGCTGTTGTCCGTGCCCGGCCTGATCGCTGGCTTCGTGGCGATCTCGGCGCTCGAGCTCGGGCTGCCGATCGGTGCCCTGCTCATCAAGGTGTGCGTGCTGGTCGGTGCGCCGCTGCTGGCCGTGGCCAATGTCGACGCGATCGTCCGGATCTGGCGGGCGGCCTGGGCGTGGATGCCGGTCGATCGGACCAAGGGCCTGTTTCGGCTGGCCTGGGTGGCCACGGCCTCGATCCTGTGGGTTCTCCTGATCGGTGTGGCCGTGCTGGTGCTGCTGGCATGACTGGCCAGGACCGCGGTCTCGACGGTCGCTCAACGGACATTCCGTCTGGCGCCGGCGTGCCGGCCTGGATGGCCTCGACCCTCAACAACTGCAGCCGGTGCGGCGCGGTCCTCGTCTTCGGGGCGGTCGACGACGATCACCGCGACCGGCTGGTCTGCCCGGCATGCGGCTGGATCGCCTATGTCAATCCGCGCCTCGTGGTGACCTCGCTGCCGATCACCGACACCGGCCAGGTCGTGCTGATCCGGCGCGGGATCGAGCCGGCCGTCGGAGCGTGGGCCCAGCCGGGCGGCTTCCTCGAGATCGACGAGACGGTCAACGAGGGCGCGGTCCGCGAGACGCTCGAGGAGACCGGCCTGCTGATCGAGCCGGGCGAGGTGATCGGGCTCTACTCGCGGCTCGAGGCGGCCGTGGTCGTGCTTGTCTTCGAGGCCCGGATCGTGGGCGGGTCGTTCCGGCCCAGCCCCGAGGCGACCGAGATCGTGGCCTTCGAGCCCGACGCGATCCCCTGGCCGGAGATCGCCTTCAAGACGACCTACTGGGCCCTGGCCGACTGGCTCCGGCGCCGCCATCCGGAGCTGCGCCCGGGCGATGTGGTGACCGAACGCCGCCATTGGGAAGGCTGAACGGGGCGGTCTTCCGATAGGCCGCGCTTGGTCTGCCTGGCGCCCTGGGCCTCGGCTCAGCTCAGGTCGATGAAGATGTTCTTCGTCTCGGTGTACATGTCGATCGCGCCCATGCCCAGCTCGCGGCCGATGCCCGACATCTTGTAGCCGCCGAACGGAGCCTCGGTGTGGACCGAGCTGTTCGAGTTCACGCTCAGGACACCGGCCTGGACCGCCCGCGCGGTGCGCAGGGCCTTGCCGATGTCGCGACTCCAGATCGAGCCGGACAGGCCGTAGGGCGTGGCGTTGGCCAGCCGGACGGCCTCCTCCTCGGTGTCGAACGGGATGATCGAGACGACCGGCCCGAAGATCTCCTCACGGGCGATTCGCATGTCGTTGGTGACGCCGTCGAAGACGGCCGGCATCAGGAACGCCCCGCCGGCCAGGGCCGGGTCAGTTGGCGCTTCACCGCCGCAGACCAGGACGGCACCCTCGTCCCGGCCGATCCCGACGTACTCGCTCACCCGGTCACGCTGGCGGAAGCTGATCAGCGAGCCCATCTCCGTCGCGGCGTCTTCCGGATCGCCAACCTTGACCTTCCGGGTGGCCGCAACGAACGCCTCGACGACCCGCTCGTGGGCCGAGCGCTCGACGAAGATCCGGCTCCGGGCGCAGCAGTCCTGGCCGCTGTTGTCGAAGACGGCATAGGGCGAGTCGCGGGCGAACTTGTCCAGGTCGGCATCGGCGAAGACGATGTTGGGGCTCTTGCCGCCGAGCTCCAGGCTGATCTTCTTCACGTTGCCGGCGGCCAGCCGCATGATCTCCTGGCCGGTGCCGGTCTCGCCGGTGAACGCCACCTTGCCGATCCCGGGATGGGCGGCGATGCTCGCGCCGGCCGTGCCGCCGGGGCCGGTAACCACGTTGAGGACCCCGGCCGGGATGCCGGCCTCCAGGGCCAGCTCGGCCAGGCGGAGGGCGGTCAGGGGCGTGTAGCTGGCCGGCTTGAGGATGCAGGCATTGCCGGCGGCCAGCGCCGGGCCCAGCTTCCAGGCGGCCATCAGCAGCGGGAAGTTCCAGGGCACGATCAGGCCGACGACCCCGATCGGCTCGCGCAGGGTGATGTCGAGACCGGGCTTGCTGACCGGGATCGTCTGGCCGAAGACCTTGTTCGCGGCGCCGGCGTAGTACTCGAAGACGAGGCTCACGCCGAGCGTCTCGCCGCGAGCGCCGCTGATCGGCTTGCCGCCGTTGCGCGATTCGATCCGGGCCAGCTCCTCCAGGTTGGCCTTGACCAGGCTGGACAGCTTGGCCAGCGTCCGGCCGCGCTTGCTGGCCGACCAGCTCGACCAGCCCTTGGGGTCGTCGAACGCCTTGCGGGCGGCGGCCACGGCACGGTCGACATCCTCCCGTCCGCCGAGTGGGGCGCTGGCGATCACCGCGCCCGTCGCCGGATTGGTGACCTCGAACGTCTGCCCGTCGGCCGCGTCGACGGACGCGCCACCGATGATCATTCGGGTTACGGAGGGGGTCGCGACAGCGGCCGGCTGGTTGGTCATGACGTCGATCATACGCTGAGCGGTCTTCGGTCCTGAGCAGCGCCGAAAAGGTCGCGCGCCCGCTTGCCTGCCCGGGCCACTGGCAGTGGACAGGCTGCGGATACTGTTGCCTGAACTGCGTGTCAGCTGGAGGGTCCTGGGGAAATGGACGAGATCGCTGTGCGGGCACTCATCCAGGACCATTTCGCGTCCGGCGGCAAGGACGAGGTCCGCGCCACACAGATCTACGCCCAGGATGCGGTCCTGGAGTTCCCACAAGGCGGAGAGCGAATCCGCGGCAAGGAGCGGATCCTCGCGATGCGCCTGGCGTTCCCGGCTCGGCTTGACTTCGAAATATTGCGGACCGTGGGCTGCGGGGACCTATGGGTCAACGAGTACACGATTCGCTACGACGGACAGCCCAGCCACGTTGTGGGGATCATGGAATTTCGCGATGGATTGGTCGTGCGCGAGACCATTTACATCTCTGATTCGTGGGAGCCCCCGGCGTGGCGAGCCGAATGGGTCGAGCCGATGACCACAGCGTCACATTGAAGGAGGTCAGCATGCCCGCGCCGCAACCTCGCGCCGTCTTCGAGGCGTTCCTTCGGGCGGCTAACAGGCGAGATGTGGCTGCCCTTGCCGAATTGGTTCATCCGGATTACATCGAGGTCTATCCGCAATCCGGAGAACAGACTCACGGCATCGACAATCTGCGTGCGATCATCGAGCACTACCCCGGTGGATTCGAGGACAAGGGCACCGACCCTGTCATCGGCAGCGAGGACCGCTGGGTCCTGACCCCAGCATTCACGTTGCTGCGGATCGAGGGCGCTGGCGACACCTTCACTGGGGTCCAGAGGGCTCGGTATCCAGATGGTTCCGAGTGGTACGTGGTTTCCGTCGGTGAGATCCACGACGCCCGAATCTGGAGGCTCCAGACGTTCTTTGCGCCCGCGTTCGATCCCCCGGCCTGGCGGTCGGCCTGGGTCAACCTGGTCCCGGTCGGGACAGAGGCTGCCGACGGCTAGCCGGGGCCGCAATCAGGCGCCGGGACCCGCGGCGGCCTCGCGTTCGACGTTGCGGACGAGCCGGTCCACCTGGACGTGGAGCCCCTCGCGGACCTGCTTGCGAAACGAGGTGAGCGTGCCTTCGAGCTCGAGCGTGCCGCGGTAGTCGACCCGCGCGCCGGTCGCGATCGGGGCGATATCAATCGGGACGGACAGCCGCAGCGCGCCACCGATTCCACGCGGCTGTCCGGTCAGCTCGAGGCGCAGGTGATGCGGCCGATCGAGGTCGTGGTAGGTCACGTGGAGATCTACCCGGACCGTCATGAACATCTGCTTGATGGCAACCACGACATTCAGGCCGCCGCTGCCGTCAGGCGTGATCGATTCGCAATCGGGCAGGGCCCGGCCGAGGGCAAGGGGGTCCTCGATGACCGCCCACGTTGCCTCGGGCGACGTAGCGATCTCGACCGTGCCCGAGAACTCGTCGGTCAACCGGATGCCTCGGCCTGCTCTGCCGTCTCGGCCGGAGGCGTGGTCGACTCCGGCTCAGGTTTCGCGACCGCACGCTCCGCCAGCGCACGCTCCTCGCGGACCATCTCGGTCTCGCGCTCCAGGCCGACCATCGCCGCCCCGACGATGCCGGCCTCGTTGCGCAGCTGGGCCGGGACAATCCGGCCGGCCACCGTCAGGAAGGGCAGGAAGCGATCCGCCTTCTTGCTGACTCCGCCGCCCAGGATGATCAGACTCGGGCTGAACAGCACGTCGATCGCCTTGAGGTGGTCGTTGAGATCCTCGGCCCAGGCCTTCCAGCTCAGGCCCCTTCGGACCCGGGCATTGGCCGAGGAGCGCCGCTCGGCGTCCTTGCCGTTGACCTCCATATGGCCGAGCTCGGTGTTCGGCACGAGTCGGCCGTCGACGAAGATTCCCGAGCCAACCCCGGTGCCGAGGGTCAGCACGATCACGACGCCGCGCTTGCCATAGCCGGCGCCGAAGCGCATCTCGGCAACCCCCGCCGCGTCCGCGTCGTTGACCAGCCAGGTCCGCCGCTTGAAGGCCTTGGTGAAGGCGGCCTGCGCCTCGAAGCCGACCCACTCGGGGTCGACGTTGGCCGCGGTTGTCGTGATGCCGTTGATGACCGGCGCCGGGAAGCCCACCCCGATCCCCTGGATCCTCGGTGCCGGCTGGCCGGCCGCCGCGGCTGCCGCGTTGGCGGCCCGGATCAGCCGGCCGACCACCCGCCCGGCCGAGGCAACGACGGGACCCGGCTTGGATGGCATCGGGGTCAGCACCCGGATCCGTTCGCCGGCGAGCTCGCCGGTCTTGACGTCGACCAGGGCCGCCTTGATTCCCGTGCCGCCGACATCGACACCAATCGCGAGGAGTCGCTCACCTTCGTGCATCAGAAGTAGTTCACGCTGATGCCGCCGTCGACGACCAGCTGGGCGCCGTTCGTCCAGCGTGATTCATCGGAGGCGAGATACATCGCCATGTACACGATCTCCTCCGGCTTGCCGAATCGGCCGGTCGGGTTGCGGGCGAGCCGGAGCTTCTTGGCCGCCTCGTCCTTGACCAGCCAGTCCATCAGCAGGGGCGTCTCGACTGGTCCCGGGCAGATCGCATTCGTGCGGACTCCCTGCGGCCCGAACTGGACGGCGAGGCTGCGGGTCAGGGCCAGCAGCGCCCCCTTCGAGGCCGTGTAGGCGTCCTGTGGAACGGAGCAACCGAGCAGCGCCACGAAGCTGGCGATGTTGATGATCGAGCCCGAGCCACCGGCGATCATCTCGGGGATGGCGTACTTGCAACCCAGGAACACGCCTCGGACATTCACAGCCATCACCTTGTCCCACGTATCAACGTCGGTGTCGATGACCGAATGGTCCGCCTCGGGCATGATCCCGGCATTGTTGTAGAGCACGTCCAGGCGGCCGTACGTGGCAACGGCGTGGTCGACCATGACCTTGGCATCGGCCTCGCGGCTCACGTCAACCTGTACCAGGGTCGCCTCGCCACCGGCCTTCCGAACGAGGTCGACGGTCTCGGCCCCGGCCGCCTCGCTGAACTCGGCGACGACGATCCGGGCGCCTTCGCCGGCAAACAGGAGGGCGGCGACCCGGCCCATGCCGCCGCCGCCGCCGGTGATGATCGCCACCTTGTCAGTCAGTCGCATGGGACTCCTCCGTCGATGTCGAGGGCTGGCATCAGCTGCGTTCGAGGTATCGCTCACGGTCCCAGTTGTGGACCACCGAGTCGTAGACCTGCTGTTCGTAGCGCGCCGCGTTGAGATAGTGGTCGATCACATCCTGGCCGAAGATCTCGGTCGCGGCCTCGCTGCGCTCGAGCTCCGAGATCGCCTCGTACAGCGCCCGCGGCATCCGCTGGCAGCCCGTGGCGACGTAGCCGTTGCCCTTGAACTCGGGTTCGAGGGGCAGCTCCTGCTCGATCCCGTACAGCCCGGCCCCGATCGCCGCGGCGTAGGTCAGGTAGGCATTCATGTCGCCGCCGGGGAAGCGATCCTCGACGTGCAGGTTGCTGCCGTGGCCTACGACCCGGAACCCCGTTGTCCGATTGTCGCGACCCCAGACGATGTTGACTGGCGCCCAAGACAACGAGGCGTAGCGCTTGTAGGAGTTGACGTTGGGGGCAATGAAGATCGCCAGCTCACGGGACAGCTTCATCATCCCGGCGACGAAGTGGCTGAACGTCCTGGACATCCCGTAGGCCATGCCGGCGGCCGGGTCATGGGTCAGGGAATGGTCGCCGGCCTTGTCCCACAGGCTCATGTGGAGGTGCCCCGAAGAGCCCGTCCAGCTGGCGTCGGGCTTGGCCATGAACGTGATCCCCCAGCCGTTGAGGTAGGCGATCTCCTTCGCGCCGTGCTTGAAGATCACGCTCCGGTCGGCCGACTCGAGGACGTCGTCGTAGCGGATGTTCACCTCGTGCTGGCCGGGGGCAGCCTCGCCCTTGCTGAACTCGATCGGGATCCGGGCCGCGGTCATCTGGTTGCGCAGGAGCCGGTGGAGCGGCTCGGCCTTGGTCGCCTGGAGCAGGTGGTAGTCCTCGTTGTAGTAGCCAAAGCGCTCGGGGATCGCCCAACCCCTCCGGTTCGACTCCTCCCAGGACTCCTTCAGGACGTAATACTCGAACTCAGAGCCGGCCTTGACCGAGAAGCCGAGGGCGGCCGCCCGGTCAACCTGGCGCTTGAGGATCGTGCGCGGCGCGATGGGGATCTCTGTGCCGGTCTCCTCGTCGGTCGCGTCGCTCAGGACGAGGGCCGTCTTCTCGAGCCAGGGCAGCACCCGCAGAGTGTCCCAGATCGGGCGGGCGATCCAGTCGCCGTAGCCGGTCTCCCAGTTCATCAGGGCGAACCCGTCGGGCGTGTTCATCTCCATGTCGGTGCCCAGCAGGTAGGTGCAGAAGTGGGCGCCGTGGTCGATCACCCCGGCCAGGAATGCCTCGGCCTGGACGCGCTTGCCCATCAGCCGGCCCTGCATGTCGGTGATCGCCACGATCAGCGTGTCGATTCGTCCATCGCCGACCATCGCCTCCAGCTCGAGGAGGCGGGCGTGCTTGGCGTGGCCGTGGTCTTCCTTGCTCATCGCCGACTTCCTCGTGCTGGCGTGGACTACCGACAGTTCGGCACCGTCTGCCGATGCTAGAGCGCCGGGCCGGCCTGCGTCCGGCTTGTCGCGCGGGCTACTTCGCGGTCATCCCGCCGTCGGCCACGATGACCGTCCCGGTAACGAACGACGACTCGTCCGAGGCGAGGAACAGGGCAACGTTGGCGATCTCGCGCGGCTCGCCTGGTCGGCCGATCGGCTGGAACGAGTCGATCGTGGCGTAGACCTCGGCGAGGCCGCCGAGCATCTCGGCGTGAGCGTAGTTGATCGGCGTGTCGACCCAGCCCGGGGCGATCGCGTTGCAGCGGATCTTCTGCTTGGCGTAGTCCAGGGCGATCCCCTTCGAGAGCATCACGATCGCGCCCTTGGACGTGGCGTAGATCGCCAGGAATGGCTCGGCCACGAGCCCGTTCACCGAGGTCGTGTTGATCAGCGATCCGCCGCCCCGCTGGAGCATGTGCGGGATGGCGTAGCGGCAGCCGTAGATCGTGCCCTTGACGTTGACGTTCAGGGTCCGGTCCACGACCTCGTCGGAGGCCTCATGGAAGATCCCCGGGAGGTTCACCCCGGCGTTGTTGAAGACGACATCGAGGCCATCCCAGCGCGCCACCGTGGCGTCCGTGTATTCCCGCACGAGACCTGGGTCCGAGACATCGGCCACGACCGCGAACGCGCTCTTGCCGATCAGCCGGACCGTCTCCGCGACGCCGTCCGGGGCAACATCGACGCAGGTGACCCGGGCGCCTTCCTCGGCAAACCGGATCGCGCTCGCCCGGCCGATGCCCGAGCCGGCGCCGGTGACGATGCAGACCTTGCCCGCGAGACGATCCGCCATCAAATCCTGCCCGTCGACTGAGATTGAGTATTGACAGGAGTCCAGCGGACCGGCCTAATCCGCCCAACTCACATCGTACGCTGCCCCAGGAGGACTTTGAGGGATGGCTGACAGACCCGGCGGCTCAAGCTCGGCGGACGTCGACAAGCTCCACAGCCTGGGCTATGCCCAGGAGCTCCGGCGGGGGATGAAGACATTCTCCAACTTCGCGGTCTCGTTCACGATCATCTCGATCCTGTCAGGCTGCCTGACCCTGTTCGGGTTCGCCATGAACACCGGCGGCCCGAAGGACATGACCCTGGGCTGGCTGCTTGTCGGCTTCTTCGTCATCATGGTTGCCCTGGGGATGGCCGAGGTTGCCTCCAGCTATCCCACCGCCGGCGGCCTCTACTACTGGGCCGCCAAGCTCGCGGACGAAGCGGGCGCGAATGGCGCCAAATGGAGTTGGTTCGTCGGCTGGTTCAACCTTGTCGGCCAGGTCGCCGTCACGGCCGGCATCGACTTCGGGCTGTCGCTCTTCACCAACGCGTTCCTGAACCTCTCGTTCGGCTTCCCGGCCGACCCGCCGCACCTGATCCTGATCTACGGGATCGTGCTCGTGATCCATGCCCTGCTGAACACGTTCGGGATCCGGATCGTGACGATCCTCAACAACCTGTCCGTGTGGTGGCACCTGGTGGGGGTCGCGGCGATCGTGCTCGTTTGCGTCGTCCTGAACCAGCACGGCCGAACTGACCTGGGCACCGTCTTCTCGAAGACGGTCGACAACACGGGCAGCGGTCCGGGTCTGTCGTGGCCTGGCCCGCTCCTCTTTGGAATCCCGCTCTACGTCGGCCTCATCGGCCTGTTGAACGCCCAATACACGCTGACCGGGTTTGATGCCTCGGCGCATATGTCTGAGGAGACCCATGATGCCGAGCGGTCGGCGCCGCGCGGGATCATCTGGTCGGTGATCATCTCGATCATCGCCGGGTTCATCCTGCTGGTCGCGATGAACGTCGGGATCACTCCCGACAAGGTCTTCCTCGGGGCCGACGGCTCGACGATGGTCGACGGTTACGCTCACGCACTGGCATTCCAGGCGGCGACCGGTGTGGCCCCGGCTCAGATCTGGATCGACGCGATCGGACAGACCGGCGGCCTGTTCATCCTCTTGATCGTCATCGGTGCCCAGTTCTACTGCGGCATGTCGTCGGTCACCGCGAACTCGCGGATGATCTACGCATTCGCCCGCGACGGCGCGATCCCCGGCAGCCGCTTCTGGCACCGGATCAACCACAGGACACGCACCCCCACGAACTCGATCTGGCTCGCGGCCGGCGGGGCATTCCTCCTGGGACTGCCGTACCTCTGGAGTCCCGTTGCCTATTTCGCCGTCACCTCGATCGCCGTCGTCGGGCTGTACGTCGCCTATGTGGCGCCGGTCTTCCTGCGGCTGCGTGCCGGCAGCCGGTTCAAGGAAGGGCCCTGGACGCTCGGTCGCTGGAGTCAACCGGTTGGGATCGTGGCGACCCTCTGGGTCGTGTTCATCTTCTTCCTGTTCATGCTCCCCCAGGTGTTGCCGTTCTGGGACAACGGGCCCGTCTGGGCGAACTTGAACTACACGCCGGTCGTCTTCCTGATCGTCCTCGGCGGGGCCGCGTTGTGGTGGGCCGTTTCGGCGAAGAACTGGTTCCACGGACCGAAGGTCCAGGGGACCGCCGACGAGCTGGCCGCGATCGAGGCGGACCTCGAGATCGTCTGAGCAATGCCCGGCGGGCCGTTGACCGGCCGGCCTGAAGCGTTCGTCGAGCCCGGTGGCACGTGCCGCCGGGCTCGTACGTTCTCGCGCCGCCGTCCCGGGCCGGGCGGAGCCGCCTAGTAGATCAGCGTCGCCCCGCTGGGAAAGGTGAAGGCGAAGACCGCCGGGCTGAGCGCGGCATCGGGCAGCAGGCTGCTGACCTGCGCGTCGCGGGTGACGTCGCCGGCGATCGATTCGACGAGCCGGACGATCACGCCGGTGTCCCGGTCGAACGAGACCTGCAGGTGGTGATCGGGGCGATCGGCCGCGATCCCGATCGCGCGCGGATGGTCGCACTCGAGCACGACCGCCTCGCGCTCGGCCAGGTCCACGGTTCCCGAGATCCACGACCGGCCTGTGGCCAGGACGTTCTGGCAGAGTCCGGCCGGGTGGATGAACGAATCCGGCAGCGATTCGGTCGGCAGGGCCGTCAGCGGACGGTAGACCGTCGAGCTGCCCGGGAAGTCTGGATCATCCAGGCCGACCACCCGCCGGCGCGCCGGTCGCTCGGTCCCCTTGCGGTGCTCGGCCGACCAGGTTCGGACCGTGATCCCGTCGGAGATCCAGAGCTCATGGTTGGCCGAGATACCCAGGCTCGGATCGGTCGTGACCACCTTCGCTTCGCCCGGGTGACGGAGGGTGGTCTCAATGACCAGCAATCGCTCGCCATGGGTGGTTGCCACCCGGTCCTCGATCCGCATTCGCAGCGTCTCGAAGCGGAGCTCGGCATCCCGGGCGAACGTGAACAGCTCGGCCACGCTGGGCGTGCCCTCGGGCAGGCTGACCAGCTCGGGCCGGCGCCGGCTTCCGGCGCTCACCGGCAGGGAGTTGGACGCCCGGTCCCAGGGGGAAGTCGACATCGCCGCGTATGGTAGCGCGTCAGCCCCCGGCCGGACCGCCGCCACCTCCGGGTCGGGTCATCCGGTCGGGGTTGAGCAGGACGTCGAGGTCGGCTGCCGGGATGCCCCGCTCGAGGGCCAGCTCGCGGATCGTCCGGCCGCTGCCGAGGGCATCCTTGGCCAGCTTGGCGGCCGCGTCATAGCCGATCACCGGGGCGAGCGCGGTCGCCAGCATCAGGCCTTGCTCAACCAGCTTCGGCCCGCGTTCGGTGGCCTTCAGCCCATCGATCGCCCGCGTCGCGAAGTTCGCCGCTGCGGCGCCGAGCAGCTCGATCGACTCGATCAGGGCCGCGGCAGCGACCGGCATCATCACGTTGAGCTCAAGCAGACTGCCGGTCTGGCTGAAACCGATCGTCGCGTCGTTGCCGACGACCCGGGCAACGACCATGGTCAGGCTCTCGACGATCACCGGGTTCACCTTGCCGGGCATGATGCTCGAGCCCGGCTGGGTCTCGGGCAGGGCCAGCTCGGCAATCCCGGCTCGGGGGCCCATGCCCATCAGGCGCACGTCCGAGGCGATCTTCCACAGGCTCAGCGCGATCGCGCGCAGGGCGCCATGGGCGGCGATGACCGTGTCGAGGGTGGCCTGGGCATGGAAGTGATCGTCGGTCTCGCGGACCGCCAGGCCGGTCAGGCTGGCCAGCCGCGCGCAGGTCTTCCCAGCGGCGCCCGCCGGTGCATTGAGCCCGGTACCGACGGCAGTCCCACCAAGGGGCACGCTGAGGAGCTCGTCGAGGGCCGTCCGGACACGCCGGATCGAGGCCTGGACCTGGCCCGCATAACCGGTGAACTCCTGGCCAAGCCGGATCGGGGTCGCGTCCTGGAGGTGGGTCCGGCCGGTCTTGACGATCGAATCGAACTCTGACGCCTTGGCGCTCAGGCTGCCGTGGAGGCGCTCGAGAGCGGGCAGGAGGGTCCGGTCGATCGCGATCGCCGCCGCGAGCTGGATCGCCGTCGGGATCACGTCGTTCGACGACTGGCCGGCATTGACGTGGTCGTTGGGATGGACCGGCGTGCCGAGTCGGGCACTCGCGAGGTGGGCGATCACCTCGTTGGCATTCATGTTCGTCGACGTGCCCGAGCCGGTCTGGTAGATGTCGATCGGGAAGGCGTCGTCGTACCGGCCGGCGGCCACCTCATCGGCGGCCGCAACGATCGCCCGGGTCATCGCCGGGTCAAGCAGTCCCAGCTCCGCGTTCGTCTCGGCCGCCGCCCGCTTGATCAGGGCGAGCGCCTGGATGAACCCGGCCGGCATCGGCCGGCCGGAGATCGGGAAGTTCAGGACGGCCCGCTGGGTCGAGGCCCCGTACAGCGCCTCTGCCGGGACCGCCATCTCGCCCATCGAATCGCGCTCGACCCGGGTAGCTCCGGGGTTCCCCGCGTGGTCCGGATTCGTCATCCGTCGATGGTAGCGCGCCGCCGCCCCCTCGCCGCGCTCTCGCGCCGCGCTGTGCGTCCAGGCCGCCCGGAGGAGGCTGAGGGCATCTCCCGTAGACTCCGGGTGATGAGCTTCGATTCGGACTCGTTCCGGAAGGTGATGGGTCACTTCGTGACCGGGGTCACCGTGGTCACGACGCTCGAGAGCGGAGAGCCCCAGGGAATCACGGTGAACGCTCTCAGCTCGGTCTCGCTGGAGCCGCCGTTGGTGGTCGTTGCCCTGGATCGACGGCGCTACATCACCCCGAAGGTGCACGCTGCCGGGCGGTTCGCCGTGAGTGTCCTGGGCGAGCACCAACAGGCGCTGGCCGATTGCTTCGCCGGCGCTCCCGTCCAGCCCGGACGCGAGCGGTTCTGTGGCGCTGCCTGGACGCCGGGCACGACCGGGATGCCCCTCCTCGACGGGGCGATCGCCACGCTCGAGTGCATCGTCGTCGGCGTGCACCCGATCGGGGACCACGACCTGTTCATCGGCCGGGTCGAGGCCCTCCACAACGATGAGCACCACCCGCAGCCACTGCTCTACTACCGTCGCCACTACCTCCGGGTGGAGCGCTCCGAGTCGATCGCGATCGAAGGCCGGCAGGAACGCTGAGCCGGATGGCACGATCCGGCCTGCCGCCCGAGTCCGCAGCTGGGAATCGGCCGCCTGCGACGCGTCCCACGGTCACTGCCGCGATGGAGACCGTCTCCGCCGGTGGCCTCGAGATCGGCTACGACGTGCACGGCGGCGGGCCGCCCCTGGTCATGCTCCACGGCGCTACGTCCACCGGGCGCGAAGACTTCGCTGCCCAGGTGCCCGCGTTCTCGAAGGCGTTCCGGCTGTATCTGCCCGATGCCCGCGGCCACGGCTCGACCCGTTGGGACGTGGCCGATGGATTCAGCTACGCCGAGCTGGTCGACGACCTCCTGGCGTTCGTGGATGCCCTGGGACTCGATACGTTCCACCTCCTCGGTTTCTCGATGGGTGCCATGACGGCCCTCCAGTTCGCGACCCGCCACCCGGACCGCCTGCGGACCCTGGTCATCGTCGGGATCACGACCCAGCGCGAGCCGCGCACCAGCGTTGTCCGCCGCCTGATGGACCCCCAGCGGATCGAGCGGGACGATCCGGCCTGGGCCGCGCTCCTGGGCCGGCGCCACGACCCGGTCCACGGCCTGGGAGCGTGGCGGCGTCTCCTGCCGGCGATCGCCGCCGACGTGGCGGTCCAGCCGCTCCTCGGTCCACGCGATCTGCGACGAGTGGAGCTGCCCGCCCTGGTCGCCGTCGGCGATCGTGACCCATTCGTGCCCGTCGACCATGCCTGGGGCCTGATGCGCCAGCTGCCCGATGCCCGCCTGTTCGTTGCCCCGGGCTCCGGCCACGAGGTGATGGTCCGGCAAGCGGGCCTGTTCAACGAGGCCCTCGCCGGGTTCTATCGTTCTACCGAGTCGATCGCCCGCCGCCGTTCCGACCACCACTCCGGCGGATCGGGCGCGACGTTCGAGGGAGAGAGCCGATGACGACGCTGCTGGTCCTGTTCCGTCGGCCCGAGGGAGGCATCGAGGCCGTCGAGGCGTTCGAACAGGCGTACGCGGAGAGCCACCTGCCACTCATCGCCGACACGCCCGGGTTGCGATCGCTGCGGGTCCGGCGGGTGAGCGAAGCCCTCGGCGGCGCGAGCGACCTGGTTATCGTGGCCGAGATGGGCTTCGACGATCGGGCCGCGCTCGATGCGGCGCTGGCCTCGGACCCGATGCGCGCCGCCGGGCGCAACCTGCGCACGATCGCGCCCGGTCTGGCCACGATGCTCGTGCTCGAGGATGCGCCAGGGCTCGTTCCCGGCGGCTGGCGCTAGTGGATACTGGCGACGTGTCGTCCGCTCCGCTGGTCCGCGTCGCGTTCCCGGCTCCGGCTCCCTTCGGGTCAGGCCAGCCGCCCGCCGGCGTCGCCCTCGTCACGATCGACCGACCCGAGGCCCTCAATGCCCTCTCCTTTGCCGTGCTTGCCCAGCTCGTGTCCGCCGGGCGGGCCCTCGATGCCGACCCGGCCTGCCGCTGCATCGTGCTGACCGGCTCGGGTTCACGGGCATTCGCGGCCGGCGCCGATATCAGGGAGCTGGCCGGCCAGACCCCCGACTCGCTGGCCGCAGGGCGTGGCCTGGATCGATGGGACGAGCTGCGCGAGATCGGCCTGCCGATCATCGCCGCCGTGCGCGGCTATGCCCTCGGTGGTGGCTGTGAGCTGGCCCTGGCCTGCGACCTGATCGTGGCCGGAGAGGATGCCCAGTTCGGCCAGCCCGAGATCAAGATCGGGGTGATCCCCGGAGCGGGTGGCACCCAGCGGCTGACCCGCGCCATCGGCAAGGTGCGGGCCATGGACATGATCCTGACCGGCCGCTCGATCACCGCTCGGGAAGCCGGCGCGGCCGGGCTGGTCAGCCTCGTGGTGCCGGCCGAGGAGACGCTCGACCGGGCCCTCGAGCTGGCCGGCCGGATCGCGGCCATGCCGCCGGTCGCTGTCCGAGCCGCCAAGGCGATGGTGAACCGGGCATCCGACACGACGCTGACGGAGGGCTTGGCCGAGGAGCGCCGGGCGTTCTTCGACCTGTTCGCGACCGAAGACCAGGCCGAAGGAATGAGCGCCTTCACGGAGAAGCGGACGCCGATCTGGCGGGGACGTTGAGGAGGCAATGGTGACCGACGAGACTGGCCGGCCGCAGGACGAAGGCGGCAGCGACTACGGCAGCGACATCAGTCGCGACCTGGGGGACGGGCCGCCCGCTTCGTGGCGCGACGCTGCCCCGGACCTGCTCGCGCCGATCAACGCCGACGCGCCGGTCAGCGGCCACGTGCCGACCTCGGCCGACGCTCCGTCGGTCTCGCTCGCCCCGGAGCATGACTGGGAGGCCGCCCGGGCCGTCCTCATCCCGCTCCTCCGGCCAGTCGGCACGATCGGTCTTCGGCTGGCCGACGTGAACCGGTCCGCCATGGCCCTCAACACCTCGAGCCACACCTTGCCCCTGCTCGGAGAGGGCCCGTGCGGTCTGCCGGTCATCTACGCGATCCCAGCCTCGGGCTTCGACATCGTGGTCAACGGCGAGCACCTCGTGTCGTGGGGCGTCGAGCCGGCCGAGATCCATGCCGCGGCCATGGCCAACCTGGCCGCCTGGTCGGCCGCCGCCCCGTGGACCGGTGAGGAATCGGGCGAGCGCCAGCTCCTCTCCTCGGATAGCGGCGATGGACCGGACGCCACGCGGATTCTCTTGCCCGAGGTGCGGTCCCATCTCGCGAGCACGCTGGGAGCGGTTGGTGGTCCGATCTTCGTCGGCCTACCTGATCGACACCTGTTGGTGGCCGGGGCGTCGGCCGCGGCCGACCTCGACTTCGGGGCGCAGCTCGCCGGGTTCGTGGCCGACCATGCCGACGGAGCGGACGAGCCGATCGATCGCCGCCTGTTCGAGCTGGTCGGCGGCGACCTCCGGCCCGTGGCAGGCTGAACGCGGCGATGGCTGCGGTCTTCAGCGCGCTGCGCTGGGACGTCGAGGCGGGCATTGCCACGATCACCCTCGACCGGCCGGGCTCGCTCAACAGCCTCGAGGCAAGCCTCAAGTCGGAACTGCTGGCGGCACTCCGGGAGGCGGGCCGCGATCCGGCGGTGCGGGTCGTGATCCTGACCGGAGCCGGCCGGGCATTCTGCGCCGGCCAGGACCTCACGGAGCGCCTTGCGCCGGATCCCGCACCGCTCGACGTCGAGGTCCGGGAGCGGTTCAACCCCCTGGTCATGGCGATTCGCTTCCTCGACAAGCCGGTGATTGCCGCCATCAACGGCGTGGCTGCGGGGGCCGGAGCTTCGCTTGCATTCGCCTGCGACCTGCGAATCGCCGCCGAGGAGGCCAGCTTCGTGCTCGCCTTCGGTCGGATCGGCCTCGTCCCGGACACGGGCATGACCTGGCTCCTGCCGCGTCTCGTTGGGCTCGGTCGGGCCTCGGAGCTGCTCCTCCTGGTCGACCCCCTGCCGGCTGCCGATGCCTTCAGGATCGGCCTGGTCAATCGGGTCGTGCCAGGTGACGAGCTGGCTGCCCAGACCCGCCGCATCGCGCTGAACCTGGCCGCCGGCGCGCCACAGGCGCTGGCCCTGACCAAGCGCGCCCTGCGCCATGCTCTCGAGTCAGGCTTCGAGGCGACGCTCGACTACGAGGCATCGCTGCAGGGCATCGCCGGCCGGACGGCTGATCATGCCGAAGGACTGGCTGCCTTCGCCGGGAAGCGCCGGCCTCGATTCAGCGGCTCGTAGACCTGCGTCCTGATCGCGTTCGGGTCGATCGCCTGGCCTGACACCCTGCTCGAGCTGGCTCAGGGGTAGACGTACGACTGGATGTCTGTCTGCGCGACGACGATCTGGCCAACGGCGGTGACCCGAAGGACCTGCACCTCGAAGTAGAACGTCTGGCCGTGGCTGGCCGATGGGAGCGGCACGTTCGACTGGAGTTGCTTCGTGACAGCGATCGGTGGGCCGCCGTTCGTCAAGTCGTGAATCGTCGAGTAGAGCACTCGATACTCGCTGAAGCAGGCGGCCGGTCCCGGGAAGTACGCCCACGAGACGACGCCCTGGCCGAATGAGACAGGACCAAGCCCCATCCTGGCGTAGCCCAGGCCGGTCGTGACGTCGCTTGCCGCCAGGACGTGGTTGGCAGAGTCGAGAGCCAGGGTCCGATAGAAGTAGGTGAAACCGTCGGTGACCGCCGCGTCCGCCCCGCTCGTCCGCGTCCGGTCGGTCGTTCCGGCCACTTCGGTCACGTTGGGCTGGTGACGGGCCTTCGCGATGTACGGGCTCGAGCTTCGGAGCGTGACGTAGCGGGCGAAACCGGTCCCGCTGTACTTCGACCAGTCCAGGACAACTCCGCCCGGGCACGAGGTCAAGGCCAGGCCGAACGTCGGCGTCGGCGTCGGTGCCGGTGTCGGGCTCGGTTTCGCGGTCGGCGTTGCTCTCGGGCTGGGCGTCAAGCCCGGTCTGGGGCTCGGGCTGTCGGACGGTGAAACGCCCGCGCTGGGGCGATCGCTGGGGCGATCGCTCGGGCTGTCGATCTGGGCGAGCGACGGACTTGGGCTGGTCGATGGCGCGTCGTTGGGGGCCAGGGCGACGCCGGCCAGGGCACCGATCGAGTAGCCAAGCGATTCGTCGGTCTTGGCGTTGTTGATCAACCAGGGATCGCTGAAGGCGCTGGTCGGGATCGGGCCCACGGTCACGCCGGTTGAAGCCGGATCGCCGAGCAGCACGGTCGCCGTACTGCCCTCGGCGATCTGCCGCTGGGCGTCCGGCCCGTCGACGGCCACGGCATGCTCGAGGGCGAGCAGCGTCACCTGCTCGCCACCGGCCGCTGCGGACGTCCGATCCAGGTCGAAGGCGGTGCCCGTCGCGGTCCAGGTATACGCCCCGGTGACGACCGCGTACGAGCCGCCAACCGGCAGGACGACCCGCTGATAGGTCCGGCCGGCCAGCAGGGCGAGCTGGACTGCCGATCCCGACAGGACGTCGAGTCGGATGTCGGCCCCACTGGCGAGGCGCGCCTGGCTCGATCCCAGGTCCAGGGTTGCATGCCCATCGGCGGCGACCCGGATTTCATCGCCGACAGCGAGGGCAGCCCCACCGGCGAGCGCCTGGCTACTCCCGCTGCGGATCAGCGTCGCGTCGGCCGCTTCGCCGACCCGATTGGCCGGGGCGGGTGCGAACCTGCCGCTGAACACGGCGCCGGCCGCAACGGCGAGGACCACGAGCGCGATCCCGGCGGCGGCCGATGCCCGGGCGGAATTCCTCCGGCGCGAGCTTGAGCTCGGCCGAACGCCGAACCGGGGCCCGGTCAGGGGCGCGGCCGCGGCTTCCGGTGACACGGTGGTGGCGATCGACGGCCGGGCCGCCTCCATGACCAGGGTGGGCTGGAGTGGTGCATCGAGGGCAGGGCCCACGGGGGAGGTGCGCGACCGGACAGATTCGAGCAGGCGGCCGCCAAGGGCCTGCCGGAAGGCTGGATCGGGACGCCCGCTGGCGACCTGCGCCTTGCGGTTCCGGGCTCGCCGTCCGGCCGCGGCAAGGTCGGCGGACAGGGCGTCAAGCGCTGGGGCATCCGGGTCGGACGCTCGATCGAATGAAACGGGCACCGCGCCGGCGATGCCCAGCCCAATGGCCCGCGGGGTCGTCGTCCGGATTGCGGCCCCTGGTGCGCCGGTCGTGGCCCCACGACCTGTCGGCCGGCCTGTCCCACCGGCGCGGCTGCTCCCACCGGCGCGAGCTCCGGTGTCACGCGGCATGGGCGCCCTTTCCAGCCGCGGCCACGTACAGCGCCCGGAGGGCCCGGTTGAGTCGAATGGCCAGGGTCCCGGCCGAGACGCCCAGTGCGGCGCACAACTCCGGGGTGCTCAGGTCGTCGAAGAACTTGAGGACCAGGATCCGGCGCTGGGCCTCGGTCAGCCGACCGAGTGCGCTTCGGAGCTCGTCGCGATCGAGCGCCAACGCGAAGGCCGCGGTGGCGACCTCGTCACCGACGAGCGGCTCGGGCCGGTCTGCATCGGGCTCATCCAGATCACCGCTGCGCACCCCGAGCGGCAGGTCGCGCGCACCACGGTGGGCACGATCGACGATGGCGCTGGCCGCGACCCGATACAGCCATCCGCCGAACGCGTCCTTGCGGATCGTGCCTGAGCGGATCGTTTCGAGGCCGCGCTGGAAGGTGATGGCAGTGATCTCCTCGGCCGTGGCTCGCTCACGGACCCGGCGTGCTACGAATCCATAGACGCGGGGCAGGTAGAAGTCATAGAGCTCGCTGAATGCCTCCGCATCCGTGCGCGCTCGGACGACCAGCCCACGCTCGCGCTCAAGGTCCATCCGGCTGCCGGGTCGTTCGTTCGTCATTCGGAGGCCGACAGTACCGGACCCGGAATCAATGGACCATCGACCAGCGGTACTGTCGTCACCCGTACGAGGTACCGCTCGCGCCGAAGCGGGCGGGCGGCACGCCCCACGCCAGGCCGGCGCCGCCGCGGGGACCCTCAGTGCCCGGGCAGTTCCCGCGGCCTTTCGGCGCCGAAACCGGCCCTTGACGGCCCAACCCGGCCCTTGACGGGCCATCCCTCGAGCCCTAGCCTGCCTAACGAACGTTCGGTAGGATCAGTGGAGCGCCATAGATGGTCGAAACCCGTCGCCGCCAGATCGAGGACGTCGCGTCCAGCCTGTTCCGGGAGCACGGCTATGCCGGTACGAGCGTGCGCGATATTGCCCGCGGCCTGGCGATCCAGGGTGCCAGCCTGTATGCCCACGTCGCTTCGAAGGAGGACGTCCTGTGGGCGATCGTGCGACGGGCCGCCGACCGATTCGAGAGCGCAGCCGACGAGGCCCAACAGGAGACGTTCGGCCGGCCCGTCGGGGAACGGCTCGAGGCGCTCGTTCGGGGCCACGTTGGCGTGCTGACCGACGACGTGGGCCAGGCCAGCGTGTTCGTCCGCGAATGGCGCTCGCTGTCCCCGGAGCATCGGGCCCGGATCGGCGCGCGGCGGGATGCCTATGAGAACCGCTGGCGCCGGTTGATCGCCGAGGGCAGTGAGGCCGGCGTCTTCGTCCCGGCCGACCCGGCCCTGGCCGCCGCCTACCTGCTGACCGCGCTCAACGGAATCGTCACCTGGTACCGTCCCGGCGGACCACTGTCGCCCCGGGCGATCTCGGCCGAGTACGTCAACCTGAGCCACCGCGCGCTGGCCCCTGGGAGAATCGATGACTGACCCGCTGGCGCTCGACCCGGTCCTCGGGGAAGGGGAGCGGAGCCGGCTGCCGTTCAACGTGGATCTGCCCCACGACGAGCGCTTCCGGGCATTCGAGGACCACGTCCTGGCGGGTGGCAAGGTGGAGGCGGGCGACTGGATGCCCGACGAGTACCGGCTCAACGTCCTGCGTTTCGTCGAGATGCACGCCAATAGCGAGCTGATGGGCGTCCTTCCAGAGCGCGACTGGATCCTGCGAGCCCCAACGCTCCGGCGCAAGCTGGCGCTGACCGCGAAGATCCAGGACGAGGTCGGCCATGCCCAGCTGCTCTACCGGGTAGCGGAGGACCTGGGCAAGCCCCGGGAGGCGATGATCGACGACCTCCTTGCGGGACGAACGAAGTTCCACAACGTCTTCCACTACCCCACCCGGACCTGGGCCGACATCGGGGTGATCGCCTGGCTCGTCGACGCGGCCGCGATCGTCGCCCAGCAGGCGTTACGCGAGTCGAGCTACGCGCCGTACGCGCGGACGATGAAGAAGATCTGCTGGGAGGAATCGGTTCACATCATGCACGGCCGCGACGTGGTCGTGACCCTGGCCGCCGGTACGGTCGAGCAGCGAGCGATGGTCCAGGAGGCACTCGACCGCTGGTGGCCACCGCTCATGCAGATGCATGGCCCGCGATCCGAGCGGGAGGCGGATCGCGATCTGCACTGGCGGATCAAGGCCAAGACGTCGGAGGAGCTCCGCCAGGAGTTCCTCACGATCTACGTCCCACGTGTCCTCGAGCTGGGGCTCAGCCTGCCAGATCCCGAGCTGCGCTTTGACGCCGCCGCCGGCGAGTGGCGCTACAGCGAGCCGGACTGGGCTGAGCTGCGGTCCGTCGTGACTGGCCATGGCCCGGCCTCGCAGGCCCGGATCGGCTTCCGCCGAGTCCAGCGCGAGGAGTCCCGCTGGGTCCGCGAAACGATCCTGGTCCCCACAGGGGCCGCGGCCTGATGCTGCCCAGGGGTGATCCGCGCCAGGGTGACGGCAACCTGGAGCCATTCGAGGTCTTTCGCCAGGAACGGGAGGGCGAGCCGATGCGCCACGGTGGCAGCGTCGTCGCCCCCGACCCAACGCTGGCGCTCCACTACGCTCGAGAGCTCTATGCCCGGCGCGGCGAGAGCCTCCGGCTGTGGGTGGTCCGGCGCGCCGACATCGTGGAGCTCGACGACCAGGACCTGCTCAATCCACCGCTGGATCGCTCCTATAAGAAGCCCGGTGGGTTCGTGATGCGCGACAAGCTGGCTCGCGCCCGCGAACGGACCGGGCAGTCGAAGCGGACCGCATCACCCGGCCGGCCGGCGCCGGCGGACGACCAGGCCGGCTCCGCGTGATCGCCCGCGCCAGGCTTCCCCGCGATCGCGAGCGGGATCTCCAGAAGGCCACGAGCGAGCTGTTGCTTGCCCTCGCCGACGACGACTTCGTGTTGGGCTTCGCGGACAGCGAGTGGACCGGGATCGCACCGCACCTCGAGGAAGACGTGGCGATGAGCTCGATGGCCCAGGATGAGCTCGGCCACGCCGCGGCCTACTACGGCCTGCTGGCCGACCTGAGCGCCGGCGACCCGGACCGGATCGCCTATGACCGCCCGGCCGACGCGTTCCGCCACTGCCGCCTGGTCGACCATGGCCGCGGGGACTGGGCTCGGACCATGGCCCGGCGCTGGCTCTACGACAGCGCCAACGCCGTTCGCCTGGAAGTGCTCGCTGGATCGGCCAATCGGCCCCTGGCGGATCTGGTCGTGAAGGTCCGCCGCGAGGAGACCTACCATCTCCTCCATGGCGAGGCCTGGCTGGAGCGACTGGCCCGCCATGATGGTGAGCCGCGTCGCCGCCTGGCCGAGGCGCTCGAGCTCGTTGGGCCGGACGCTCCAAGCGTGCTTGCGCCGCTGCCGTCCGAGGCGCTCCTCGTGGATGCCGGGATCCAGCCCCTCCCGGGCGCGGAGCTGCTGACCCGCTGGTCGGCGCGAATCGAGCCGGTCCTGGGGCGACTCGGCCTGGACCTGCCGGCCGCAGCACCGGCTGCCCTCGACCCAAGAACGGCCCGATCCGGGCACGGCGCCGCCTTCACCTGGTTGTGGACCGAGTTCAGCTCGGTCCGGGCACTCGACCCTCGGGCGACGTGGTGACCGGCGCCGGTGGCCCACCAGCGGCCGAGGTCGTGGCAGCGGTGCGGGCAGTCCTCGCCGGGATTGCCGACCCGGAGATCCCGGCGATCTCGATCGTCGACCTCGGGATCGTGCGCGACGTCACCCTCGCCCGCGGAAGGCTCGAGGTCGAGCTGCTGCCGACCTTCATCGGCTGCCCAGCCCTCGACCTGATCCGGGCGACCGTGGCCGAGCAGCTCGAACCAATTCGGGCGAACCCCGACTCCGGCATTGAGCAGGTCGCCGTGACGATCAGTTTCACCGAGCCGTGGACCGCCGAGCGGATCTCTGACACGGGCCGCGCCGCGCTCCGGGCAAGTGGCTTCGCGCCGCCCGAGGCTGGTCCCAAGTTGCTCAGCCTGGCGGCGCCGGCGACCTGCCCGTATTGCGGATCGCGCCGAACTGTCCTCGAGAATGCCTTCGGACCGACCCGCTGTCGCTCGATCCACTACTGCACGGCGTGCCGCCAGCCGTTCGAGCAGTTCAAGGACGGCTGAGCCGGTGCCGGCCGAGATCGCCGTGGTTGGCGCCGGCACGATGGGCGCCGGGATTGCCCAGCTCGCGCTGGAGCACGGGCACGCGGTCCATTTGCTCGACATCGATCGCGGCGCGACTGCCCGGGCCCGGGCCGGAATCGAGGCTCGCCTCGTCCGCCGGCTGGCCGGCCGTGGGTTAGCCGGGCCGGACCTGGCCGCGGCTCGCGCGGAGGCGCTCGGCCGGCTCGTCCTGGGGCACGATCCGGACGAGATTGCCGGTGCATCGATCGTGATCGAGGCGGTGGTCGAGGCGCTCGAGGTCAAGCGGGCCCTCTTCGCCCGGCTCGATCGCCGGGCGTCCCGCGAGGTGATCCTCGCGACGAACACGAGCGCCCTGTCGGTCGGCGCGATCGGCGCGGCGGCCGTTCGCCATCCCGAGCGTGTCGTCGGCCTCCACTTCTTCAACCCTGCGCCGGTTATGCCCCTGTGCGAAGTCGTGGCCGGACCGTTGACCGACGCGGCGGTCGTCGAGTTCGGGGCGGACCTCGTCGGCGGCTGGGAACGGACGCCGATTCGCTGTGCCGACCGGCCGGGTTTCGTGGTCAACCGGGTGAACCGGCCATTCACGATCCAGGCGTTGCGCCTGCTCGAATCGGGTGCCGCCGGCATCACCGCGATCGATGCAGCAATTCGGGCGGCGGGCTTTCCGATGGGCCCGTTCGAGTTGATGGACCTGGTCGGCATCGAGGTCAGCCTCGCGACGACAACGGGCATCTGGGAGGGGTTCGACCGGACCACCCGCTTCCGGCCATCGCCGATCCAGGCGGGGCTGGTGGCGGCCGGCCGGCTCGGGCAAAAGACGGGCATCGGGTTCTACCGCTACGGCCCGACCGGGGAGCGGCTGGGCCCGGCGCCGGACTTCGAGGTGATGGCCGGCCGAGGGCAGGCGTCCGCGGCGCCGGAATGGATCGCCGAGCGAGTCCGCCTGGCCATCGTCAACGAGGCCTTCCGGGCGCTCGACGAGCGCGTCGCCGCCGACGAGGCGACGATCGACCTGGCGATCCGGCTTGGAGCCGCGCATCCCCAGGGCCCGTTCGCCTGGGCGCGCGAGCGCGGCCTGGCCGAGGTTGTCGTCCACCTCGAGAGTCTCGCCCGCGCCGACCCCGATGCGTTCAACCCGGCGCCGGGCCTCCTCCGGGCCGCAACTGCCGAGCCATAGTCCGCCCGGTCCCGCTCGACCTAACGGCGGTCAAGCCGAATCTGCGATCTCCCTGCATCTGCCGTGAATCTTCGGAAATGGCCCGTTCGACGCCGGCCCTACAATCGGCCGATGAGTCGAAACCTGCAGCGTCCCCTGCGCGATCCCTGGATCATCGATGCCGTCCGCACCCCCGTCGGGCGCTACGGCGGCGCCCTGGCGTCGGTACGACCGGACGATCTCGCCGCCCTCGTCCTGCGGGCGCTCGTCGATCGGGCGGGAATCGACCCGGGCCTGATCGAGGACGTCATCCTCGGCTGTGCCAACCAGGCCGGTGAGGACAATCGCGATGTCGCGCGGATGGCGCTCCTCCTGGCTGGCCTGCCGGTCGAGGTCGGTGGACTGACGGTCAACCGCCTGTGCGGCAGCGGGCTCCAGGCGATCAATTCGGCGGCCCATGCGATCCAGGTCGGTGATGGCGAGGTGTTCATCGGGGGTGGCGTGGAATCGATGACCCGGGCACCCTGGGTGATGGCCAAGCCGGCCGCCGCCTACGAGCGTGGCAGCCACGAGCTCCAGGACACGACCCTTGGCTGGCGCTTCATCAACCCGCGCCTGGCCGAGAAGCACAAGCCCGAGTCGATGGGCGAGACCGGCGAGAACGTGGCGGAGCGCTGGCAGGTCAGCCGCGAACGCCAGGACGCGTTCGCCCTGGCCAGCCACCGGAAGGCGATCGCCGCGATCGACACCGGGCGGTTCGACGGCCAGATCGTGCCGGTCGAGATCCCGGGCCGGCACGCTGCCGACCCCGTCGTCGTCGACCGCGATGAGCACCCTCGCGCCGACACCAGCCTCGAAGCCCTCGCCCGCCTCCGGCCCGCCTTCCGCGAAGGCGGCACGGTCACGGCCGGCAACAGCTCGGGAATCAACGATGGGGCGAGCGCCGTGCTGCTGGTCGAGGCCGATCGCGCCCGTACCCTCGGTCTCCGGCCGCTCGCCCGGATCGTCTCGACCGCCGTCGCGGGCGTCGATCCCGCGATCATGGGGGTCGGGCCGGTCCCGGCCAGCCGAAAGGCTCTGGAGCGGGCTGGAATCTCGGCCGGGGACCTCGACCTGATCGAGCTCAACGAGGCGTTCGCAAGCCAGTCGATCGCCTGCATCGATGAGCTCGGGCTGGATCCCCAGCGGGTCAACGTCAACGGCGGGGCGATCGCCCTGGGCCATCCGCTGGGAATGAGTGGCGGCCGCCTGATCACGATGCTCGTCCACGAGCTGACCCGGACCGGCGGTCGTTACGGGTTGGCCGCGATGTGCATCGGCGTCGGCCAGGGGATCGCCACGGTCGTGGAGCGCATCGACGGCTGACCTGGGCCGCGGCCCGGCCGAGCGCGGCGCGGAATGCCGGCGCTGCCAGCGGATTTCGACTGCAGGCTTGTCGAAACTCCTTGCGTTGCGTACGATGGCCTCCAAAGCACCCGACCCGCGACCCCGATGACCAGCGCCTCCACAGGAGGAAGGACCGAATGCTCGACATCCAGCCGCAAACCCTGAGCCTGACAGACGCCGCCGCCAGCAAGCTCCGCGAGCTGACCGCAGCCGAGACGAGCCCCGAGATCGGGCTGCGCGTCTACGTGTACAGCGGCGGCTGCTCGGGCTTCAAGTACGGGATGATGATCGAGGACGCGCCAACGCCCGAGGACAGGACTCTCGAGGCCAACGGGGTCAAGGTCTATGTCGACGGCAAGAGCATCGACCTCCTGCGCGGCGCCCAGATCGACTACGTGGACACGCTGATGGGCGCGGGCTTCACGGTCAACAACCCGAATGCGGTGTCCGCCTGCGGTTGCGGCTCCAGCTTCCGGACAGCCGATGATGGCGGCGCGCCCAAGGGCTGCGCCCACTGAGCCGGCTGGCCTGACGGCCGCGATTCGACGCCGCCGGTGAACGTTCCCGGCGGCGTTTCCGTTTCCGCCGCTCGCTCCGGCGCGATACGCTGACGATGGAGCTGGCGCTCTTCCCTCTCCACACCGTGCTGTGTCCCGGCGTCGCCCTTCCGCTGAGGGTCTTCGAAGACCGCTACCGGGCGCTCGTCCGGCGCTGTCTCGAGCTGGATCAGCCGTTCGGGGTCGTCCTGATCCGCGATGGGCACGAGGTGGGGCCGGGTACGACCTCGATCGCGACCGTCGGCACGATGGCCGAGATCCGCGAGGCATCGAAGTACAGCGACGGCCGCTACGACCTGCTGGTCGTCGGGACGCGCCGGTTCCGGATCGACAGCGTCGGAGCGGGCCCGACGCCATACCTGGTCGGCGACGTCACCGAGCTCGACGAACCGGTGGGCGACCCCGAGCTGGCCGGCCGGATGACCGGTGAGGTGACCCAGCGCTTCGTCCGCTACCTGGCGCTGCTCCAGCCGGCCGAGGGCGAAGCTGCGACGGAGATCGACGTGCAGGTCGAAGTCGAGGTCGAGGAGGATGACTCCGCCGAAGGTGAGATGGTGGCGAGTCGAACCGGGTCGGAGTCGGGCGCCGAGGTCCGCGTCGCAATCCCGGACGATCCCACGGTCCTCTCGTACCTGCTCAGCGGCATCATCCAGGTCGACCAACCGCATCGCCAGGCGTTGCTCGAGGCCGACACCACCGTCGATCGGATTGTCGAGCTGCTCCGGCTGATCGACCGCGAGATCAGCCTCCTGGAACGGCGCCTGCGCAACTACAGCGTGGATCCGCGCAGCGCCGCCCTGCGCCGGAACTGAGTGGGCTACTCGGAGAAGCGCTCTTCCTTCCAGGGATCGGCATCGTTGTTGTAGCCATAGCGCTCCCAGAATCCGAGGATGTCGTGGTCGACGAACTCCAGGCCGCGGATCCATTTGGCGCTCTTCCAGAAGTAGCGCTTGGGCACGAGGAGGCGGAGCGGCCAGCCATGCTCCAGTTCAAGCGGCTGCCCGTCGAACGTGTCGGCCAGGAGCACGTCGCTGTCGTTGAGCACGGCCAGGGGCATGTTCGCGGTGTAGCCCTGCTCCGAATGGGCCAGCACGAAGCCGGCCTTGGGACGAACCTGGGCCCGTTCCAGGATCTCCTGGATGGGTACGCCCTCCCAGCTTGTGTCGAGCTTCGTCCAGCGGGTGACGCAGTGGATGTCGGTCCCGACCATCTTCCGGGGCAGGGCCTTGAACTCGGCCCAGGTCAGCGTGAACGGGCTGTCAACCTCGCCAAAGACCTTGAAGTCCCAGCTGGCCAGGTCCGTATTCGGGGTGGAGCCGTAGTGGAGGACCGGGAACTTCTCGGTCCGGTACTGGCC
>JADGQK010000161.1 GCA_017881915.1 Chloroflexota bacterium | reverse complement strand
AGCGGCGCCCAGTGCTCGAGCTCGCGCCGGAGCGCGTCGCCCCAGCCGCCGTCGAGGTCGATGATCGCCGCGATGTTCGAGGCGTCGAGGGCCGACGCCAGCTCGCTGGCCGAGCGTCCGTCCCAGCCGTCCGAGAAGGGGGTCGGCCCGAGGTGGTTGTGGGCGTCGATCGCCGGGTACGACGGGTGCTCCGGGCCGGCTGCGTTGCGGCTCCGCAGGCGGGATCTCGGCCGGAAGTCGGTCAGGCGAAGGTCGCCTGGTGCCCGTGCGGGCGGCCCGTACACCGTGGTCCCCTACCCCTTGAGTCCGGACAGCGTGATCCCCCGCACGAAGTACTTCTGGGCGACCACGAACAGGATGATCATCGGCAGCAGGCTGACCAGGGCGCCGGCCATCATCTCCGGCCACTTGCCGACGAACTGGCCCTCGAAGAACGCCAGCCCGACGGTCGTCGTGTAGCTGGGCAGGTCGCGCAGGTAGATGAGCGGGTCGAGGAGATCGTTCCAGCTCCACATGAACTGGAAGATCGCGAGGGTGGCGAGGGCCGGCATGGCGAGCGGGACGTAGACCTTCAGGAAGATCTGCCACGGGTTGGCCCCGTCGACGCGGGCCGCGTCGGCCAGCTCGCGCGGGATCGCCAGGAAGAACTGGCGCAGCAGGAACGTGCCGAAGGCTCCGCCGAAGAACGCCCAGACCCATAGCGGGAGGTTCGTGCCGATCCAGTTGCCGCTGTCGCTGAGGGGCCAGGGCAGGTACCGGTAGAGGATGAAGTTCGGGACAAGGACGATCTGGAACGGGATGATCAGGGTCGCCAGGATCAGGGCGAACAGGACCCGCTTGAATCGGAAGTCGATCATGGCGAACGCATAGGCGGCCATCGAGCAGGTGACGAGCTGGCCCAGCGTCGCCAGGGACGCGATGACGATCGAGTTCTGGAAGAACGTCCCGAACGTCACACTGGGCAGGGCGAACCACATCTTCGTGTAGTTCTCCCAGTGGAGCCCGGTCGGGAACGAGACCGGCGAGGTGGAGAACACTTCCGCCCGGGTCTTGAGGGACGTCGTCAGCATCCACAGGAACGGGAGGATCATCGCCAGGCCCCCCGCGACCAGGGCGACATAGACGCCAGCTCGGCGGGCGCGCTTGCGCGCCGTTCCGTGCCCGGCCCGGCGCATCGCCCGGGGCTCGAGAGCGCGCGCAGTCATTCGGGCCCGCTCACTGGTAGTGCACCCATCGGTCCTGGGTCCGGAAGTAGAGGATCGTGGCAATGGCGACGATCAGGAACATGATCCACGAAGCAGCGGCCGCGTAGCCCATCTTGAAGTTGCGGAAGCCGGCCTCGTAGATGAAGTAGACGAGGGTGATCGTCGCCTCGCCCGGCTTGCCGGGGTTGGCCATCACGTAGACCTGGTCGAACACCTGGAAGGCGCCGATCAGGGCGAGCACCCCGGTAAAGAAGATCGAGGGCGTCAGCAGCGGCAGGGTGATGCTCCGGAACCGGCTCCGACGCCCGGCGCCATCGACGCTTGCGGCGTCGTAGTACTCGGCCGGGATCGCCTGGAGGCCGGCCAGGAAGATGATCACGTTGGCCGGAAGCCCCTGCCAGATGCTCATCGCGATGATCGAGGGCATCGCCAGCGTCGAGTCGGCGACCCAGCGCTGGGGCTTGATCCCGAACACCCCGAGGATGTCGTTGAGGGGGCCGCTCGGGCTGTAGATCCAGAGCCACACGAGCGCGATCGCGGTCGCGGAGGTCACTAGCGGCAGGAAGTACGCGGTGCGGATCCAGGCGATCCCCCGGATCTGCTGGTTGAGGGCCGTCGCGAGGGCCAGGGCGAGGGCCAGCCCGAGCGGTACCGACACGATCGTGTAGAAGGCCGTGTTGCGGAGCGCCTTGAGGAACCGGTCGTCGCCGAGCAGCTTCGCGTAGTTGTCGAGGCCCACGAGCTGCGGGGCCGTGAGCATGTCCCACTTCGTCAGGCTGATCCCAAGCGTTGCGAAGATCGGGCCGGCGGAGAGCACCGCCAGCCCGATGAGCGTGGGGCCGAGGAACAGCAGGACCCAGCGGCCCTCGCCCGACCGCGGCCCACGGCCGGACCGGGTCCGGCCGGGTGGCGTCTCGACCGCCCGGACCGGGTCCCCGAGGCGCGGCGTGGACGTCACGCAGGCGCCTCGCCGTCCGCGCCGCTGCGGGCCGGGCTCACTGGCCCAGGAGCTTCTGGAGCGCGGGCGTCACCTCGTCGAGGGCAGCCTTCGCCGACAGTGGGTTGTCGTTGAAGACCTTGCTGTCCAGCTCGTCCTGGAGCGCCGTGCTGAACTCGTCGTAGCCCTTGAACGAGGGCTTGAGGTGCGCATATGCGAGCGCGTCCGCGAAGGTCTTGCCACCTTCGAAGGACGTCGCGTACTGGTCGGTCAGGATCTGCTTGTTGGCCGGCATCGACGCTTTCAGCGAGGCGATCATCGCCTGGAGCTTCGGGCCGGTATAGCACTTGATGAACTCCCAGGCCGCGTCGGGCGACTTCGTGCCCTTGTACAGGACGACGCCGCTCGGGTTGACCGAGGTCGCCTGGCCGGCCGGCCCCTTGGGCAGGGGCGCGACCCCGAAG
>JADGQK010000004.1 GCA_017881915.1 Chloroflexota bacterium | reverse complement strand
GCGAGCCGTCCGAGAACAGGGCCAGGTCGATGGTGCCCGCGCCGATGTCGGCGACCCCGACCCCGAGGTCCTTCTCGGTCTCGGTCAGGACGGCCTCGGCCGAGGCGAGCGAGCTGGCCACCAGCTCGTCGATCTTCACGTCGGCGGCCATCACGCACTTCTGGAGGTTCTGCACGGCGGTGGCCGCGGCGGTGACGATGTGGGTCTCCACCTCGAGCCGGATCGCGCTCATCCCGAGGGGATCCTTGACCCCCTCCTGGCCGTCCACGATGAAGCCGCGGGGCAGGACGTGGAGGACCTCCCGGTTGGACGGGATCGAGACTGCCCGGGCCACCTCGGTCGCCCGGTTGACATCCTCGCGGCTGACCTCCCGGTCGTGGCCGCTGACGGCGACCGCGCCGCGCGAGTTCTGCGACTCGACGTTCTGGCCACCGACGCCGACGAAGGCCCGATCGATCTTCCAGCCGGACAGGCGCTCGGCCTGCTCGACCGCCTGGGCAATCGAGTTGATCGTCTGCTCGATGTTGACGACGACGCCCTTCTTCAGGCCGGTCGCCGGGACCGTGCCCTTGCCGATGATGGTCAGCGCGCCATCGGCGCTGACCTCACCGATCAGCGCACAGACCTTGGTCGTCCCCACATCGATCCCAACCAGGACCGCCTCTCGTTCCACGTGTTCGTCGTCCCCTTTACAGGAAGTGCCGTCGAATCAGGGCCAGGTTCTGGAAGATCCGGGGCCCGAAGGTGAAGAGGGCCACCAGGTACAGGTCCAGGCCGAGCCGATCGCCAAGGTAGGTGAGCAACACGGCCACGACCGTGTTCGTGATGAAGCCACTGACGAAGATCCGATTGTCATAGACGCCATCCAGCTCCGCCCGGACCGCACCGAGCACAGAGTCGAGGGCCGCCACGATCGCGACGGCCGAGTAGCGGGCGAATTCGAAGCTGACATTGACCTTGAGGAGGAGCCCGAGCAGGACACCGAGGCCCAGGCCTGCCAGGGGTAGGAGCACGCGCGAGGGCCCTCCAGCCGGTGCGTTTCGGCAAGGCTACCAGACCCTTGGCTTGGTCGGCGCCCGGCTGGACGACCGCTCGGTCCGCGCGGGGCAGGTAAGGGCGCGCCGGGCCGGCCGGCCGGCCGGCCGATCAGGGCTTGGCCTTCGTCGTATATGTCCCGTTCTGGGCGTCGGCCAGGATGACCGACTCGATCGTCGGTTCGCGCCCGGCGATCAGGCTCTTGAGCAGCCGGACCTGGTCCGGGATGATGCTCGACGGGCGCAAACTGGTCGTATAGAAGCCGAAGACGGCCGTCCACAGGCCCGGAACGGCCTTGATCGTGAAGCCCTGGTCGTCGGTCAGGGTCACCACCAGGCCGTTGGCGGCCGAGGCGACGCTGGCCGGCGTGAGTGAGCCGAGTCGCGTTGCGGCGTCGAAGGCGACCGGGTTGATCGACGACCCGACGTTGACCGCCGCGGCCGTCCGGGCGTCGGTGATCGTGGGCAGGCCATTCGGCGTGGCTGCTCCGTCGGCCAGCTCGACGAAGGCAACCCCGGCGGCATCGACCAGGAAGCGACCGGCGCTGGTCTGCCAGACAAGGATCGGCTGGCGCTCATCGAGCCGAACCAGGATCGTGTTCGGGAGGACCACGTTCACCTCGGCCGAGCGGACGGCCGGCAGGATGGCCAGACGGAGCGCCAGGTCGTCGGTGCGCAGGGTCACCAGGTTCGTCCCGTCGGTGATGGCCAGCAGGGCTCTCACGTCCTGCTCGCTCGTCCACGTCGCGCCCTGCAGGTCGACCCGGTGGTAGGCAAAGACCGGCGACGCACCCATTCCATAGATCGCCAGCCCGGCCAGGACCAGGATGAGGGCGGCCAGGGCCCGGGTTCGCGACAGGCCGGCCGACGATCGCCGGATTGGTCGCCCGGCACGCGGCTGGCTCGCTCGCCGGGTGGGCAGCCGACTCATCTGGGCAGATCGCCCGGGACCAGCCGGCGGCGGATCCGGCCGGTCCAGCGCTCGAGCCCGAGGTCGACGATCCGGGCGGCCACCGTGGCGAAGTCGGAGCCCCCGGACGCAGCCATCGCCGGGAAGAGGCTGATCGGGGTGAAGCCTGGAATCGTGTTGATCTCGGACAGGTAGACCGTCTCACCCTCGACCAGGAAGTCGAGCCGGGCGAAGCCCTCCGCGCCCACGGCCCGGTAGGCGTCGCGAGCGATCTTCAGGACCGTCGCCCGTTGCTGCGGCTCGAGCTCGGCCCTGGGCGAGGTCTCGGACAGGCCCGGCGTGTACTTGGCGGCGTAGTCGTAGAACTCGTGGCCCGACAGGATCTCGCCGGGGCCGTACAGCTCCAGCCGGGCCGGGTCGTTGCCGATGACCGCGACCTCCAGCTCCCGCGCGTGGGGGACGTAGCGCTCAACGAGGGCCAGTGGGTCGTGCTCGAAGGCAGCCGCCAGGGCGCCGGCACGCTCGCCTGGATCGTGGGCGAGGGTCATCCCCAGGGAACTGCCAAGCCGAGCCGGCTTGACGATCAGGCGAGGATCGCCGGTCCCGGCGGCAAACGCCTCGAGCTCGGCCAGGACGCCGGCCGGCTCGGCCAGCCAGCGCCCCCTGGAGATCTCGCGCCAATCGACGACCGGCAGGCCCAGACCCCGAACGAGGCGCTTGAACAGCGCCTTGTCCATGCCCACTGCCGACGCCGCCACGCCCGATCCCGTGTAGGGCAGGTCGGCCGCCTCGAGCAGCGCCTGGACGGTGCCGTCCTCGCCGAACGGGCCGTGCAGGGCAATGAACACGACCGGCCGGGGCTCATCGTCCGCCAGCCGCTCGAGGACGACGCCACTCGTCAGTGGACCGTCGGCGCCGAGAATCGCGGGATCGTCGAAATCGGCCGGGACGAGGGCGGCCGCACCGGGCCCGTTGCTGAGCGCGCCGGGCAGCCGCCACCAGCCGCCGCCGAGGTCGATGAGTACCCGGTTCACGTCGTATCCCGCCTCGGCGAGGGCGCTGGCCACGGCCGAGCCCGAGACGATCGAGACGTCGTGCTCGGCTGATGGTCCACCGAGGAGGACGACGACCGGCGGCCGGGGACTCACGGGGCCGCCTCCGGCTGCCACTCGCCCCAGTCGCCGAGGTAGACGACCTCCTCTTCGAGCTCGATCCCGGTCCGCCGCGCGACCTCGGCCCTGACCCGGTCGGAAAGCCGGCGGAGGTCGTTCGGCGTTCCCTTGCGATCGTTCACCAGGAAGTTGGCGTGCTTCTCGCTCACGGCTGCCCCGCCGATCCGGAGACCCTTCAGCCCGGCTGCGTCGATCAGCGCCCCGGCCGATTGGGGCAGCGGGTTGCGGTACCACGAGCCTGCGCTCGGGGTGCCCAGCGGCTGATGCTCCTGGCGCCAACGCTTGATCTCTTCGAGCCGCTCCTTGATCTCGTCGGCCGACGCCGGCGTGAGGTGGAAGGTCGCCCCGAGGACGATCTCCGGTGGGCCGTCCGGGTCGCCGTGCTTGAGCCGGCTGTCACGGTAGCCGAGCCCGAGCTCGGCCGGCGTCAACTGGCCCTCGCTGCCGTCCGCAGCCAGCAAGCGGGCGGTCTCGAGGATCGCCCCCGTGCTCGATTCGTGGGCACCCGCATTCGCCCAGACGGCGCCGCCGACCGTCCCTGGGATCGCCAGGCCGAATTCCAACCCGGACAACCCGGCCCCCTGGCTGACCGTGGCGGCCCGTGCCATCGGCACGCCGGCCTCCGCGACGAGGGTCTGGCCAGCGATCTCGATCCCCTCGGCCCGATCCTGGATCACCAGCCCGCGGATCCCGGCCTCGGCGATCAGCACGTTGCTGCCTCGCCCCAGGACCGTATGGGCAAGACCGCGCGAGCGGGCGAACTGGACCAGCTTGCGCAACTCGAAGGCGTTGTGGGCGACCGCGAACAGATCGGCCGGTCCGCCCAGACGGAGGGTCGTAAAGCGGGCCAGGGACTCGTCGCGCGAGGTCTTCACCCCGATCCGGCGCTGGATATCGGTGCCGATCAGGAGTGCGTCGAACGAAGCCGGCTGCCCGGTGACGGGGCTCATCCGACCAGCTCGCCGCGGGCCCGCCGGAGGATCGCGGCAGGCTCCGGAAAGGCCCGTCGCTCGGCCGCAGCCAGGACGAGGTCGGCGACCGCCGCAGCGGCAGCCGGGCGGCCCAGGGCACGCGAGGCGGCCGCCATCGCGTTGTGCCTGACCGGGTCGTCGAGGATCGCGGCCGCCTCGAGCAGGGACCCGGCATCGAAGCGGTCATCCTCGATCAGCCGGGCGGCGCCGGCCTCGACGAGCGGCTGGGCGTTCGCCCGCTGGTGGCCGGCGGCATGGGGGTAGGGCACGATGACGAGCGGTCGGCCGAGGGCGGTCGCCTCAGCCAGGGTCGAGCTGCCCGCCCGGCCCACGATCAGGTCGGCGGCGACCAGGGCATCGGTCATCTCGGCCCTCAGGAAGGGGTATGGCCGATAGCGGTCCCGGACGGCGGCCGGCAGGGCCTCGCGAGCGGCCAGGGCGGCCGCGTAGCCGGCGTCACCCGTGACGTGGATCAGGTGGACCCGCTCAACGAGCCGGGTGAGCGCCTCGGCCACCGCGGCGTTGAAGCGCCGGACGGCCTGCGAACCGCCGAAGATCAGGAGCAGCCGGCCACCCGGCGGCACGCCAAACCGATCGCGCGCGGCGATCGGGTCGATCCCGGCCAGCTCGCGGATCGGGGTACCCGTCTCGAAGCAGCGGCCGGCAGGAAGGCCGAGGGCGGAGCACGTCGCCCCGTTCGAGACGGCGACCGCGTCGGCCAGCCGAGCGGTGGCCCGGACGCTCCGGCCGGGGATCACGTTGCCCTCCCACATGACAACCGGGATCCGCAGGGCGCTGGCCGCGAGGATGATCGGGATCGCCACGTAACCACCGGTCGTGAAGATCGCGGCCGGGCGCTCCCGGAGGAGGATCGCCGTGGCCTGCGGCACGGACAGCGCCAGTCGGGCCGGATCCAGGGCGAGGTGGATCGACCGGTCGGTGCTGCGCAGCGAGCGCAGGGCGAGCCGGCGGATCGGAATCCCGGCCGCCGGGACGATCCCGGCCTCCAGGCCGCGATGTCCGCCGAGCCAGGTGATCTCCGGTTCGGCCGGGTTAGCGCGAAGTGACCGGGCGACGGCCAGTGCGGGGTAGATGTGCCCGCCCGTTCCGCCGCCCGCGATCAGCAGACGCATCGTTCCAGGTGCCTCGTTCCACGGTTTCTCGCGAGATTGACAGCAGGATTCCCACGGCCGCCAGGCTGATCGACAGCGACGAGCCACCGGCGCTGATGAACGGCAGGGTGATTCCGGTGATCGGGATCAGGGCGACCACGACGGCGATGTTGATGAACGCCTGGACACACAGCCAGGCGGTGATCCCCGCGGCCAGCAGCGCCCCGAACGTGTCCGGCGCGGCCAGCGAGATCCGGACGCCCTGATAGGCCAGGATGATGAACAGGGCGATCACGATGCCCGCCCCAAGCAGCCCGAATTCCTCGCCGATCACGGCGAAGATGAAGTCGTTGCTGGCATTCGGCAGGGCGATCCCGCCAGCCACCTGGCTCTGCCCCAGGCCAGCCCCGAAGATCCCGCCGAGGCCGAGCGCCAGCAGGCCCTGGATCGCGTGGTAGCCGGCGCCGCTGGTGTCCTGCCACGGGTTGAGCCAGATCCGGATCCGCTCGAGCTGGTAGCCGTGGAGCATGAACGCCGCCACCCCGGTCACGCCCAGCCCGGTCAGGGCCGCCAGGTGACCAAGGTTGGCGCCGGCGATGAAGAACATCAACAGGCCGGTCAGGGCGATCACCGAGGCGGTCCCCAGGTCGGGCTCGGCCACGACCAGCAGGACGAGAGGCACGTAGATCAGGAGGAACGGCAGGAAGCCGGCCCAGAAGCTCTGGACGCCGCTGCCCCGCTTCGCCAGCCAGTGGGCGAGATAGATGACCAGGGCAAGCTTGCCGACCTCTGCCGGGTGGATCGCCGGCAGCGGACCCACCTGCAGGAAGCGGGCAGAGCCACCGACCACCCGGTTGAACGATGGGACGAAGACGAGGACCAGGAGTCCGATCGCGACCAGGTACAGCGGGATGGACAGGAGCCGCAACCGGCGGTAGTCCACCCGGGTCATGACCATCAGGGCAACGAGCCCGAGGGCGCCCCACACGACCTGCGGACCGACGACTGCGAACGAGTTCGAGGAGCCGGCGTACGCCTGCATCGCCGAGGACGAATAGACCATCAGGACGCCGATCGCGGTCAGGGCGACGACCGCCACGAGGACCACGTAGTCGGGACCATGGGTCTCGCGCCGGACGACGTTGGGCGCGTTCCGGCGGGTCGTCGCTCGGCTCCGGATCGTCGGCCTGACCAGGCTGGTGATGACGCTCATCGCTCCTCCATCCCGCTCCGCGGCCCGTTCCGTTCCGCGGCCAGGGCGGCGACCGCTGCCGTGAACGCCCTGCCGCGGGCCTCGTAATCGGGGAACATGTCGAAGCTCGCCGCGGCCGGACTTAACAGGACCGTTGCCCGCGGGACCCCGTCGGGATCGTCGGGCCGGGCGGCGGCCTGGCCAGCCCGGATCTCTCGGGCGATCGCGTCGGCCCGCCGGACCGCGATCTCGAGTGTCGTGGCCCGCTCGGTGCGGGCGAGGCCGGCAGCCCGGAAGAGGCGCTCAAGGCTGGGGCCGCTCTCGCCGATCAGGACGGCCGCCGCGGCCCGCTGGGCGACGACCGCGGCGAGCGCCGAGAGATCGACCCCTTTGTCCCGACCCCCGGCGATCAGGACGATCGGCGCCGGGTACGCCCGCAGCGCCGCGATGACGGCGTCGGGCTGGGTCCCCTGCGAATCGTTGACGAAGCGCACGCCGGCCAGCTCGCCGACCGGCTCGAGGCGATGCTCGACCCCGCGGAAGGTGGCACTTGCCGCCCGGATCGCGTCGGGCGCCAGGCCGAACAGCAGCCCGACGCTGATCGCAGCCAGGGCGTTCGAGACATTGTGCCGGCCGGGCAGCGGCAGCTCGGCCAGCGGCAGGATCCGACCGCCCGGCCCGGTCACGGCAGTCCCGCCACCGGCCAGCGACAGGCGCTCGACGCCAGCCGCGACGATCCAGCCCTCGACGATCCCGACGCCCCTGGGCATCGGCCGCTCGAGCCGGTACATGACCGCGGGCGCGCTGCCCAGCCCGGCATAGGCGGCCACGGTTGGATCGTCGGCGTTCAGGACGAGCGCTCCGCCGGGGTCGACCAGCTCGGCCAGGCGGCGCTTCACCCGGCGGTACTGCTCGAGGCTGCCGTGCCGGTCGAGGTGGTCCGAGGTGACGTTGGTATAGACCGCGACGAGGGTGCCGCGGGAGAGCGTCGGCAGCTGCAACTCGGACAGCTCGAGCACGACCCGATCGTCCGGACGGAGCTCCAGCAGGCGATCAACGAGCGGCCGGCCGATGTTGCCGCCCAGGATGGCGCGATGATTGGGGTCCGCCGCGAGAAGATGCTCGATCAGCGCGGCGGTCGTCGTCTTGCCCTTCGTGCCGGTGATCCCGATCGTCGGGGCCGGGCACAGGCGGATGAAGAGATCCACCTCCGATAGGATCGCCGGAACCGTCGGATCGCCGGCGGCGCGGCCGGCGACGAGGCCCTGCAGGATCGAGCGCAGGCGCGGCTCCGTTGTCGGAAAGTCGGGCGAGATCGCCGGCGACGTGGCGACCAGGGTCGTGCCCCGGAGCGCCTCGGCGGGATCCACCGCCGGGCCGGCGAGCAGCCGGACGGGCCGGCCTTCGAGTCGCTCAATCGAGTCGGCCAGCTCGAGTGCCGGGCGGCCGTCGTAGATCGTCACCTCGGCCCCGGCGTCGACCAGGAAGCGGGCCAGGGCGACGCCACTGCGGGCCAGGCCGAGGACCGTCACCGGCCGGCCGGCGAGCGCACCCGAGCGGATCGCGGCGAGGCTGAGGCGGTCCGGGTCCACGGTCAACGCGATCATGCCAGCGCGTGGATCGAGGCGAGGAACAGGGTCACCCCGATCAGCCCGGCCAGGACGCCCACGATCCAGAACCGGACCGTGATCTTCTCCTCGTCCCAGCCCGACAGCTCGAAATGGTGATGGATCGGGCTCATCAGGAAGATCCGCCGGCCGCCCGTCGCCTTGAAGTAGGCGACCTGGAGGATCACCGAGCCGGTCTCGACGACGAAGACCAGCCCGATCAAGGGCAGGACGACGATCTGGCCGGTGATCAGGGCCGTGACGGCCAGACAGGCCCCCAGCGACAGCGAGCCCGAATCACCCATCAGGACCTGGGCCGGATGGACGTTGAACCAGAGGTAGCCCACGGTCGCCCCGATGATGATCGCGCAGAGCAGGGCCAGGTTCGGCTGGTGGGGCACGTTGAGCAGGGCAATGATCATGTAGGCGACGAAGGCAAACGCGGTCGTTCCCCCGGCCAGGCCGTCGAGGCCATCGGTGATGTTCACGCCGTTGCTGGTGGAGACGATGGCGAAGGCCGCGAAGATGATCCAGAGCGGTGCCCCGATCACCACGTCGCCGGCGAAGGGCACCCGGATTGCGTCGATGTTGAAGTGCCGCTGGATGTACAGCGCGGCGAGGACGGCCACCACGATCTGCCAGATCAGCTTGTGCCGGGCCCGGATCCCGTCACCGGTCCGGACGTTCAGGTAATCGTCGAAGGCACCCAGGGCGGCCACCCCGAGCAGCGCGCCGAGGGGCGAGTAGGTGTCCGGCGTGTCGGCACCGACGGCACCCAGCAGGACGGCCACGGCGGCGACGACGAGGACGATCAGGATCCCGGCCCCGGTCGGGGTGCCTTCCTTGAGGTAGTGGCTCTGGGGACCCTCGACCCGGATGTGCTTGCCGAAGCGGACCTGGCGGGCAAACCGGATGTACGGAGGCATCAGGACCACGACGAGGAGGAATGCGATCAGCAGCCCCTGGATCAGCTCGATCGTCCCGATCGTCATTGGTCGAGCTCGATCCGGAGGTCCTCGATCAGCCGGCCCAGTCCGATCCCATTGGATGCCTTGACCAGGACGACATCGCCCGAGGCCAACCGTGGCCGGAGGGCCTCGAGCGCCGCCTGGCGGTTGGCCACCTCGATCACCCGGCCAGCCGGCATGCCCGCGGCGCGGGCTGCCCGACCGATCGGTTCGGCTCCCCGGCCGACGACGATGAGCAGATCGACCACCGCGGCGGCCAACCGGCCGACCTGGAGATGGCCCGCCTCGTGACCGGCGCCCAGCTCGAGCATCTCACCGAGGACCGCCACGCGGCGGCCGGGCAGGCCGGCCAGGACCGCCAGGGCCGCGCCCATCGACGCCGGCGCGGCGTTGTAGCTGTCGTCCAGGATCGTCACGTCTCCCAGACGAATCAGGTCGCCGCGATGCGTCGCCGGCGGCGGGACCGCCAGGCCGGCGACGATCTCGTCAAGGCCGAGCCCGGCGGCCGTGCCCACGGCGGCCGCCGCCAGCGCATTGTGGACGGCATGCCGACCCAGGCTCGGGAGGGCGATCGGCCGGCGCCCGGCTGGGGTTCGCAGGACGAAACGCATGCCCGCGACAGCCGCCGACTCCACGGTTTCGGCAGTCACCTCGGCCGCCGGCCCGAAACCGTAGGTCAGCACCCGGGCCGCGGTCCGGTCGGCCATCCGGGCGACCCGCTCGTCGTCTGCGTTGAGGATGGCCGTCCCACCCGCGGGGAGTGCCTCGACAAGCTCCGACTTCGCCCGTTCGATCGCCTCGATCGACCCGATTCGCGACAGGTGGACCGGCTGGACGGACGTCACCACGCCGATCTGCGGCCGGCCGATCCGGGCCAGGTCGGCGATCTCGCCGCCGACGTACATGCCCATCTCCAGGACGAGCGCCTCGACCGATCGATCGAGGCGGAGGACTGTCAGCGGCAGGCCGATCTCGTTGTTCTCGTTGCCCTCGCTGCGCAGGGTTCGGAAGCGCACGGCGAGGACCGCGCCGACCGCCTCCTTCGTCGATGTCTTGGCGATGCTCCCGGTGATTCCAACCGTGAGCGGGTCGAAACGACCGCGCCAGCCGCTGGCGATCGCCCCGAGCGCGTCGATCGGCCGGCCGACGCGCACGACACTGACCTCGCCGAGCACCTCGGACGGCAGGCCGGGCCGGCTGACCAGGACGGCGGCCGCTCCGTTGGCCACCGCCTCGGCGAGATGCTCGTGGCCGTCGGTCCGCTCGCCGGGCAGGGCCACGAAGAGGTTGCCGGGCAGCACTCGCCGGGAATCGACCGCCGCGCCGCGGATCGGCCGGCGGGCATCATGAACAAGACGGCCGCCACTCAACCGGGCGAGCTCGGCAGCGTCGAACGACTCGCTCCCCGGTGGTGGCAGCGGCATGCCGGGCGGGTCGGTCACGGCGGCCAGTGTCCCACGACCCGGGGTCACGGGTTCTGACTGGTCGGGGTCCCCGACCCGGTCGGGTGGAGGTCGAGCGTCGTCATCGCGTCGGTCGCGATACGTCGGAACAGCTCGTAGGATTCGACGGCGAGGGGCAGGTCGCCCTGCTTGATCACGAGCGGCTTGCCCTCGTGGATCTCGACCGCGATCACGAGGTCCGGGGCATTCCGGCCGATGTAGCCAACGAACGTGTTGTTGAACCGATTGGGCATCCAGCCGCCATGGCCGTGGTTCTGGCGCTGATCCCAGATCTGGGCCGTGCCGGTCTTGCCGCCGATCACATAGCCCTTGACCAGTGTCTTGGCCGCGTACCAGGGGACCGTATGGATGACGTACGACATCAGGTTGGTCAGGGTCGCGGCGATCGTCGGCGAGATCACCTGGGCGCCGGGCGTCGGCGCGACCGGTTGGTTGCCGATCGCCGCCACGACATGGGGCGTGACCAGGGTGCCGCCGTTGACCATCGCCGCGTAGGCCGTTGCCAGCTGGATCACTGTGACGGCGACCCCCTGCCCAAAGGCACCGTTGGCCACGTCCACCTGGTGCCACGGCTGGATCGCCGGGTCGTGGACGGTACCCCGCGCCTCGCCGGCCAGGTCGATCCCGGTCGGCCGGCCGATCCCTAGCTTGTCCCAGGTCGCCTTCAGGATCGAGGCCGCGCGGTTCGTGGTCGAAGCCAGGCCAAGGGCAACCCGGGCCGCGCCGACGTTGCGCGAGAACGCCAGGACCTTCTCGAACGTGATCCTGCCCATCGGCCGCTTGTCCGAGTCGTAGATCCGGGCCGCGCCGTGGTCGAGCGACAACGAGCCCGAATCGTTGACGATGCTGGTCGGGGTGATCGTGCCCTGCTGCAGAGCGGCCAGGGCAGTGAGCATCTTGAACACGGAACCCGGCTCGTAGGTCGCGCTGATCACCGGGTCGACGAACCGGCTCGAGGGCGTCTGGGCGTAGTTGTTCGCGTCATATGACGGGTAGCTCGCCTCCGCGTAGACCTGCCCGGTCTTCGGGTCGATGACGACGGCCGAGACGGACACCGCGCTGTCGGCCACGGCTGCGGCCATCACCTCCTGCTCCACGCCCAGCTGCAGGCTGTCGTCGATCGTGAGGGTGATGTCCTGGCCGGGCGCGCCCGGGTCGATGACCTGGGCCGTATCGATCAGCGCGCGGCCGTTGATCGAGCGGGCCGCCAGCACGACCTTGGGCCGGCCGGCCAGGGTGTCCTGGTAGTACTGCTCGATTCCATACTGGCCCACGCCATCGCGGTTGACGAAGCCAAGCAGTTGCGCCGCCAGGGAGGTCTTGGGTGCGCCACCCACCTGCGGTTCGACCCGGGCCGCCTCGGTGGCAAGGTCCACCTCGTTGCCGGCGCCCTCGGCCGTGATCGCAGCCTGCAGCCGATCGGCCGTGGCCTGGTCGAGGTCGTGGGCGAGGATGACGTACGGGCGGTTGGAGTTGAGCTTCTGGCTGAAGACCGCGGCGTCCGCCGGAACGAGACCAAGGATCCCGATCAGGTCAGTGGTCAGCCGGGTGCGAGCAGCCGCGTCGGGGCCGAGCAGGTTCGGGTTCGCCTCGAGCATGTACCGGTCGACCGTGGTCGCCAGGACCACCGTCCCACTCCGGTCGTAGACCGTTCCGCGCCGGCTCGGGATCGAGACCTGGGTCAGCGTCTGGTCCTGGGCCCTCGCCGCCAGCATCGGCTGCTGGGCTACCTGCCACCAGGCCAGCCGGGCGACCAGCCCGCTGCCGGTAACGACGAAGACGAGCAGGACGACGAGGAGGCGCCGCCGAGAGTCGGTCCGACCAAGCATCGATCGATCCGGGCTACCGGGCCGGGACGATGAGCGGGTTGCCGAGCTGGTCGAGGCCCAGGTCGATCCCGAACTTGCGGATCGCGGAGGCTCCACCGAGCCGGTTCAGGTCGCTGATCACCTGCTGGCGCTGCCCCTGGAGGGCCGCCTGCTGGTTCGTCAGCCGGTCGATGTCGACGCCGGTGGTCGAGACCTGGACGGTCTGGGCGAGCGAGAAGAAGCCCAGCGCGAAGATGATCGCGATCGCCCCGAGCAGGATCCCGACCCGGTTCGCCTGGCGTCCGGCGCGGACGGCCGTGCGCGCCCGCCGCCGCGCAATCGCCGGTGCCGCGTCCGTCCGGGGCCGCGGCTGGACGGCCGGCCCGGAGCGCGGCAGGGCAACGGCGCTCGAGATCCCGCGAATGCCCGACCGACCGAGTCGACCCGCCTGGACTGCCATCAGTCGCCCACCGAGTAGCTCAGCCGCTGGCTCGCCCCGTCGAGCTCGAAGCGGACGGGCGACTGGCCGCGGTCGTCCGTCCCGGCATCGTCGCCGTCGACCCGGTGCGGATCGCGCGACTCAACCTGGCGCTCGTGGAGCTCGTGCTGACGCCGGCCGTACGAGCGCCGGCGATGCGACTGGTGGTGCTTGCTCATGAGTCTCCTCCCTCCGGCTGACGATCAGGCTGCGAGTCGCTCGGCGGCCCGCAGGCGGGCACTCCGGGCGCGTGGGTTATGGGCGATCTCGGCGGCCGTCGGGGTGAGCGACGGGTGGGTCACGAGGCGCAGCCGGGGCGATCGTCCGCAGATGCAGACGGGAACACTGGGCGGACAGACGCAGCCACGCCGCTCGGCCTGGAAGAAGCGCTTGACGATCCGGTCCTCGAGCGAGTGGTAACTAAGGACGACGAGCCGGCCGCCCGGCCTGAGCAGGTCGACGGCCGCGGCGAGCGCCTCGTCGAGGGCGTCGAGCTCCGAGTTGACGGCGATCCGAAGGGCCTGGAAGACTCGGGTCGCGGGATGGATCCGGCGCCGCCCGGGAATACCGGCCGGAGCAACCCGGACGATCAGCTCGGCCAGCTCCTCGGCGGTCGTGATCGGCGACGTCTGCCGGGCAGCGACGATCGCCCGGGCGATCCGGGGGGCCCGCGGCTCCTCGCCGAAGCGCCTCAAGAGGGCGGTCAGCTCGGTGGCGTCGAGGCTGGCCAGGAGCTCCGCGGCGGCGACCCCCTGGCTGGGGTCGAAACGCATATCAAGTGGGCCGCCGGTCCGGATCCCGAAGCCGCGCTCGCGGTCGGCCAGCTGGAAGCCGGACAGCCCAAGGTCGAACAGGAGGCCGTCGACCGCCCCGAAGTCGTTGGCCGGGGCGACGCCAGCGAGTTCGCGGAAGTTCGCCCGGCACAGGACCAGCCGGTCTCCGAAGCGCGGGCCAAGCCGAGCTCGCACCCGGGCGATGGCGGCCGGGTCAGCATCGAGGCCGAGCAGCCGGCCGTCGGGTGACGACGCTTCCAGGATCCGCTCGGTGTGCCCACCGCCGCCGAGCGTCGCGTCGATCTGGAGGCTGCCGGCCGCAGGGGCGAGCATCGTCATGACCTCTTCCACCAGGACCGGCAGATGCCCATCCTCCATCTCTCCTCCGACTCGACTGACGGATCCAAACGGACCCTGGAAGCGCGTGTGGTGCCCTCGGCGGGCCTCAGATCCCCAGCCCGCTGAGGTGTTCGGCCATGGCGTCCGGAGCGTCCATCGCCCGGCGGTATTCATCCCAGCGGTCCGGGGCCCAGATCTCGGCGTGATCACGGGCGCCCACGACAACGGCGTCGCCACCCAGCCCGGCTGCCTCACGCAGGGTCGCCGGCAGGACGATTCGGCCCTGCCGATCGGGCTCGACCTCGTAGGCGCTGGCGAACAGGGCCCGGCTGAAGGTGCGGGCGTTGGCGTCGCCGATCGGCAGGCCGCCGACCTTGCCGGCAAGCTCCTCCCAGGCCGATTTGGGGAAGATCGCCAGGCATGCGTCGAGCCAGCGGGCAACGTATGCGCCGCCGTCGAGCTGGACGCGGAACTTCGCGGGGACCGCGACTCGTCCCTTGTCGTCCACCGAGTGCCGGTACTCGCCGGTGAACACCGTTCGGGTTTCCCTGTCGTCTGCGCTTGGAGATGAGCGGGCGATGCCGCGGACGCCGGATCGGCTACTCGTCGGTGGCGCTCGCGAGGCGTCGTCCCGGATATTGGGACTGTTCCCCACTTGGTGCCACTTCGTGCCACTTCGCGCTACTATAGCGCTCAACGAGCATCCGTCAATCCAGGAACAGGCTCAAACCGGGTGAGGGCGCGAAGGCAGTACTTTCCGCTCGTTGAAGGCCGGAGCGAGGCGGTGCTAGGGTCAACTCCAGGCGGGCCGAACGGCCGGCCGGAGCGCACGCATGACGAGGGACGGCACAGTCAGATGGCGATTCAGCTGCCCATGGCGCCGCTCGAGGCCGAGGGCGCATCCGAGACGTCGCACCTGGCCAAGGCCCGGATCCGCCGCTGCACGTACCGCCGGCTGATCGCCGTGACCGCCGATGACGAGCGGATCTACGAGGTCGAGTGCCTCTTTCCCGAGCGCAAGGTGCCGATCCCGTTGGGCGACCTGGAGTCCGCTACGCCGGTCTGCAATGCCTGTTCTGCGGCGCACATCTTCCGGCCCGACGAAGACTGATCACGGGGTTGGGCAGGGGCGCCAGCGAGGCACCCTGTAAGCCGAGTTCTGTCCCGCGATCGCTCGCGGGGACGGTCATCCATCTCGACCGCCGGTTGCCCGACGGTTCATGCGGCCGACCCGAGGGCTGGGCAGCGCACCTCTCCCCCGCGCCGGTTGCCCGACAACGGGTTGCGCCCTCCTATTTGGCCTTGCTCCGGGTAGAGTTTGCCGCGTTTCACCCCGGCCGCCGAAGCGGCCGGACTCGTCTCTGTGGCACTGGTCCTCGCCTCACGGCGGGCGGGCGTTACCCGCTACCCTGCGCTGAAGAGCTCGGACTTTCCTCGAGACGGATCCCGGAGGACCCGCCGCGCGACCATCCGGACGCCTCGCTGGCCCCGGTATCCTACCGCGGAAGATGGGGCGCCTGACGCTGGCGACCAACCGATTCACCGGATCGGCGACCCTCGCGGCCGTGACCGGCCTGCTCAGCTGCCTCTTGGAGACACGGCGAGTGACTAGATCCGGTCGAGTCTGCGGACCACGACCGGGGGACCCCCGGCCCGGACCCGGTCGATCGCCTCGTTGGCCAGCGCATCGGCGGCCGAATTCTGGGCCCGTGGCACGTGATTGGCGGTCCACCGCCGAAACCGCACCAGGGATGCCTTCACTTCGGCGTGGAGCGGCGCGATCTTCAGGTCCTTGACCCGCCAGCGCCCGTTCACCTGCTCCACGATCAACTTCGAATCGAGGAGCAGGTCCACTTCGGTTGCACCGAGCTCGAGGGCAAGGGCGAGCGCCCGGACGACGCCGACGTACTCGGCGACGTTGTTCGTGCGTACCCCGAGGTACTCGCTGATCGTGGCCAATGGTCGAGCCAGCGGATCGCGCGAGCCGGGCTTTGACGCATCGATCAGGACGGCCCCCGACGAGGCCGGGCCAGGATTGCCCTTGGCGGCGCCATCGGTGCGCACGATCAGGCGCAGGCCCGTCGAATCACCGCCGCCTTCGGCTGGATCGAAGAAACCGCTCAGCCGTGACGCTCGACGATCGCGGCCGATACTTCGAGGATCGCCCGGGTGATCTCGATCCCGCGCGGGCAGGCGTCGGTGCAGTTGAAGATCGTGCGGCAGCGCCACACGCCATCCTGGTCGGCCAGGATCTCGAGGCGCTCGTCGGCTCCCTCATCACGCGAGTCGAAGATGAAGCGATGGGCCTGGACGATCGCGGCCGGACCAACGTAGTCCGGCTGGGCCCAGAACGACGGGCAGGACGATGTGCAGGCGGCGCACAGGATGCATTTTGTCGTGTCGTCGTAGCGGGCCCGCTCCTCCGGCGACTGGCGCCGCTCGCGGCTGGGCGGCGGCCCGTCGGTGATCAGGAACGGCTGGACGCTGCGGTACTTGGCGAAGAAGCCGTCCATGTCGACGACCAGGTCCTTGATCACCGGCAGGCCAGGCAACGGCGCCACGCTGATCCTGCGTCGGCCGAGCTGCTCGACCCGGATCCTGCAGGCCAGCCGGTTGCGACCATTGATCAGCATCGCGTCCGAGCCGCACACGCCATGGCCACACGACCGGCGGAACGTCAGCGCGCCGTCGACCTCGTATTTCACCCGGTGGAGCAGGTCGAGGACACGGTCCGTTGGCTCGGCCTCGACCGAGTACGACACCCAGTGCGGTCCGGCGTCGCGCTCGGGGTCGTAACGAAGGATCCGCAGATCAACCTGCATCGTGGGCGCTCAAGCTAGTAGGTTCGCGGCTTCGGCTGGAAACGGGTGATCGTGACCGGCTTGTAGGCGAGCCGCGGCCCGCCCTCGGCCTGGTAGGCCAGTGTGTGGCTCAGGTAGTTCACGTCGTCACGCTCGGGATAGTCCTCGCGGGCGTGGGCGCCGCGGCTCTCCTTGCGGGCCAGCGCGGAGACCACCGTCGTCTCGGCACAGTCGAGCAGGTAGCCAACCTCGCGGGCCTCGAGCAGGTCCGTATTGAAGACCGTGCCCTTATCGTCGATGTGGATCCGGCCGTACCGCTCCTGGAGCGCCCGGACCCGGGGCAGGGCTGCCGCCAGGAGCTCCTCGGTCCGATACACGCCCACGTTATCCATCATCACGTCGGCCAGGTCGGCCCGGATCCGGGCGGGGCTCTCGCCGCTGGGCCGCTCGGAGATCGCCCGGAGCTCGGCCCGGACCGGCTCGATCGCGTCGCGATCCAGGTCAGGCAGCTCGAGACCGCGCACGTCACGAGCCATTTGCCGGCCGGCCCGGCGGCCGAAGACGAGCAGGTCAACCAGTGAATTGGTGCCCAGCCGATTGGCCCCGTGCACGCTGACGCAGGCGCATTCGCCGGCGGCGTACAGGCCCGCCACGATCGTCCTGTCCGCGTCGCGGATGACCCGGGCGTTGAGGTCGGTCGGGATGCCGCCCATTGCATAGTGGGCCGTGGGCTGGATCGGCACCGGCTCGGTGATCGGCTCGATGCCCTGGTAGGTCCGGACGAAATCGGCGATGTCGGGCAGCTTCTCCTCGATCATCTTCCGGCCGAGGTGGGTGATGTCCAGGTAGACGTAGTCCTTGCCGCCGATCCCCCGTCCGGCCCGGACCTCCTGGTAGATCGCTCGGCTGACCAGGTCGCGCGGGCCGAGTTCCATCAGATTTGGGGCGTAGCGGGCCATGAACCGCTCGCCGGAGTCGTTGCGAAGGTAGCCACCCTCTCCCCGGGCCGCCTCCGACAGCAGGATCCCGAGGCCAACGATGCCGGTCGGATGGAACTGGAAGAACTCCATGTCCTGGAGCGGCACCCCGTGGCGATAGGCCAGCGCAACTCCGTCGCCGGTCAGTGACCAGGCATTCGAGGTGATCCGGAACATCCGGCCGAACCCACCGGTCGCCAGCAGGACGACCTTGGCGCGGAACGCGTGGAGCTCGCCGTCGGCGATGCGATAGGCGACCACTCCTGCGGCCCGACCGCCGGCCCCGACCTCGCCGCCGTCGAAGAGGAGGTCGACGACCTGGTATTCGTCGAAGAACTGCACCCCGGCCTTGATGCACTGCTGGTAGAGCGTCTGCAGGATCATGTGCCCGGTCCGATCCGCGGCGAAGCACGCCCGGCGGACGGGTCCTTCCCCGAAGTTCCGGGTGTGGCCACCGAAGCGACGCTGGTCGATCTTGCCCTCTGGTGTCCGATTGAACGGCAGGCCCATGTGCTCGAGCTCGATCACCGTCTCGATCGCCTCGCGAGCCAGGACCTCGGCCGCATCCTGGTCGGTCAGGTAGTCACCGCCCTTGACCGTATCGAACATGTGCCACTCCCAGTGGTCCTCCTCGTAGTTGCCGAGGGCGGCACACACCCCGCCCTGGGCGGCCCCGGTATGGGAGCGGGTTGGGTACAGCTTCGTGAGGACGGCAGTCGGCACCCCCGCCTGGGCCAGCTCCAGGGCCGCCCAGAGGCCGGCGCCGCCGGCACCCACGATCAGCGCATCGAAGTCCTGGTCCATCGGTCGCCCTCAGCCGGTTGGCTTGGGTAGGGTCACGACGACGATCGTGCCGTAGGTGAACAGGAGGAGTCCAAGGAGGTAGAACGCCGTCATCACGGCCGTGCGGACAGCGCCCTTGAGGTAGTCGCCGACCACGATCCGGATGCCGAGGACCGCATGGATGATCACGACGATCAGGAACAGCCAGTCGTTCGCCCGCCAGAACAGGCTGCTCCAGCGGACGTTGGCGATGAACGCCGCCGTCTGGTCCTTCGGGTCATACAGGACATGCAGGATCAGGAAATGGCTGAGGGACAGGACGAAGAGGGCCAGGCCGGTCACCCGCATCAGGTACCAGATCGTGCGCTCGGAGCCCTGCCGGGTCGGCCGGATGCTGCCCGAGCGAGAGTAGCGCTGGGTCATTCCGAGCCCTCCCTACTGCCCGAAGATCGGCTTGAGGATGATGAAGGCCACCGGCAGGCCAACGATCGTGAACAGGGCCCAGTTCAGGTACCACAGCTGGCGGTGGTAGCGGGTGAAGACTGGCCAGAAGTCCATGATGATGATCCGCAGGCCGTTGAGCGAGTGGTACAGGAGGGCCGCCCCAAGGACTGTCTCGCCGATCCGGCCGATCGGGCTGGCATAGACCTGGAGGACCGTGTTGTACGCGCCGGGGTTTGCGCCGGCCAGGAAGATGTCGATGATGTGGAGGGTCACGAACACCCAGATCGCGACGCCCGAGATCCGATGGAATGCCCACGCCAGCATCCCTTCTCCGCCGCGATACCGGATCAGCACGGATCTCCCTCTGGCGAGCTGGGCGGGGGTCAGCCGAAGGGCCCGGATACCGCTCCTCGGGTAGTCATTCTAGCCCGAATGCGGGTTCCGCCCGAAGCGGGGACCCGAATCGCGGCTCGCAGGGGCGACTCGAGCCAGGCCGGCAAAGCCGCCCAGCCGACGGCGCGGTACCATCGCCTTGCCAGCGACCCGTCGGCGACGCCCCCGGCCGACGCTCGCCGCCGCGACCCAAGGCTTCGGCCGACCCAGGAGACCCGCCGCCGTGAAGATCCAGGAAGCCGACGCCAAGTCCCTGCTGCTGGCGCAGGGCCTGCCGGTGCCGGGCTGGGAGGTCGTCCGGTCGGCCGGCGATGCACGCCGGGCCGCCGAGCGCGCCTTCGAGGCCGGCGCCGTGAAGGTCGTGGTCAAGGCCCAGGTCCTGGTCGGCGGACGGGGCAAGGCCGGCGGGGTCAAGGTCGCCGGCGACGCGGACGCGGTCGAGGCGGCGGCGGCGGCGATCCTGGCCCTCCAGATCAAGGGCATCCAGGTCCGCAAGCTCCTGGTCGGGCCGGCTGCCGAGATCGTTCGCGAGTACTACCTGGGGGCCATCCTGGACCGGGTCAGCCGGCGGATCGTGGTCATGGCCTCGGCCGAGGGCGGCGTCGAGATCGAAGAGGTCGCCCGGGTCAATCCGGCGGCGATCCACCGGCTGGGAGCCCATCCCCACCTCGGCCTGCTCGACTGGCAGGCCCGCCAGCTCGCCTTCGCGGTTGGGCTGGGCGGCCCGCACCTGCGCGAGTTCGCCAAGATTGCCGAGGGCCTCGTGGCCACGATGCTGGTCAACGACGCCGACCTCGTCGAGATCAATCCCCTTGCCGTCGTGCGCGAGACCGGCCCGGACGGGATGGCCGTGGAGCGGCTGGCCTGCCTCGATGCGAAGATCACCCTCGACGACTCGGCGCTGGCCAGGCACCCCGAGCTCGAGGCCCTGCGCGACCTCGACGAGGAGGATCCGGCCGATCGGGAGGCCCGCGAAGAAGGCATCAACTTCATCAAGCTTGACGGCTCGATCGGCTGCATGGTCAACGGGGCCGGCCTGGCGATGACCACGATGGACCTGGTCAAGCGGGCCGGCGGGGAGCCCGCCAACTTCCTCGACATCGGCGGTGGCGCCCGGGCGGACAAGGTGGCCGCGGCAATGCGGATCATCCTGGCCGATCCACAGGTGAAGGCGATCCTGGTCAACATCTTCGGTGGGATCACCCGCGGCGACGAGGTCGCTCGAGGCCTGATCGAGGCCCGCGCCGTGCAGGCCCGGGAGGTCCCGATGGTCGTCCGGATCGTCGGCACGAATGCCAGCGAGGCCGGCGCCCTGCTCGAGGCGAACCACTTTGCGACGGCGTCCTCCCTGGACGACGCGGCGGCCAAGGCCGTGGCCGTGGCCGGGCCCGCCCGATGAGCATCCTGGTCGGCCGGGATACCCGCCTGGTCGTCCAGGGAATCACCGGTCGCGAAGGCGATTTCCACTCGCGGGCAACGCTCGAATACGGTACCCCGATCGTGGCCGGGGTCACCCCCAACAAGGGCGGCCAGCGGGCCCTCGATGGTCGGGTCCCGGTCTTTGACACGGTTGCCGAGGCGGTCCGCGAAACCGGTGCGAATACCTCCTGCATCTATGTCCCGGCCAGCGGCGCCCCCGACGCGGTCCTCGAGGCGGCCGCTGCCGGGATCGCCACGATCTTCTGCATCACCGAGGGGATCCCGGCGCTCGACATGCTCAAGGTGGTCGAGGTCGTGCGCGCCGCCGGTGCCCGATTGATCGGCCCGAACTGCCCCGGCGCTACATCGCCGGGCCGGGCCAAGGTCGGGATCATCCCGGGATCCATCCATCGCGAGGGCGGCGCCGGCGTCGTGTCCCGATCGGGCACGCTCACCTATGAGGCCGTCCAGGTGATGACCGACGCGGGGATCGGCCAGTCGACCTGCGTCGGGATCGGTGGCGATCCGATCATCGGGACAACGTTCCTCGATGTGCTAAGGCTGTTCGCGGCCGATCCTGAGACGGATGCGATCGTGCTGATCGGGGAGATCGGCGGCTCGGCCGAGGAAGAGGCCGCGGCCTGGGCGACCGAGCACCTCCAGGGCGTCCCGATGGCCGCCTTCATCGCCGGGCGGACGGCACCCGAGGGACGCCGGATGGGTCATGCCGGCGCGATCATCTCGGGCGGCTCCGGCACGGCCGCCAGCAAGATCGCCGCGCTCGAGGCCGCCGGTATCCGGGTCGCCGCCTCGCCCATGGAGATTCCAGCGATCCTGCGGGCAGCCGGCTACCAGGGATGAACGACGCCGATGGGTAGAGCCACGGGTACCCTGATGGACCTGATCGCCGGGGACCAGCAGGAGATCCTCGTCGCGATCGGCACGGACGACCTGGCGGCGCTGAGCGACCCCCACCGTTTCGCCGCCCACCTCGGCCTGGGTGCCGGACTCGATCCAACCTGGCTCGACCTGTTCAGCGAGGCGGCCCGCATGGTGACCGGGGCGGACGAGCCGCACGATTTCCTTGACGCCCGTCGCGAACTCGATTCCGTCGGCGCCGGCGGGCCCGGCAGCCGGCCGGGCCAGGACGATCGGACGATCGAGCGGGTCGACCCGCGCTGGGTGGAGGCAATCGCCCGGCTCGACGATGGGCAGATCGACCGGGTGACGGGGCGCTGGATCGACCTGCTCGACGAGGAGCTGGGTGACCTGCCCCGCGAGGAGAAACCCTGGATCCGGCAGCTCGCCGGTGAGCTCGTGGCCTTCTGCCGGGCCGCCCAACGGGCGCCAGACATCCTGTTCGCCTGGTCTCTCTGAGCGCGGACCCGGTCCTCCGCCTGACCGGCGTCGGCGTGCGCCGGGAGGGTCGCTGGATCCTCGACCGGGTTGACTGGACGATCCGCGCCGGCGAGCGCTGGGCGATCGTCGGCCCAAATGGCTCGGGCAAGACAACCCTCCTGCGGGTGGCCAGCACCTACCTCTGGCCCAGCCGGGGCAGCGTCGACGTCCTGGGCCAGTCGATCGGCCGGACCGATGCGCGCGAGCTGCGCCGGCGGATCGGCTACGTCAGCGCCGCCCTGGCCGCGGACGTCGACCCGGCCCTGCCTGCCCTCGACGTGGTCCTGACCGCCCGTCACGCCGCGCTCGCCCCGTGGTGGGCCGGCTACAGCCCGGCCGATCGGGAGCGGGCAGTTGGCGGGCTGGCCCGGCTCGGGCTGGCCGGCTTCGAGGCGCGCATGTTCGGCAGCCTGTCCTCGGGTGAGCGCGGCCGGCTACTGATCGCCCGCACACTGATGACCGAGCCCGACCTCGTCCTGCTCGACGAGCCGGCCGCGGGGCTCGATCTCGGAGCCCGCGAGGACCTCCTCGTCCGACTGACCGCAATGGCGGCCGGCAGTACGCCGGCGATCGCCCTCGTCACCCATCACCTCGAGGAGATCCCGGCTGGCTTCGACCGCGCCCTGGTCCTGACCGCCGGCGCGGTCCTCGCGAGCGGGCCGATCGAGGAGGTCCTGACCGGCGCCTGCCTCTCAGCCGCGTACGGGCTGCTCCTCGAGGTGGACGCCCGGGCCGGCCGGTTCAGTGTCCGGGCGACTGCCGGGTGAACCTCGTCCTGGTCCTGGCCGTCGCAATGGTTCTCGTCTTCGCCTTCGTCGACGGGGTGACCGGCGCAGCGACCGCGACGGCGACCCTGGTCGCCTCCCGAGCGGCGAACCCAGGCCCGGCTGTCATCCTGGCGGCCCTGTTCAACCTCGCCGGACCGTTCCTGTTCGGGACGGCCGTCGCCGGGACCCTCGGCGCCATCGTGGTCCTGTCCGGCCCGCGGCTGATCCCGGTGGTCGGAGCGGGAGCCTTGGGCGGCGCGGCCTGGACGGCAATCACGTGGCGGCTGGCGATCCCGTCGAGCTCGTCGCATGCCCTGGTCGGCGGCCTGGTCGGGGCCGCTTTGCTCGATGCCGGGCCGAACGCCATCAATTGGGCCGGCCCGGGCGGTCGTGGTCCGGTCGGCGTGGTCGGGATCCTCGCCGCCCTGGCGCTAACGCCCGTGGTCGCCACCCTCGCGGGCTACCTGATGGAGCGGGCGGCCCTCCGGTCGTTCGCCCGAACCTCCGTTCGAGCCGCCGGTCCTGTCCGGGCCGCCCAGTACGTTACGTCCGCCTGGCTTGCCGCCAGCCACGGCGCCAACGACACCTCGAAATCCGCCGGCCTGATCGCAGCACTCCTGGTCGCCGGAGGGCTGAGCAGCTCATTCGTGGTCAGCCCACCGGTCATCCTCGTCTCGGCCGTGGTCCTGACCCTCGGCACGGCGCTGGGCGGCTGGGGCATCGTCCACACGATCGGCCGACGGATCTTCCCGGTCAAGACGGTCGATGGGCTGGTCAGCCAGGGCAGCTCAGCCGGCGTGATCTTCGTTGCATCGATCCTCGGCGCCCCGGTCAGCACCAACCAGATCGTCGCTTCCTCCATCGTAGGGATCGGACTTGCCCGGCGGCGGTGGCACCATGTGCGCTGGGAGGTCGTCCGGAGGAACCTGATGACCTGGCTGACCACGATCCCGGCTGCCGGCTTGATCGGGGCGATCAGCCTGCCATTCTGGAGATTGCTCGGATGATCCTGCGACAGTGACGAAGCTCAGCTGGCTGCTTCCGGCGGAGTCCAACGTATTGGCGATCTTGCGCGTCCAGGCCACGACCACCGTCGAGGGCATGGAGGCACTCGTCGCCTGGGCGAATGGCGACCCGACCGGCTCAGATCGGCTGCGCGACGCCGAACACCGGGCCGACGTGCACAAGCGAGCCCTTCGTGTCGCCGTCCGCCGGGCGTTCATCACCCCGATCGCCCCGGAGGACCTGTTCGTCCTGTCGGGCCGCCTCGACTCGGTGCTCAACGAAGCGAAGGACACGGTGCGCGAGGCAGAGCTCCTCGGGATGCATCCGGATGCTCCGATCGCGGCGATGTCCGACAGGATCGCGGAGGGTGTCCGGCGGATCAGCCGGGCGTTCGACAACATGGCGCTGACCGCTCGATCTGCGATGGATGGTGGTCCGGACGATCCGACGACCGACGCCGATGGCGCGGTCAAGGCCCAGCGCGCCCTTGAATGGATCTACCGCGGAGCGATGGCCGACCTTCTGGGGAGCGAGGACCTTCGCGAGATCACTGGTCGGCGTGAGCTCTACCGACGCTTCTCCCGGATGAGCGAGACGCTCGTGGAGGTGGCCGAACGGATCTGGTACGCGGCGGTGAAAGAGCCCTGAGCCGCGCCGGCTCGGCGATCCAGGCTCAATAGCCGAGAGCGGCCCAGGAGGGGCCGCCGGGAGCCTCGATGAGCTCGACCAGCACGCCACCGCACGAGCGGGGGTGAAGGAATGCCACGGGCCCCTCGGCACCCTTGCGCGGAGCAGTGTCGATCAGCTCGATGCCGTCGATCGCCAGCCGGGTCAGGCTCTCGGAAAGGTTGGCGACCTCGAGGCAGACGTGATGGAAGCCTTCCCCCTTCGAGGCGAGGAATCGGGCGACGCCGGTTGTCGCGTCGGTTGGCTCGACGAGCTCCAGCTTCGACTCACCGATCGGCAGGAAGGCGATCCGGACCCGGTCATGGGCGATCTCCTGGACCACCTCGAGCTCAAGGCCCAGGATGTCCCGGTAGAACGCCAGGGAGGCGGCCAGGTCGGCCACGACCACCGCGACATGATGGATCCGGCCGATTCGGTGGATCTGCTCGGGGAGCGTCCGGGGCACGGTCATCGGGGGCCTCCTGTTCCAGGCTCGGTGCGGGCTTAGATCGTGATCAGTTCACGGTGTTCGCCCCACACCGTTCGCAAGCGGTCGCTGATCTCGCCAACTGTGGCATACGCCTTGACCGCGTCGATCATCGGCGGCAGCAGATTGTCCGTGCCGCGCGCGGCCGCTTCCAGCCGGCCGAGGGCAGCCGCCCAGGCGGCGGGATCGCGCTCGGCCCGGACCCGCCGGAGGCCCTCGATCTGGCGGCGCTCCCCTTCCGGGTCGATCTTGTGAGTCGGTGGCGTCAGGCCAGCCTCGTCGCGGAACTTGTTGACCCCGACCACGACCTGGTCGCCACGCTCGATCGCGGTCTGGACCTGATAGGCCGCTTCCTGGATCTGGTGCTGCTGGAAGCCGCCTTCGAGAGCGGCAAGCGTCCCGCCGAGAGCCTCGATCTCGGCCAGGTAGTCGAGGGCCGCCCGCTCGAGTGCGTCGGTCAGCGCCTCGACGTAGTAGCTCCCGCCGAGCGGGTCAGGCGTCTCCGTCACGCCGGCCTCGTTGGCCAGGATCTGCTGGGTCCGCAGGGCCAGCCGCGCCGACTCGGCCGTGGGCAGGGCGAGTGCCTCGTCGCGAGCGTTCGTGTGCAGGCTCTGGGCTCCACCAAGGACCGCCGCAAGGGCCTGCACGGTCGTCCGGACGACGTTGTTGTCGATCGACTGGGCGGTCAGGCTGCTGCCCGCTGTCTGGACGTGGAAGCGGCACATCTGGGAGCGTGGGTTGTGGCTTCCGAAGCGGTCCCGGACGATCCGGGCCCACATCCGGCGGGCTGCCCGGAACTTGGCCACCTCCTCGAAGAGCTCACTCCAGGCCGCGAAGAAGAAGCTCAGCCGCCCGGCGAAGTCATCGACGTCGAGGCCCCGCTCGATCGCCGCTTCGACGTAGGCAATCGCATCGGCCAGGGTGAAGGCGAGCTCCTGGGCGGCCGTCGCGCCTGCCTCGCGCATGTGATAGCCGGAGATGCTGATCGTGTTCCAGCGGGGCAGCTCGCGCGAGCTGAACTCGAAGATGTCCGTCACGAGGCGCATCGAGGGGCGGGGCGGGTAGATCCAGGTGCCCCGGGCGATGTACTCCTTCAGGATGTCGTTCTGGGTCGTGCCGCTCAGCGCCGAGCGCGGCGCACCCTGGCGCTCGGCCGCGGCGACGTAGAGGGCGAGGAGGATCGCCGCGGTTGAGTTGATCGTCATCGACGTGCTCACCCGCTCGAGCGGGATCCCCTGGAACAGGGTCTCCATGTCGGCCAGGCTGCTGATCGGGACGCCGACCCGGCCGACCTCGCCGACCGCCGCCGGAGCATCCGAGTCGTAGCCCATCTGGGTGGGCAGGTCGAACGCCACCGATAGCCCGGTCTGGCCCTGCTCGAGGAGATAGCGGAAGCGCTCGTTCGTCTCGGCCGCCGTGGCGAAGCCCGCGTACTGGCGCATCGTCCAGAAGCGGCCGCGGTACATCGTCGGCTGGACACCCCTCGTGAACGGAAACTCGCCCGGCCGGCCAAGGTCGCGATCCTCATCCAGCCCGGCGACGTCGGCCGGCGTGTACAGGTCGCGGATTACCGTCCCGGAGCTGGTGACGAAGGTCGCGCGCCGCTCGGGCGTGCCCTTGCTGGCGGCTTCCCGGGTCGTCGCCCGCCAGCGCTCGCGACCCGGGTCTGGCCGCTCGGTCGTGCTCATCGGAGAACGACGAGGAGGTCGCCCAGCTCGACCCCGCTGCCGACCGCCACGACGACCCGGTCGACGGTCCCAGCCCGTGGGGCCCGGAGCTCATTGTGCATCTTCATTGCCTCGATCACCAGGAGTTGCTGGCCGGCAACCACCACGTCGCCCGGCGCGACCGATAGGCCGGCAATCCGGCCGGGCAGCTCCGCCACGATGTGAATCGGCCCAGGGCGGTCAACGACGGTCGCCTCGCGCCGGGCACGTTCTCGGAGGCTCGCCCGGCTCTCGGGCTCGAGCTCCACCTCCACCCGCCAGCCATCGACCACAACCTCCTGGACCAGGATTCCGTCGCCCGCTCGGCGGTGGGCCGGCCCAAGGACCACTCGGGTCCGGATGGGATCCGGCCCGGCGTCCGCGGACGGCTCTTCGGCAAGGATCGCATGCTCCGAGTCGAGCCACTCGATCCGGGCGACGGCTGGAGCGGCCTCGCCATCGTCACGCGTCGTGGCGCTCCCGCGGCAGACGGTCAGAGTAGGATCGCCGGCCGCGTAGCTGGCTTCTGCCGGCCTGACCCAAAGGGCTTCGTCCCGGTTGCTCACCCGGGCCACCGATCGATGCCCTCCGCCCGGGCGACGGCCAGCCAGGTCGAGCCGGCAGGGCCGTGGGGTTCGGCCGGCGAACCGGCGAGGGAGAGAGGAAACGCTGTCGGGACCGGCTCGAAGAAGGCCAGGCCGGCGGCCATGAGCGCCCGGCGGACGGCAGCCCGGCGGACCGCGGGCCCGTCCCAATAGGTCTCGACAAAGTCCGTCGACAGGTCGCCGCTTCGGAAGGCCGCGCTCTCGGCCACAAATCGATGGAACGGCAGGGTGGTCTGGACCCCGTCGATCTCCGTCTCGTCGAGTGCCCGGCGGAGGCGGTCAATCGCCATCGGACGGTCGGCCGCGTGGACCATGAGCTTCGCCACGAGAGGATCGTAGTCCGGCGGGACACGCTCTCCCGGCTCGAGCGCCGTATCCACCCGCAGGCCGGGACCTGCGGCCAGCCTGAACCGGCCGACCCGGCCGGCCATCGGCGCAAACGCCCGCGCTGGGTCCTCGAGCGAGATCCGGACCTCGATCGCGTGTCCGTTGGGCGCCGCCGCGTGCTCCGCGGCAGCCAACGCTCCGGCCGACAAGGGGGCGCCGGCAGCCAGCCAGAACTGCTCGCGAACCAGGTCCAGGCCACTGACGAGCTCGGTGACCCCGTGCTCCACCTGGAGTCGAGCGTTCATCTCCAGAAACCAGAAGTGCCCGTCACGGTCACACAGGAATTCTGCCGTCGCAGCATTGCCAAGGCCCGCCTTGGACGCGATCCGGATCGCCAGGGCATGGACCTGCTGGCGTTGCGCCGCCGAGAGGCCTGCCGCCGGCGCCTCTTCGACCAGCTTCTGGTGGCGCCGCTGAATCGAGCAATCACGCTCCCCAATTGCGACCACCCGGCCGGCAGCATCGCCCAGGAGCTGGACCTCGATGTGCCGGGCGGGCCTGATCTCTCGCTCAAGGTAGACGGCCCCGTCGCCGAACGTGGCCTCCGCCTCGTTCGACCCGGCGGCCAACGCCGAGGGCAGATCGTCCGGTCGGGTGACCCGGCGCATCCCCCGGCCGCCGCCGCCGGCCGCGGCCTTCACGAAGAGCGGATAGCCGAGCTCACGAGCTGCCTCGATGATCCGGGCGACCCCCTCCGGACTGGCGGTCGAGGCCGGTTCCAGGGTGCCGGGCACGACCGGAACATCGACCGAGCGGGCGATGCGTCGGGCGGCCAGCTTGTCGCCCAGCGCTGCGATCGTCTGACTGTCCGGGCCAACAAAGGTAAGCCCGGCTGACTCGACAGCTGCCGCAAACGAGGCGCGCTCGGCCAGGAAGCCGCAGCCGGGATGGATCGCCTGGGCGCCTGTCGCCAGCGCCGCCCTGACAATCGCATCCGCCGCCAGATAACTCTCCGACGCCGGCGCCGGTCCCAGTCGAACCGCCATGTCCGCGATGCGGACATGGCCGGCATGGCGGTCCGCGTCGCTGTAGACGGCAACGGTCTCCATACCCATCTCGCGACAGGTCCGGATGATCCTTACGGCGATCTCGCCGCGGTTGGCCACGAGGACACGGCTGAAGGGTCGATCCACGTCAGTCATCGCAGCGGCGCCGTTCCTGGCAGGCAGCCCGTCTTTGCGCAAAGACGGCAAGATCAGAGCGGAATGTTGCCATGCTTCTTCCTGGGGCTGTCCGCTCGCTTGTCGGCCAGCATCTCGAGCCCCGCGATCAACCGCGGGCGTGTCTGCGACGGCTGGATCACCGCGTCGATGTAGCCGCGCGATGCGGCGATGTATGGGTTGTTGAACTCTGCCTCGTATTCCGCCACGAGCCTTGCCTGCTCCCCCACCGAGTCGGCGGCCGCAGCAATACGCTCCCGATAGATGACCCCAACGGCGCCGTCGGCACCCATCACCGCGATTTCCGCGCTTGGCCAGGCGAAGTTCATATCGCCGCCCACATGCTTGCTGCTCATCACGTCGTAGGCTCCGCCGTAGGCCTTCCGGATGATCACCGTCAATTTGGGCACCGTCGCTTCGCAGTAGGCATAGAGCAGCTTCGCGCCGTGGCGGATGATCCCGCCATCCTCCTGGCCAACGCCGGGCAGGAATCCTGGAACGTCAACAAAGCTGATGATTGGGACATTGAACGCATCACAGGTTCGAACAAACCGGGCAGCCTTGATCGACGAGTTGATGTCGAGCGCGCCCGCGAGGACTGCCGGTTGCTGCGCGACCATTCCGACACTGCGACCGCCCAGGCGGGCGAATCCAATGAGGATGTTCGCGGCCCAGGCCGGCTGGAGCTCCAGGAAGAGGGCGTCGTCGACGACCCGCCGAATGACTTCGTGCATGTCATACGGTTTCGCGGGATCGTCGGACAGAAGCGAATCCAATTCGACATCTGCGCGCGCCGCAGGATCTGCCGTTCGAACACGAGGTGGCTCGCCCAGGTTGTTCTGGGGCAGGTAGCCCAGAATCCTGCGCCCCAGGTCCAGGGCCTCAGGCTCATCGTGGGCCGCCAAATGGGCGACACCGCTGCGGGTCGTGTGGGTCATGGCGCCGCCGAGTCGCTCCGCATCAACATCTTCGTGGGTCACCGCCTTCACGACGCCGGGGCCGGTGACGAACATGTAGCTCGTGCCCTCGACCATCACCGTGAAGTCGGTGATCGCGGGCGAATACACGGCGCCTCCAGCGCAAGGGCCCAGGATCAACGACAGTTGCGGAACCACCCCCGACGCACGAACGTTGCGCAGGAAGATATCTGCGTATCCACCCAGGGCCACGACGCCCTCCTGGATCCGCGCGCCACCCGAATCATTCAACCCAACGATCGGTGCTCCGACGCTCACAGCGAGGTCCATCACCTTGCAGATCTTGCCGGCACAGGCTTCGGACAACGATCCGCCCAATACCGTGAAGTCCTGCGAAAACACGAACACGAGCCGTCCGGCGATCAGGCCATGGCCGGTGACAACGCCGTCGCCCAGGAACGGCTCCCCGGCATCTGTGGAATCCCCGGCTCGGCTGGTGACGAAGGCATCGAGTTCAACGAATGAACCCTCGTCGAGCAGAAGCTCGAGCCGCTCGCGCGCGGTCAGCTTGCCGGCGGCGTGCTGTCGTTCGATCCGCTCGACGCCACCACCCAGAAGCGACGCGTCCTGCATCTGCCGGAAATGAACGTTCCGCTCAGCGTTGGTTGACACGGGGCACACCCCCTCTTGCCTGTCTTTGCGTACGGACAGTTCCCGGCCGCCTCAATGTGGTACATGATATCGACCCCGCCATCCTGGGCAAACGATCGGCCGGGCTATCCACAGATTCGGTGAACAACTGGCGGGACCTGTGGATAAGTCGATCAACCATGGGCTTGGATCGTGGAGTACTATTCCGGGACGGATTCCGCAGTGCGCGACGTTCCGACCAGCAACATCGAGGTGATGCGCCCGTGGCGAATGTGATCGCGATTGCGAATCAGAAGGGCGGTGTCGGCAAGACGACGACCGCGATCAACCTTGGGGGTGCCCTGGCCGAACAGGGTTATCGCGTCCTGTGCATCGACATGGACCCCCAGGCCAACCTGACCGTTGGCCTTGGCATCAACCTTGGGACGGTTGACCGCTCCGTTGCCGATGTGTTGGCTGATTCGCGCGCGACGATGGCCGAGATCGTGATCCCTACCCAGACAACCGGGATTGATGTTGCACCGGCGACGCTCGAACTTGCGTCGACGGAGGTGGAGCTGTTCAGTGCGATTGGCCGGGAACACGCCCTGCGCGAAGCCCTCGACGGCTGGGTTGACCAGCACTACGACTTTGCCTTGATCGATTGCCCGCCGACACTCGGGCTGCTGACGATCAACGGGCTCGTCGCCGCGCGGAGCGTGATCATCCCGGTCCAGACCCAGTATTACGCGCTCAAGGGCCTGACCGCCCTGGTCAAGGTGATCAACACGATCCGGGCCAAGCTCAACCGCGACCTGCGCGTGCTTGGCCTCCTGCCAACGTTCTATGACGGTCGGACAATCCTGGGCCGGGAGATGCTCGACGAGCTGCGTGAGCTGGGCGACCATCATGTTTTCAATACGATCGTCCGCAATACCGTGAAGCTCGGTGAAGCGCCGCTCACGGGCCGTCCGATCACGTCGTATGCCACCAGCTCCGACGCGGCCCGGACCTATCGTGAGTTGGCACGGGAGGTGATCGAACTTGGCTAGAACAGATTTCCGGGCAACGGCCGCCCGCCGCCTGTCCGAGGAACGCGAGCTTGGTCCCGCGGTCATCAGCCTCCTCTCGTCAGAGGGCGCGGCGCGCCACCTCAGCGTTCGGCACGTTCCGGTCAGCCGGATCGAGGCGAACCCGGATCAGCCCCGGATGACCTTCGAGCAGGGAGCGCTGGATGAATTGGCGGCTTCGATCCGCGAGCACGGCATCCTTCAGCCGGTCCTGCTTCGCCCCTTCGGTCCCCCCGGTCGCTACCAGCTGATCGCGGGCGAGCGACGCTGGCGCGCAGCCAAGGCGGCCGGCCTCGATTCGATTCCGGCAATGATCGAGGAGATCGACGACGACACCGCCCTCGAGATCGGCATCATCGAGAACCTCCAGCGCGAGGATCTCTCGCCGCTCGAGGAAGCGACGATGTACGACCGGATGGTCAAGGAGCACGGCTACAGCATCCGCCGGCTGGCCCAGAAGCTCGGCAAGGACAAGGGCTATCTGGAGAATCGGCTGCGCCTGGCCGATGCCCCAGAGGAGATCCGCCAGCTCGTGTCTTTGCGCAAGGACACCTTGTCGCACGCCTACGAGTTGATGAAGGTCGAGGATCCAAGGAAGCGCCGCCGGCTGGCCGCCCAGGTAGCCAGTGGCGAGCTTTCCCTGGTCAAGCTCAAGCAGAAGATCGAGGGCCGTCGCGGGCGCGGCGTCGACCTCGACGACAATCCCGGCTACGAAGCCGGCCTCTCCGGGGTGGAGGCGCCGCTCGGCAAGACCACCGCCAAGGCTCCCGCGAACGCGGCCGCCAGGGGCGATGACCTGGCCGACGCAGCCGGCTCTGCCTGGTCGGGTGTCCGGCCGGTTGCTCCGCTGCGCGAGGATTCGCTCCTCGTGGCGAAGCAGGGGCTGGCCGACTCTCTCGAGGAACTCTTCGGAGTGCTGCGCCAGAAGGACGTTCTCGAGTCGATCGGCGATGTGGACCGCTCGAACCTGGCCAAGTACCTGACGATCGCAAAGCTCCGGCTCGAGAATGCGATCGCCCTGGTCCGGAGCGGCGACTCCGGCTAGGACGGGCCGGCCTCGGACAGGTTCCGCGCTCTGCGCCCGACCCTGGGGTCCTCGGCGGTATGACGGCCCGCAGCGAGGCTAGGCGAGGCCCCTGCTTGCGATCCCGGCCAGCCAGGCGACCGCCAGGGCGCCGAGCCCGATCGCCTGGACCTCCCAGCCTCGCTCCCGGCTGCTCGGCAGGCGGCTCCGACCAAGGGCCACGCCGATCATCGTGAGGGCAATCGCGGCATCTGCCGCGCCAACGGCGAGCGTCGGTGCGCCACTCGCGATCAGCGAGGCTCCGGCAACGACCGCAACGAGCGCCTGAAGCCCGGCTCCAACCCGCCAGGCACGCGCTCGTCCCAGGGCAACCACGGACGTCTCGACGCCGGCCCCACGATCGCGCTCATCGTCGGCCAGCTCATTGGCCAGGGCGAGAGCCGCGCCGCCCATGACGGCCAGCGGGACGAGCACGAAGAAGACTGCGGGGAGCCGACCGGTTGCCCCGACCCAGGCATACACCGGCAGGAGCGGGATCCCGATCGTGAAGGGCAACCACGACCAGCGGCTCGCCTTGAGCCGGAAGTCGTAGGCGTAGCCCGTCGCGACGCCCAGCAGGGCAATGACCCCGAGGATCGGTCGGACAGCCACTGACAGGACCAGCCCGAGCAGGAGGCCGCCGGCCGCGATCGCCCTGGCCGTGGGGATCGCAATGAGCCCAGTCGGGAGTGGCTTGCCCGGTTTATGGCCGCGATCACGCTCGATATCGACGAGGTCGTTCAGCGTCCCGATCGAGGCCTGCAGCCCGAACATCGCCAAGCCGAGGAGCGCGGCGTGGTCCCAGCCGGAGCCGGCCAGCCGGACGAGCCCTGCGGTGAGGACGGCGTCCAGAAGCGACGGGAACGGGTGAACGAGCCTGACGATCCCGAGGACTTGCCCGACGGCCTGCCCGGCGGCCCGGGCGGAGCTGCCCGGCCGGTCAGACGTAAACCAGGTCCTCGAAGTTCTCGACGAGGTACTCCACGATCCGATCGCGGCCGTCCGCTGCCTCCCGACGGATGCCCGGGACGAGGACCCACAGCATCACCGCCGGAACGATCGCCTCGCCCTGAGCGTCGCGCCCGAAGGTGGCCGGGGCGCCGCCACCGGCGGCGTAGATCCGCTCGAGCGCCCGGTCGTCGACCTGCGCTGCCTTCCTGAAATCGGCCAACACCCGGAGGACGCCGCGCCGCCGAGCGATATCTCGCATCAGCTCCGCCGCCCAAGCGTCGAGTTGGGCATCTTCCTGCTCCTGGAGCCGCTCCCGATACTCCGTCGGGTTGGCGGCGAGTCCCGTTGCGCCCACCGAATCTCCTCGTGGATCGTTGTCTGGGCGAGTATCGCAGGAACGGCTAGGCGGCGGGCAACGGCGGCAGCGGGTCCAGCTCGGCCAAGGCTGGCGAGGGTCATCGAAGCTGCCTCTCGGGCACCGGCAGCCGGGAGACCGAGCCATTGGGAACGAGTGCGACCGTCCTCCCCGCGGCCCGGGCGGCAAGCACGCCGGTGAGCGAGTCCTCGATGACCGGGCAGTCCTCCGGATCGATGCCCAGGCGCCTCCTCGGCGAGGGCTCGGCGCGCGGCTCAGCCGGCGGCCGAACGGCGGGACGTCCCGGGCGACCGGGCCGCGGCGCCCCCCGCCGGTGGTGGCGCCGACCCCGCGACCGACCCAGGCGATCCCGGCCGGGCCGCCGCCGCGATCGCTCGGTTGGCCGGCGGCTTGCCCGTCGACCTTGTCGGGACCACCGCTCGGCCCTTCACGCCCCGGTCGAGATCCGGCAACGGCCGTCCTTCGATCCCGGCGAGGGTCAGGCCGGCGAACGCGGCGACGTCGTCAGCCTGCTCGTCGGCACCTCGTATCGGCTGGCCCTCGAGCTGGAACATCACGAGGCGGTGACCTTGCTCCGCCTCGGCAGCCAGCTCCCCGACCTGGACCTTGCTCCAGCGGACCAGCCGGCCGCCGGCGCGTGACCCCTCCTGGGGACCGCCCGCCCGGACGTTGACCACGGCCAGGCCGGCCGGACAGGGAGCCATGAGGGCCCAGCGACTGGCAGTCTCGTCGCCCCAGGTCACCCAGCAATGCGGGTCGGCCTCGGCGCCCAGCGCCGTGAGAATCGATCCGACCGTATCGATGACCTTCGGGTTGATCCCGTCGCGGCCCGGGGCCTTTGTCCGCCACCCGCTCAGTCGCATCGCTGGACCTCCCCTGCCCCATCCTGGGCCGGTCTGTCGCCGGATCGCGGGGCCGGTCAGTAACCGGTCCCGGCCGAGGCTACCACGGGCGTGATCGCCCGGGAGAGCGCAAAATCATTCATCGATGAGACGCGGGCCAGGCGCCGGCGGGGAGGGATCGGAATGCGCATCGAGCGTCGGTTCTTCGAGTGGGGGATCTTCTTCATCGCGCTCGGCGCCATCCCAATGGCGGTCCAGCTGGGCTGGCTGGATCGAGCGGCGGTGGGCGGCGCCTGGCGCCTCTGGCCGGTCTTCCTGATCGCCGCCGGCCTGGGGATCATCCTGGCCCGTGGTCCGCTCCACTTCGTCGGCGGCCTGCTGACGGCCATCACGTTCGGCCTGATCCTCGGCGGCGCCCTGGCCGGCGGGATCAGCGCGATGGGCTGTGCGAGCGGCGGGAGCTCGGCGACCGCCTTCCCGACCAGCACGGGCACCTTTGGATCCTCGGCGTCGGTGGACCTGACGATCGACTGCGGGACCGCCACGCTGACGACCGCCGCCGGCCCAGGCTGGACGTTCTCGGGAAGCGGCGACGCCGAGTGGCGTCCGGCGGTCAACTCCAGCGCCGACAGCCTCTCGATCGCGAATGGCCGTGGCGGTGACCTGTTCAACTTCGGCGCTGCCCGGTCCGACTGGCATCTCCAGCTGCCGACCAATCCGAACCTCGACCTGTCGCTCACGATGAACGCCGGCACGGCCCGCCTGGACCTCGGCGGCGCGCGGCTCACGGGCCTGTCGCTGACCGGCAACGCCGGCTCTGTCCGGATCGACCTGTCGAAGACCACCTCGGTCGGCTCGTTCGACGCGACGATCAATGCCGGAGACGTGCTCGTTGCCCTGCCCTCCACCACGATGAGCGGCTCGGTAACCGTGAACGCGGGACACTTCGGGTTCTGTGCGCCAGCCGGGGTTGGTCTCCGGATCCAGACAGGGGGGGCGCTCTCGGGCAACAACTTCGGTGAGCAGGGGCTCATCCAGGACGGCAATACCTGGACCAGCCCGGGACTCGCGACCAGCGGGGTCGTGATCGACCTCCAGACAACGGCAAATGCGGGAAGCGTCGAGCTGAACCCGGGTGGAGGCTGTCAATGAACGACCGCTTGTACCGTTCCCGTTCCGAGCGGATGCTGGCCGGCGTCGCCGGCGGCGTGGCCGATCGGTTCGACCTTGATCCCTCGTTCGTCCGGATTGCCTGGGCGATCCTGACCATCCTGTCGGGTGGGATCTTCCTGCTCATCTACATCGTGATGGCGATCGTCGTACCCGATGAGCCCGTCGGGGGCCCGGCCGGCGGCTGGTCGGCAATGGGCTCGGCGGGCTGGTCGGCGAACTGGTCGGCGCCGAACAGCCCGATCACCGAGCCGGCCGCGGCGCCTGCCGCAGAGACGCCCTCAACCGGAAGCGTGGATCCCGTCACGGGAGCGTCGGCGACCACCACAGGACCCTCCGCGCCGATCGAGCCGGGCACGGGTCCGACCACCGCGCCGGGTTTCGCCGCGCCGGGTTTCGCCGCGCCAGTCGTCGCTGGCTGGATTCCACCCGGGCCTGGCGGACCGAGCGATTCGGGCTGGCCGAGTCGGCGCGCCGCGCGCGACGCGCGACGGGCCGCGCGAAGGGCCGAGCGCGGCTTTGGCTCGGACCACCCGGGCATCGGCGGCATCGTCGGCGGCCTGATCCTCGTCGGGCTGGGCCTGTACTTCCTGATCCGGACCTTCGCTCCCAGGTTCGATCTCGACCCGTATTGGCCGGCCGCCCTGGTCGTGCTCGGCGTGGTCCTCCTGGCACTCTCGATCCGCCGGACCCCCGGCGGCACCACCCCCTGACCTTCGGCGGCTCGCGCGGCGCGATTCCGCCCGGCTAGGATGGGCCGGTGCCCAGCTTGATCACGCTCGCCGTCATTGGCCCAACCGGGCCAGCCGCCCTGGCGATCCTCGGGATCGGCGCGGGTCTCGTCCTGCTCGGCCGGGGCATGGGTGGCTACCGCCGGGCGAACCTGATCTCGGATATCGCCGGCGCGACGATCAGCGCGATCGCGGTCGGCGAGAATCGGGTGAGCGGGACGATCGAGGCAGCCGAGCTGACCCTCACGTCTCCCCTGCAATCGGAGCCGTGCGTCTACTACCGGTCCAGCGTGATGGAAGAAGGCGACCGCTCGGAGTCGCGGGTCTTCCACGACGAACGGGCGGTTGGCTTCCGCGTTCGGGACGCGAGCGGCTCGATCCGGGTCTTCCCGCGCGGCGCGGCATTCGATGTCCCGGACCTCTTCAATGCCCGGAGCGGGATCCTCGGCGAGGAGCCCATCGGTCTGCGCCTGCGGAACGGACCAGCGACCGACGCGGCTGAGAAGGATCGCGAGACACAGATCGCCGAGCTGCTCACGGTCCACCCGGCTGGTCCGGCGCTCGACGGCTCGGACGGCTCGCCGGCGCTCCGGGCGCCGGGCGGCTTCTTCGGCGGCTCGAGCCTGGGGTTGACCGGCGGCCGACGCCATTATCGTGAGGCACGCCTCGCCGTCGGCGACCCGGTCACGATCGTGGGCATGAGCCTGCCCTTCGATCAGCTCGCCGACCCGAACGGCTCGGACGCCATGGACGGGGGCCTCAATGCGGTCGGCAGCGACCCGGAGATCGCCGCCGACCTGGCGGCCGCCCGGGCGACCGGGAGCCTGGCGGCCAGCCCCGAGCAGGCCTGGGGCAACGCGGCAATTCCGGGCTTCGGGGTCGGCCGGCCGGTCCGGGCTCCCATCCTCGACCCAGCCGCCCGGCCGAGCGAGCTTGCCGGCGCAGCCGAGGCTGCCCAGGCCGAGCGGACGTTCGACATCACCCCGACCAGCCTGATCCTCGCCGGCGGACCCGAGATGCGCCTGCTGGTCACGTCCGGGACGGCCGCGGTAGCCGCCCAGCGTGCCGACGACCGGTTCCATGTCGGGCTGCTCGGGGCCGCTCTCGCGATCGGCTGCGCATTGGCGCTGGCCTGGTTGGTCAGCGGCGGGCTGGGCACCTGATGCCGTACGTCGCCGCAGCCGCCTTCGCCGCGCTCATCGTGCTGGTCCTGTTTGGATTCCTCGCCTTCGCAACCTACAACGAGATCGTCGCCCTGACCCAGCGGATCGACAAGGCCTGGGCCAATATCGACGTGACCCTCAAGCAGCGCTTCGACGAGCTGCCCAACCTGGTCAGCGCCGTGCGCGGGGTGATGGGCTTCGAGCAGGGCGTCCTGACCGAGGTGACCCGCCTGCGCAACGCCTACTCGGGCGACGTCCCCGTCCCGGAGCAGGCGGCGACGTCGGAGGCGACCAGCCGGGCGGTCCGCCAGCTCTTCGCGACGGTCGAGAACTACCCGAACCTGAAGTCGGCGACCAACGTGCTCGCGCTGCAGGCCGAGATCCAGCGGCTGGAGGGCGTGATCGCCGACCGGCGCGAGCTGTACAACGATTCGGTGGCCCGCTACAACACCCGGATCCGGCAGGTCCCGGCGGTCCTCCTGGCCGGCCTCTTCGGCTGGACGCCGCGGGCATTCTTCACTGCGACTGACGCGGAACGAGGCCGTGTCCCGGTGGCCCTCTCGGAGCCCGACGCCGGCAGCTAGCCCTTCGTCGAGCCCAGGGTCAGGCCCCGGATGAACTGGCGCTGGAGGGCGATGTACACGATGATCGTTGGGATCGCGACCATCAGGGCAGCGGCCGCCAGGATGTTGTAGTTCGTGAAGAACTGCCCCTGGAGGTTGTTCAAGGCCGAGGTGATCGGCCGCTTCGAGCCCGTCTTGATCAGCAGCAGGGCCCAGAAGAAGTCGTTGTAGATGAATGTGAACTCGAGCGTACCCAGGGCCGCCAGGGCCGGAGTGCAGAGCGGCAGGATCACGCTCCGGTAAGTCCGGAAGATCGACGCGCCATCGACCAGGGCCGCCTCGTTCAGCTCCTTGGGCAACGTCCGCATGTAGTTACTCAGGACGAAGATGCAGAACCCGACCTGGAACACGATGTGGATCAGGATGATCCCGATGTACTGGTCGTACAGCAGGCCGTTGCTGCTGAGCGGCTTCGGGATCGGGATCGCCAGGTAGAAGTGGTAGAGCGGGACGATGATCACTTGGGGTGGCAGCAGGTTCCCGGCCGTGAACATCATCAGCAGGAACAGGTTGATCCTCGAGCGGACACGGGTGAGAGCGAAGGCCACGAGCGACGCCAGGATCAGGGTGATGATCACCGCCGGGACGGCCACGATCAGCGTGTTCAGGTAGTAATAGCCCAGGTTCGCGTTCGTCCAGCCGTCGATGAAGTTCTGGAAGTTGAGCGTCGTCGGCCACGAGAAGTAGCCGTGGAGGATCGTGTCGCTGAGTGGCCGCATTGCCGTGAAGAAGCACCACGCCAGAGGGAAGATCCAGATCAGCGACATCGTGATCAGGAACGCGTGCAGGACGACCCTGCCGCGCCGGATGCGGCGCCGCGAGGACCCTCCGGCCATGCTCGTGGCGGTCATTCGCTGGCACTCCCCATGACCCGTGACAGGTACAGGACGATCGGAACCAGGGAGATCACGAGCAGGACAACCGCGATCGACGATCCGAAGCCGATCAGGCTCGCCTCGCTGATGCTGTTGTTCGTGATCAGCGTGGACAGCAGCTCCAGGCCATTCGTGCCCTGGTTGATGATGAACGCGAGGTCGAACGCCCGGAGCGACTCGATCACGGTCACGACCACGATCACGATGTTGATCGGGGCCATCACCGGGAAGATCACCCGGACGAACGACTGGAACTCAGACGCACCATCGATCGCGGCCGCCTCGCGGAGCGTGGGGTCGACGCTCTTCAGGCCGGCGAGATAGAGGACCATGATGTAGCCGACGTGGCGCCAGCTGGCAGCGACCAGAACGGCCCAGATGTTCAGGCTGGGGTTGCCCAGCCAGTCGATCGCGTTGTTCTGGCTGGTCAGGCCCAGGGCGCTGTCGATGAAGCCGTCGGGTGCGTACTGGAGCTCCCAGATGAAGCCGACCACGGCCAGCGACAGGACAACCGGGAAGTAGAAGATGTTCTGGTAGAAGCGGCTGCCGCGGATCTCGCGGTCGAGCAGGACCGCGAAGAAGATCCCGATCGGCGACGCGATGAAGACGAAGAACAGCAGCCACATCAGGTTGTGGGCCACCGCCGGCCAGAACAGGACATAGCCCGTGGCCAGGAACTGGTAGTTCTTGAGCCCGACGATGTTGGCGGCGGTGATTCCGCCGATGCCCTGGTAGTTCGTGAACGAAAGCAGGATCGAGGCCAGCGTCGGCAGCCAGATGAAGATGATGGTGAGTGCGGTCGGGATCCCGACCATCAGGAACAGGACGACCTTGTCCCGGCGGGTCAGGATGCTGTAGCGATGCTTCCGCTTCCGGGGCCCGGACGCGATCGCCCCCGCTCCGGTTGACACCGAAGCGGGGGCGAGGCCGATTGCCTGAGGGTCAGGCACGAGCCGATCTGCTCACGGAACTGCCTAGACGGTTGCCGGCGGGAGCGCTTCCCAGTAGGCCTGGATCTCCGCCTGAAGAGCGGTCGTGTCCTGGGTCGGGTTGGCCAGGAACTTCTGGAGGAAGGCCTGCATCCCGTTGGCCCCGGCGAAATCCGGCCGCGAGTCGCGATCGAGGAACTGGGTGATCTTCTTCGCCTGACTCACGATCTGGACGGCCTTCTTGGTGAGCGGGTCGTACGAGCTTGAGTCCGCGTCGTTTGCCGTCGGGATGAAGCCCGGCTGGTTCTGGAACATCAGCAACTGGGTGGACCCCTTTGACCAGAACTCCATGTACGCCTTGGCGGCGTCGAGATCGGCCTGGAGGGTCGGCGACTTGGCACTGACCATCCAGATGTCGATCGGGGCGTCGAGCGCGTTCTCCGCATCGTACTGCGTTCCCATGGCCGGGAACGGGAAGAAGTCGAGATCTGCCAGGTCGGCCGGGGTGCCGGTGGACGAGAACTCGCCGGTCAGGAACAGTCCGAACATGAACATCCCGGACTTCTTCTGGATGAGCGTGTCGCAGGCCTTCTCCCACGTCAGGCCGGCATAGGTCTTGTCGTGGAAGGGCATGATCTCGGCCCACTTCTGGAAGACCGTCGTGACCTTCGCGTCGGTCCACTTCTGCTTTCCGGTCAGGAGCTGGGTGTGGAAGTCGTAGCCGTTGAGCCGGAGATCGAGGATGTCGAAGGTGCCCATGGCGGGCCAGCCGTCCTTGTCACCGAAGGTGATCGGGATCAGGCCGTCCGTTTGCATCTTCGTGCAAAGCGTCTTGAAGTCGGCCCAGGTCGCCGGGATGGTGTAGCCCTTGTCACTGAAGACGCTCTTGCGGTAGAAGACGGCCCACGGGTAGTAGTCGACCGGGATGCCATAGACCTTGCCGTCGTCAGCCGTGACCGCCGTGGCGAACGCGCCGGTGAAGTTGCTGCTGACCTTCGCCCACACGTCATCGATCGCCGTCGTCAGGCCCTTCGAGGCGAAGAAGCGCATCCGGTAGCCGGAGAACCAGGTGAAATCGTCCTCGGGCGTGCCCTGGAGGTACGCGCCGATCTGGTTCTGGAACGTGTTGTGGTCGACGGGGTTCATCGTGACGGTGACGCCGGGGTTGGCGGCGATGAAGGCGGCGTTGATCGCCGTCATGCCCTTCACCTCGCTGGCGTCGGAGTGGTTGCTACCAACCGTGACGGTGCCGGTCACACCGGCCGCCGAAGCCGGGGCAACGGATGCCGGGGGGACCACCGATGCCGGGGGCGCCACCGATGCCGGAGCGGTCGTCGCGCCCGAGCTGCAGGCCGCCAGGATCGTGGGAACTGCGGCTGCGCCGGCCACGACGGCCATCCCCTTGAGGACGTCGCGCCGACTGACGCTGCGCAGACCCGTCATGGACAGTGTCTCCCGCCGCGTCGTGTCCTGGTTCGCCATGGTCCTCCTCCTTCGGCCGTTGCCAGCCGCTCTATGCGCCATTGTTGAACATAAACCGACAAACCCAAACGGATTGTCGGCCGGTCACCGGGCCGTTGTCAAGGGATTCCAACTTGTATCCACAAATGAGCGTGGCACTGCGTTGACTTATGGCGGTATTGTTATAGCACCGGAGCCGAGCCACCGGGCGATGGGAGGTTGCAGTGACACGACCTGGTCGAGCCAGGACCGGCGGGCAGACCGCACCAGCGCCGCCGTGCTAGCGCGCCAGCGGCAGGCCTACATCCTCGATCGCGTGCGCGAGGAGGGCGGGGTCCGGGTGGCGGAGCTCGTCCGTGACCTGGGCGTATCGGACATGACGATCCGGCGCGACATGGAGCTGCTCCACGAGCGCGGCCTGATCGAGAAGGTCCACGGCGGCGCCGCTGCGCTGCCCGGGAGTGCCCTGTTCGAGCCCGGCTTCACCGCCAAATCGGCCCTCCAGGAGGCCGAGAAGGAGGCGATCGTCGATGCCGCCGTCGGCCTGATCGAGCCCGGCACGGCGATCGGGATCTCGGCCGGCACGACCACCTACGCCCTGGCCCGGCGTCTGGTCGACGTGGTGGGCCTGACCGTCGTGACCAACTCCGTCCGGGTCGCGGACGTCCTGCACGACGCCGGCCGGCCGGACCAGACGATCATCATGACCGGCGGCGTTCGGACGCCCTCGGACGCCCTCGTCGGACCATTCGCGGTGGCCGCCCTGCGCAGCGTCCACGTCGACTTGGTCTTCATGGGCGTCCACGGCATGGATGCGCAGGCCGGCTTCACGTCGCCCAACATGATGGAGGCCGAGACGAACCGCGCCCTGATCGAGGCCGGTGGTCGCCTGGTCGTCGTCGCCGACCACACGAAGTGGGGCCAGGTGGCGCTGAGCTCGATCGCCCGGCTCGACCAGGCGGATATTGTGATTACCGATGCCGGCCTCGAGGCCAGCGCCCGGGAGCTGCTCCGGAGTCGGGTCCGCGAGCTGAGGCTCGTCGATCCGACGGCGGGCGCCTGGGTCGGGGGTGGCACCGACGTCGAACCCAACGAAGAGCCCGTCCAGCTCAGCCGTCGGGTTGCCGCGCCGGCAGCGGACCGTTCGACCTCGTTCGGCCGGGCGGCCGGGCCGTCGCGTGGGGACTGACCGCCTGGCGGGCCCGCCAGACGACGGGGGTCACGATGCCCGGGCCGGAGCGGTCCTGGCCAATCCGCATCGCCGCTACAACCCACTCGTCGACGAGTGGGTGCTGGTCTCGACCGAGCGGACCCGCCGACCCTGGCTCGGCCGCCAGGACCCGTCGACCCACACACCGGCGGTCGCCTACGATCCGACCTGTTATCTGTGCCCCACGAATACCCGGGCGAACGGACTGATCAATCCGGCCTATGACCGGACGTTCGTGTTTACCAACGACTACGCCGCGCTCCGGCCGGAAGTCCCGGCAGACCGGGTCGAGGAGGGCCTGCTGCGGGCCGAGGGCGAGCCGGGGACCTGTCGGGTGCTGTGCTTCTCGCCCCGCCACGACGTGACCCTGGCCCTGATGTCGCAGCCCGATGTACGGGCTGTCGTTGACGTCTGGGCGGACCAGACCGCCGAGCTCGGCGCGACCTACCAATGGGTCCAGGTCTTCGAGAACCGGGGCGAGACGATGGGCGCGTCCAACCCGCACCCGCACGGCCAGATCTGGGCCGGCACCGCCCTGCCCCACCAGGCCGCCCGCGAGAATGCCAGCCAGCAGGCGTACTTCGAGGCGCACGACAGCCGGCTCCTGCTCGACTATGCGGCGCAGGAGCACGGCGGATCGCGGGTCGTGGTGGAGGACGATGACTGGCTTGTCGTCGTCCCGTTCTGGGCGGTCTGGCCGTTCGAGACGCTGGTCATCCCGAAGCAGCCCGTCGAGCGCCTGCCGGAGCTGGCCGATTCCACGCGCGACTCCCTGGCCGGCGTCCTGATCCAGCTGCTCGGCCGCTACGACAACCTGTTCCGGCTGCCGTTCCCGTACTCGATGGGCTGGCACCAGGCCCCGTTCGACGGTCGCGCCAACGCGCACTGGCAACTCCACGGACATCTCTACCCCCCGCTCCTGCGCTCGTCCGTGCGCAAGTACATCGCCGGCTACGAAATGTTCGCCGAGACCCAGCGAGACCTGAGTGCCGAGGAAGCGGCCGAGCGGTTGCGCACCGTCGCACCGATTCACTACCTGAGCAATGCGGCCCCGGGCACCGACTGACGCGACCGACCCGGTCGTGCTTCGTGCCCGGCTGGCGAAGCTCGAGCCGGTGGCCGCCGCCCAGCCCGGTTCGCTCCGGATCGTGCGCGCGCCCGGCCGGGTCAACCTGATTGGCGAGCACACCGACTACAACCGCGGCTATGTCCTGCCCACGGCGATCGACCGTGAGATTCGGATCGCCTACGCCCCGACCGACGACCGGCGGGTCGTGCTCCATCGCCTCGACACGGGCCAGCGCGGCGCGTTCGACCTCGACCACCTGCCCGAACGGGTGGGCGGCTGGCTCGACTACGCGGTCGGCACGGCCTGGGCGCTGACCGAAGCAGGCCTGCCCCTGCGCGGCCTGCGCGGCGTGATCGGATCGAACCTGCCAACAGGCGCCGGCCTGTCATCGTCGGCGGCGATCGAGCTGGCCGTGGCCCATGCCCTGCTGGCCGACCCGGCCGACGCCCCGGATCCGATGACCCTGGCCCGGCTGGCCCAGCGAGCCGAGAACGGCTTCGTCGGGGTCCAGTCCGGCCTGATGGACCAGTTCGCGGTGGCCTGCGGGCAGGCCGGCTCGGCCCTCCTCCTCGATTGCCGGTCGCTCGAGTGGCGCGCCGTGAGCCTGCCCCTCGACGAGGTGACTCTCGTCGTGTGCGACAGCGGCCAGACCCATCGCCTGGCTGGTTCGGAATACAACGTGCGGCGGAGCCAGTGCGACGCGGCCGTGGCCGTCTTCGCCGACCGCGATCCCGCCGTCCGGTCGCTGCGCGACGTCTCGCCTGAGCTCCTCGAGCAGGCCATCGTCGGAGGCTGGCTCGAGCCGGTCGTGCTGCGTCGGGCCACCCATATCGTCTACGAGAATGGCCGGGTGATCGACTCGATCGCCGCGCTCGAGAGACGCGACCTGGCGGCCCTGGGACGGCTGTTCGCAGCCAGCCATGCGTCCCTGCGCGACCTCTTCGAGGTGAGCTCGCCGGCGCTCGATGCCCTCGTCGAGATCGCGGTCGGGACGCCGGGCGTGGTAGCCGCCCGGATGACCGGTGCCGGCTTCGGCGGCAGCACGGTCAATCTCGTCCGGCCCGATGCCGTGGCAGGGCTGCGGTCGGCGGTCGAGTCGCGCTACGCGACCCAGACGGGCTTCACGGCCCGCGTCTTCCAGGTGATCCCGGTGGCCGGTGCCGGGCTCATGCCGAACCCGGGCGTCGGCCCGTTGCCGGCGTGACCGTGCGCCTGTCGGCCGGATCCGATTCGGCCCAGGTCGACCCGAGCGCCGGCGGACGCCTCGCCTCCCTCGTGGCCGGGGGCCGGGAGCGGCTCGTCGACCGGCCCCAACCGGGTGCTACGCTGCCGGCGATCAGCTGGGGCAGCTTCCTGATGGCGCCCTGGGTCGGGCGGATCGCCGAGGGGCGGGTGGCTTGGCGGGGCTGCGCTGCCCAACTCCCGTGCAATGAGGGGCGCCACGCGCTCCACGGTGCCCTCCTCGATGTGCCCTGGCAGGTCGAACGCCGGGACGATACGTCGATCGAGCTGAGCTGCCAGGTCAGCCCGGAACGCTGGCCATTCGGCGGTCGGGCCTGGCAGCGGCTCACCCTCAGGCCAGGGTCCCTCCGCTGCGAGGCCACGCTAACGGCCGGTCAGCCGACGCCGGCCGCCCTCGGCTGGCATCCGTGGTTCCGGCGCGGACCCGACGAGGACCTCGAAGTGACCGTCCACGCCGATCGCCGGCTCGAGCTCGATGCCGAGATGATCCCGTCCGGGGTGAGCCTGCCGGTCACCGGAATCTACGACCTGCGGGCCGGCCCAGTCCTCGGCCTCCGCCGCCTGGACGATGTCTATGTCGACGCTGGTGGTCCGGCGACCGTGCGCTGGCCGGACCTTGAGCTCCAAATCGATTTCGAGGCGCCGTTGTCGAGCGTCGTGGTCTTCTCCCCACCCGGTTCGGTCTGCGTCGAACCGGCAACGGCCTGGCCCGACGCGCTCCGGCTGTCGGCGGCGGGCGTGCCCGGCACGGGTCAGGTCGTGCTCGAATCGGGTGAGACGCTGGCGGCGACGATGACCTGGCGCTGGTAGTCGCGCCCACCCTGCCGTTGACCCGACGCACCGCGGAATCTCGTACCGTCAGGACGCCGTCAGCATTCCGGCTCAGCATGACCGACACTCGCCTCATCTCGCCCCGTGGACCGTGGAGATCAACCCCATGACCGAACAAACTCGGCCTTCGTTCTCCTCCCGGCTGCCCGGCGCAAGCCCGATCCGTCTCGCGATCGTGGCCGGGGTCGTGATCGTCCTGGCCTTGTCTGCAGCGATCACGATGGCGGCTTCGCCGAGCCCCCAGGGCGGCGGGGCCAGCCCGACCACACCGGCCGGCTCGCCGGCGCCGGCCCTCCGGGCTCCGTCGTCCGGCATCAGCGGCTTCGGGCGCGGGATGACCGGGCCGCTGATCGGGGGGTTCGCGTTCGGCGGCGCCTTCGGCGGCTTCGACACCAAGGGCGGCGTGACGGTCGCCTCGATTGACGGCTCGAGCCTGTCGCTCAAGACCGCCGACGGCTGGACCCGCACGATCACGATCACCGGAACGACGAAGATCACCCGGGGCGGCCAGGTGATCACGCTGTCCGAGCTCAAGGTCGGCGACACCATCGGGTTCAAGGAGTCGAAGGCAAGCAACGGCTCGTTCGCGATCGATGCGATCAACGTGATCCTGCCGCGCGTCTTCGGCCAGGTGACCGCGACGACCGCCTCCACCATCACGATCAAGCAGTTCGACGGCACGTCGGCGACGATCCATGTCGGCAGCTCCACCACGTTCCGCCTCTTCGGCGTGACCAAGGCCACCATTGCCAGCCTCAAAGCCGGAATGACGATCAGCGCCGAAGGCACCAAGAACGCCGACGGCTCGCTGAACGCAACGTCGGTCGCCGGGGGCCAGGTTCGGGTCCCGTTCCCGGGCGGCGGCCACAAGGCGCCCGGCGGCAACAAGGCGCCGGCCGGTCCGACCGGATCGAGCCTGCCCGGGGCGTAGCCGGTTTGCCCCGCCGCGGATGGTAGGCTCGGCCTGATGGCAGAGGCGATCGGCGGTCGAGTCGGCACGGTCGCCCTGGGCGACAACCTGGCCATCCTGGCGAGCCTGCCGGATGACTGCATCGACCTGGTCTATGTCGATCCGCCGTTCAACACCGGGCGAAGGCAGACCCTCCGCCGATTGAGAACGGTGCACGACGACACCGGGGGCGATCGCGCCGGATTCCAGGGCAAGCGCTATCGGACGGTCCAGCTTGGCGTCCAGAGCTACCTTGACGTTCACGACGACTACCTCGACTTCCTGGAGCCCCGGATCGTCGAAATCCGGCGCGTGCTGAAGCCGTCAGGGACCCTCTACTTTCATATCGACGCTCGCGAAGTCCACTACTGCAAGGTCCTCATCGACGCCATCTTCGGCCGCGAGTGCTTCCTGAGCGAGGTCATCTGGGCCTACGACTACGGCGCTCGAGCGACGCGGAAATGGCCGGCCAAGCACGACAACATCCTCGTCTACGTCAAGGATCCCGGCGGGTACTTCTTCGACGCCGAGGCCGTCGAACGGATCCCGTACATGGCGCCCGGCCTGGTCGGACCCGAGAAGGCAGCCCGCGGGAAGCTGCCCACCGACACGTGGTGGCACACGATCGTTCCGCCGGGAGGCAAGGAGCGCACGGGCTACCCGAACCAGAAGCCGCTCGGCATCCTGCGCCGGATCGTGCAGGCCTCGTGCCCACCCGGGGGCATCACCGCCGACTTCTTCGCGGGCAGCGGCACGGCCGGGGCGGCCGCCGCGGAGCTTGGCCGGCGGTTCCTCCTGGTCGACAGCAATCTCGAGGCGTGCCAGGTGATGGCAGCACGATTCGCGGCGATGGACGGCGTGACGTACGAAGGCTTCGAGCCCGGCGCCGCGGGCCTGCTGGCCTAGGGCATCATCCCGATAGACCGGCCGCCGGCTGGCGACTAGCCTCGCGTGAGTCGCCGGACCGGGTGCCCGGGTCGAACGAGGGGCGCGCCGTCGGTCGGGCACGTCGCTAGCGAGGACGGCACATGCCCGCGAACGAGCCCAGGGTCGCGCTGGATGGTAGCGAGCGGACGGCGATTCCCGGCGCACGGGACGTCGGCCCTGTCGCGCCGGACGAACGGATCGAGCTGACGGTTCGGGTCCGGACGGCGAGGCCCGCTGCGCTTGCCGCCGCGGCAGCCCAGCTCCCGGGCACAGCGGGACGTCCTGGCCAGGTCGGCTACCTCAGCCGGCGCCAGCTCCGCGCCAGCGGCGGTGCGGACCCGGCCGAGATCGGCCGCGTCGAGGCCTTCGCCCGCGAGCACGGACTCGAGGTCCTCGTCTCGGAGGTTGCCGAACGCCGGGTCGTACTTGCCGGTTCGGCGGCCCAGCTGAGTGCCACGTTCGATGTCAGCCTCCGCCGCTACGAAATCGGAGGCACGAAGTTTCGCGGCCGAACGGGGTCGGTCACGATCCCGGCAAGCCTCGCGACGATCATCGAGGGCGTCTTTGGCCTGGACGATCGACCCCAGGCCAGGCCCCACTTCCGGGTCCTCGCTCCGGCCGGCGCCGGCGATCTGGCGGCTGGATCGTCGGGGGCCGTCCAGCCGGCGGCGACGAGCGAATTAACCACCCGCAGCTTCAGCCCACCGCAGGTCGCCCGTCTATACGACTTCATCTCCGGTGTTGACGGAACGGGCGAATCGATTGCCCTGATCGAGCTCGGGGGCGGGCTCCGGCCGGCCGACCTCGACGTGTACTTCAAGGGCCTGGGGGTCCCGCGGCCGTCGGTCACGACGGTGTCGGTCGATGGCGGGCGCGACGATCCGACCACGGCCGACAGCGCCGACGGCGAGGTGATGCTCGACATCGAGGTCGCGGGGTCGGTGGCGCCCGGGGCGAAGATCGTCGTCTACTTTGCCCCGAACACCGATCGCGGCTTTCTCGACGCGATCACGAAGGCGGTCCACGATACGACCCATAATCCCTCGGTCATCTCGATCAGCTGGGGCGGGCCCGAGTCGAGCTGGACGGCCCAGGCCATGCGGGCGATGGACGCGGCCTTCGTCGATGCCGCGCTTCTCGGTGTCACGGTCGCCTGCGCCTCGGGCGACAACGGCTCGGACGATCGGGTCGGCGATGGCCGTGCGCACGCCGACTTCCCGGCCTCGAGCCCGAACGTCCTCGCCTGTGGCGGGACGCGGGTCGCAGGCTCGACGACGGTGATCACCGACGAGCGGACCTGGAATGACGGCGCCCTCGGCGGGTCGTCCGGTGGAGGGATCAGCGATGTCTTCGATCCTCCGCCCTACCAGGCCGGTGCGAGGGTGCAGAAGTCGGCGAACCCGGGCGGACGGGTCGGTCGCGGCGTGCCGGACGTCGCCGGCGATGCCAGCCCGGCGAGTGGCTATGCCGTCCGTGTCGACGGCCGGGACATGGTGATCGGCGGCACCAGCGCGGTGGCGCCGCTGTACGCCGGCCTCGTCGCCTTGCTGAACGAGGAGCTCGGTCGGCCGGTCGGTTTCCTGAACCCGGCCCTCTATCGCGTTGCGGCCGGCACGATCCACGACATCACCGAAGGCAACAACGGGGCCTATTCGGCCGGCGTGGGCTGGGACGCCTGCACTGGTCTCGGCCGGATCGACGGGACGAGACTCCTGGCCGCGCTGCGCAAACCCGCGTAGGGCGGCGAGGCGGGCGGTTCAGCGGCGCTCGGCGGCCGGCCTGTCGTCGAGCCCGAGCACGGCGATGACGCCTTGGGCCAGCGCCTCGGGCAGATGGATCGAACCTTCGCGCCCGCGATACGTCGCGCCAGCCAGCTCGTACTGAGCGAGGTGCACCCGGAAGGCCCGGGCAAACGAGCCGGCAGCGCCTGCCAGGACGATCGTGCGTTCGACCGGGCTGCTTCGGATAACGCGCAGGCCGAACTCGGCGGCAAAGGCCTCGGCGTGCTCGACATCCTGGGGCTGGGCGCTCTCCGTCCTGGCGAACTCAGCCCGGGTCAACCTGATCGACGGGGCCCCACCCAGATCCTGTGGCGAGCCGGCCCCACCTCGCGGCGGTGGCCGCAGAACGAGGGTCACCTCGAGCTGCTCGCCGGGATCGGCTGGCCCGACGAGGCGGGCACCGGGTGCGGCCCGGCGCTCACTGCCAGCCAGCGCGACGAACCGACGGTGCATGTCGAGACGATCGGCCTTGCGCGGCGGCCCGTCAATCCAGCACTCGAAGGGATCGCTATAGGCTATTGACAATAGCCATGATGGCTACGTATCATAGCCACACCATGCATTCAAGCCCCCTTCCCGCCCTCGACCACGACGTTCGGGCCTGGCTTCGCCTGGAAGGGGCAGCTGCATTCGTCGCCGGCATCGTCGTCTTCGGCCGGCTCGGAGGTGAATGGCCATGGCTCGTGCCGGCGATCCTGCTCGTCGACGTCTCAATGGTCGGCTACCTGCGCGGTCCGCGGCTCGGAGCCGTCATCTACAACCTCGCCCACCAGTGGGCCGGCGCGCTCGCCGTCCTGGGCGCCGGACTGGCCCTGAACCTGCCGATCCTTGCCCTGGCCGGGGCCGTGGTGATCGCTCATGTCGGGATGGACCGGGCCCTCGGGTACGGCCTGAAGCTGCCGACCGACTTCGGCGACACCCACCTCGGCCCGATCGGCCGTGAGCGAACTGAAGCCGCGGGACGAGGCTGAGCTGATGAGCCCCGCGCGAGCCCGGACCTCGCACCAGGCGATCATCGCCGAGGCCCGGGGGCTGCTCGAGGAGGGCGGGCTTGATGCGGTCACGATGCAGGCGGTCGCCGGCCGGGTCGGCGTCCGGGCGCCATCGCTCTACAAGCGCTTCGCCGGCCGGTCCGCCTTGATCGGCGCGATCGCCCAGGACGTGGTCGTCGAGCTCGACGCATCGATTGCCCCGGCCACCCGGACGGCCGACCCGGCCGAGGCCGTCCAGATCGCCGCCAACCAATACCGGGCGTTTGCCCACCGCTCCCCGGGCGCCTACCAGCTCCTGTTCAGTCGGCTCCTGCCCGACGCTCGACCGACGGCCGAGTCGAATGCCGCCGGCGCCGCTGGCGTGCTCCTCATCGCGGAACGGCTGGTCGGGGCGGAGCACGCGCTCGAGGCCGCCCGACTGTTCACCGCCTTCGTCCACGGCTTCGTGAGCATGGAACTGGCGGGCGCCTTCCGGCTCGGGGGGGACGTGGACGCGGCGTTCAGTTATTCGCTCGACACGATCGTCGCGGGGGCAGTGCCGCAAAGGTCGATCGGCTGAGCAGTCGTGCCGGAGTTGGCGACGAGCCGCCCAGAGCGTGTTGATGACTCGCCGCCCGCACCGACCGACTACATCGCGTTGAAGGCTCCACGACCTGGAGACGCCGCCAATCGACAGCTCGGTCAACATTTCGTTCGACATGTTCGCAGCAACGGGTCAGTGCAGATCAGAGCCAGTCCAGAACGTGGCGGCCTGGCTGAAGCCGTCGCGCCACCCGCGGCGTGCTTGGTCATCAGTTGGCTCCCGACAGCGTTCTCGATTGGCCGAACGAGCGACATCGTGGTGCGAGGCCAACGGCCTGCCATCCGCTGAATCACGGACCCGATCGGGCGGTGCGGCATACTTACGCACTGCGACTTGAACGTCAGGAGAGGGTGCTATGGCCCGCGACGAAGAGCGCCTCGCGCGCTCGGAGGAAGAGGCGATCGTCGGCGGATTGCCCGATGTCCCGGGGATCCTTGCCGCGATCCGGTTGACACCCGGTCTGGGCATCCATCTGCGCGGCCTCGCCGACGAACTGCTCGTCACCGACTTTCCGGGCGCCACGCTCAGTCGAGCCGAGCGGGAGATGCTGGCGACCGCCGTCTCGGCGGCCAACGACTGCTTCTATTGCATGGACTCGCACGGCGCGTTCGCGAGCGCGTTGCTCGAACGAGGCGGAGCGACTGAGCTCGTGCCGCTCATTGACGGGATCAAACTCGGATCGTCCGAGGGATTCGACGACAAGATGCGCGCGCTGCTCCATGTCGCGCGAACCGTGCGCCGGGAGCCGCGCGACCTGACCGCCGCCGACGTCGCGGCGGCGCTTGCCGGCGGTGCGTCCGATGCCGACGTCCAGCTCGCTGTGCTCATCGCCGCCGCTTTCTCGATGTACAACCGGATGGTCGACGGGTTTCGGGCCAAGACCCCGCCGAGCGCCGAGGCCTACCGTGCTCGCGCCGCCGAGATCGCGGAGCATGGCTACAGCGACCAGCGTGTCAGGTCAGTTCCGGGCTGAGGTCTGGGCGGGCCTCTGTCGGGAGATGTCTTGAACAGCCGGACGCTCACGTTCGGCGGCCGTAGTTACCCGCTGGTCCTGCCGAGCATCCGCGATCCGCGTTTGCATGTCGCGGCGGTCATCATCACGATCCACGTCCTCGGCCAGGTCGCCCTGCACTTCCAGGTCAGCGTGCCGCAGATCCTCGCGGCAATCCTGACCTGCGCTGCCATCGAAGTCGTGCTGACCTTCCGCCAGAGCCGCTCATTCGTGTGGCCTGCCAGCGCGATGCTGACGGGCAGCGGTGTCGCCCTCATCCTGCGCGTTGTCGGGACGCCCACGGATGACCACTGGAGCACTCACGCCTGGTACGTGTTTGCGGCCGTCGCCGGCCTTTCTCTCCTGACCAAGTACGTCATCCGGTACCGCGGTTCCCACGTGTTCAACCCGTCCAATATCGGGCTGGTCGTTGCCTTCGTCGTGCTCGGCACCTCGCGCGTTGAGCCCCTCGACTTCTGGTGGGCGCCCCTCGATACCTGGATGATCGCGGCCTACGTCGTCATCATCGCCGGCGGACTGTTGATCACCCGGCGGCTGCATCTCCTGGCCCTAGCGGCAACGTTCTGGGTCGGATTGACGGCCGGCGTCGGGATCCTCGCCGGTTCGGGACACTGCATGACCGCGCGCTGGGCGTTCGCACCCGTTTGCGGTGCGGATTTCGTGCGGGTGATCATCACATCGCCCGAAGTACTCATCTTCCTGTTCTTCATGATGACGGACCCCAAGACCGTGCCGTCCGGACGGGTCGGACGGGTCATGTTCGGCCTCCTCGTCGCCATGGCAAGCACGCTCCTGATGGCGCCCCAGACCAACGAGTTCGGGACCAAGGTGGGCCTCCTCGCGGGCCTGGTCGTCGTGTGCGCAGGCCGCCCAATCCTCGATCGACTCCTTCCCGAACCAAGATCGGCGGCGGACGATCTCGGCCGGTTCGCGACCCGACTGGCGACCGGCGGGGCGGCCGGGGCTGGGATCTTGCGTGGCGCCCTTCGGGTCGGGCTCATCGGGGCCGCGCTGCTCTTCGTCGGGGTCGGCATCGTCGCCGCCGGTACGCCGGCCCGCGGAATCGTCGCTCCGGACGTGGCCGAGGTCCTGGGCCGGGTACCCCACGAGGTTGATCCGGCGACGTTCCCAACGATTTCCGTCAGCCAGAATGTCGCGGACTGGGACCATACGATCGTCGGTCCGGGAGCCCAGGCGATCATGCTGACCCTGGCCGAGAACCTGCAGCTCGAGAACCAGGCGCTCCTTCGACACGATGAGACCATCCTCGCCGCAGTCGATCACGGAGACCGGCTCGTCGAGATGCAAGGTCGGCTCAGGAACGCGGTCGCGAGTGGTACCACCGTCATCGCCCAGTACCGAATCGAGGCCGTGACCATGACCCTCCTTGTGCCCTTCGGAAGGCAGGACGGCCTGAGCCTGGGTTTCGATTCTCGAGGAACAGTGATCGAGGAGACCTACAACGCCGCCGGGGTCCTGCAGGCACAACAGACATCCCCGTTTGCACTGACGTTTGTCACGCGCCGGGCGACGGGCGGGCGCTGGCTCAACGTGGCCGTTCTGCCACCCGGGGCTGGCAACTGATCGGGGACGAAAAGCGCAGGTTCGTGGCCGCCACCATCGTGGTCACTCCCAGGCCGACTCGGCTCCCAGGCCCGATCGGGCAGCTCACGCCGGGCCGAGGTCCAGCAGTGCCTCAGGCCGGGTGTGGTCAGCCTTGTTTGGCTCCGGCGGTAGGACTCGAACCTACGACCAAGCGGTTAACAGCCGCCCGCTCTACCACTGAGCTACGCCGGAGCGAGGACCGCCAGGGGCGGTCGCTGGGGCCGGGCAAGACCTTGCCCACGCCGGGCGAAGGATAGCACGGGCCGGTTCCGATTCGGCCGCTCACGCCCGCGGCTCGGCTCGTTCGCGCCAGGGTCTCGGCTCGTTCGCGCTCCACCTCGACCCCTTGGGGTCCGACTTGCACAACGCGGGCTGGCATACTCCCGGCGTGAGCCTGATCAGTCCCGAGGAACTCGCTGAGCGGATCGACGAGCCGGATCTGCGGATCGTTGACGTCCGCTGGTACCTCGGCAAGCCGGGTGCCGGGCGGGCCGCCTACGATGCCGGCCACCTGCCCGACGCGATCCACCTCGACATCGACGACGACCTCACCGCGCGGAGCGGTCCCGGTCGCCATCCGCTGCCGGACCCGGCCGAGTTTGCCGAGCGCCTCGGTCAAGCCGGGATCGCGGACGGCGACTTCGTGGTCGTGTATGACGATGTCGGGGGGTGGGTCGCCGCCCGACTGTGGTGGATGCTCGACAACCTTGGCCACGCCCGCGTCGCGGTGCTCGACGGCGGCCTGCCGGCCTGGACCGCCCTCGGACTGCCCGAGACGACGGACGTGCCGGAGCTGCCGGCCGCCGAGTTGCTCCTGGCCGAGCACTGGTCGAAGACGATCGATCGACACGAGCTGCTCGACCGGCTCCGCCATGCGAGCCGACCGACGGTCCTCGATGCCCGCGCCGGCCCACGTTACCGCGGCGAGGTCGAGCCGATCGATCCGGTCGCCGGCCACATCCCGACCGCTCGCAACGCCCCGACCGACGGCAACCTCGGGCCGGACGGCCGCTTCCTGCCCCCGGCCGCCCTGCGGGAGCACTATCAGGGCCTCGGCGCGGACCAGGGCGACGTCGTGACTTCGTGCGGCAGCGGGGTCTCGGCCTGCCACGACGCGTTCGCGATGCGTGTCGCCGGACTGCCCGACCCGATCCTCTACCCCGGTTCCTGGAGTGACTGGAGCACAGCCGGCTACCCGGTCGCCACCGGTCCCGAACCGGGTCCGCCACCCGCCTAGCGCCTGCGCGCCCCCGATGATGCCGACGTAAGTGTCCTCGGCGACAATTCCCTGGATGCCAGGCCAGGAACGAGCCGCCGATCGGGGCGCACGGCGAGGGCGGGCCCTCATCGCCGAACTCGGTCGAGAGTTTCACACCGCAAGGCTTCAACACGGACTAAGCCAGGAAGCCGTCGGACGAGCCGCGGGCCTGTCCGACACCGAGATCGGACGGATCGAGCGGGGACAGATTGCCGCCGTTTCACTGGTCAACCTGGCCCGAATTCTGGGCGTGGTCGGGCTCGAGCTGTCCGCTCGCGCCTACCCGACCGGCGCGCCCATCCGCGACAAGGCGCATATCGCACTCCTCGCGCGATTGCGGGAGCGGGTCGCACAGACGTTCACCTGGCAGACCGAGGTTCCGCTCGGGCCCGCCGGGGACTTGCGAGCGTGGGATGCCCTTCTTGGGTTGGGCCGCGAACGGGTTGGAGTGGAGGCTGAAACCCGGATCACGGACCTCCAGGCGGTAGAACGACGATTGGCCCTCAAAGGCCGAGATGGCCGGGTAGCCCCGGTTGTGCTCCTGCTGGCCAACACCCGATCGAACCGAGCCGCGATGAGGAACGTGGACGATTCGATTCTTGGTTCGTTCCCGATTTCTGCGCCCGCCGCACTCGCAGCCCTGCGAGATGGACGGATCCCGGAGGGCAACGCAGTCATCCTCCTCTGAGCCACTCGAGAGATGACGCCGGCCGACCGATCGCGCCGGCACCCCATGAATGGGTTCGACGACCAACCGGGTCCAGGTCGTCGATCTCCGGCATGGGGTGCAGAAGACTGACCAATCAGCTCTCGATTAGGTCGATATCCCGCACCGAGCGCCGGAAAGAGACGGCCCGGGAGCCCGCGCGGTCGAAGGTATTCATGTCATGCAGGCCGGGCCCAGGAATCGCGCCCCAGCGGCCCCATGCCCCACCGGGCCCGGGACTATTCCAGGTAGTCCTTCAGCTTGCGGCTGCGGGAGGGGTGGCGCAGCTTGCGCAAGGCTTTGGCCTCGATCTGGCGGATCCGCTCGCGGGTCACGTTGAACTCCTTGCCCACTTCCTCGAGGGTCCGGGCGCGGCCGTCCTCGAGACCGAAGCGCAGCTGGAGGACACGCCGCTCGCGGCCCGTGAGGGAGTCGAGGACCGCTTCGACCTGTTCCTTGAGGAGCTGGTGGGAGGCTGCCTCGGCCGGCGCCAGGGCACCGCGATCCTCGATGAAGTCGCCCAGGTGGGAGTCTTCTTCCTCACCGATCGGCGTCTCCAGCGAGACCGGCTCCTGGCTGACCTTGATGATCTCGCGGACCTTGTCCGGGGTGACGACTACCTCTTGGCCCTTCGACATCGCCTCCGCGATCTCCTCTACGGTCGGCTCGCGGCCGAGCTCCTGGAGCAGGTTGCGCGAGACCCGGATCAGCCGGTTGATCGTCTCGACCATATGGACCGGGATGCGGATCGTGCGGGCCTGGTCGGCGATCGCCCGGGTGATGGCCTGGCGGATCCACCAGGTGGCATAGGTGGAGAACTTGTAGCCCTTCTCGTAGTCGAACTTCTCGACCGCCCGGATCAGGCCGATATTGCCCTCCTGGATCAGGTCCAGGAAGCTCATCCCCCGGCCGATATACTTCTTGGCGATCGACACGACGAGCCGCAGGTTGGCGCTCGTCAACTGCTCGCGGGCGTCACGCCCGATCTTGACCAGCTCGCCCTTCCGGTCGCGCAGCTTGGTGTTGAGGGGCACCTCCGGATCGAAGCCCATCCGCTTCAGCAGCTCGGCGTCGTTGCCCTCGGTGATCCAGCGCTCGAGCGCAGGGAACGCGACGGCGTCACGGGACCAGTCATAGATGGCGCGCAGGCCGATGTTGTCGCGCGAGTCGAGATCGCCGTTGTGGACGGCGAAGTAGGCCCAGTCGAGCAGCTTGACGAACGACTCGGCGTCGAGCGTCTCGTTGTACGCATGAAGCAGGCCCTTGGCTTCGCGCAGGAGCGCCTTCGTGCCATCCGACTGGACGTCCTTGGCTGCCTTGACCAGGTGGAAGTCCGGGGAGGTCAGCAGCAGGTCGCCGGCAGATTCGGCCGAGGTCGCCTTGCGGACGAGCATGTGGGCCTCTTCGCCGAGCGGCAGCCGGTGCTGTGGCTTGGCCGTCCGGGTCTTGCGCTCGGTGTCGTGGGTGGTCCACTCGTGGAGCGACACGACACCCTTCCAGGGCGCCTCGACGAGCCACTCGCCCAGCTCGATCGCCTTGGCCAGGACGACCTCTTCCTCGGCGGTCAGCAGGGCCACCTTGCCGATCTCCTTGAGGTACATCCGCACCGGGTCGTCGATCCCGATCATGTCCGCCGAGAGGGCCTCGAGCTCCTCCGGGGTGGGCTCCTCGAGCTCCTTCGGATCGAGCTTGGGCGGCGCGTCGGCGGGCAGCTTCTCGGCAACGATCTCGCCGTTGTCGCCGACCACCTCGATCCCGATCTCGACCGCCAGGGCTGGATCGACGACGGCTACGAGCTCGAGATCGATGTCATCGTCGTCATCGTCGTCGTCGAGGTCCGGACCGACCGGCGAGAGCACGGCGACGCCTGCCCGGGCCGGCCGCTTCGAGGCGAGCTTCGCCTCCTCCTGCTCGACCTTCGTCCGTCGCGGACGTCCGGCGAGGACCGCCTCGACGAGTTGCTTGTCCATGGGATCCTGTGCCACGTGTGCCTCCAGCTATGCGCGACCGGCGGTGGCCGGCCGGGTGAGCAGGTGCGTCTGTTCGATCCTGCGATCGAGCGACCGACGCGCCTCGTTGATCTGTCGTTCCTCGTCGAGCAGGCGCCGGATCTCGTCGGCGTCACCGCGTCGCTCGGCATCGGCCTGCTCGGCCTGGTTCCAGGTGCCCTGCTCCTCGAGACGATCCGCCTCGAGGGTCAGCAGGCATTTGTCGACGGCGTAGGTGAGCCGTGCCTGGGAGAGACGGCTCGGATCCGGGCCGCGGTGTGCGTACAGCGCGATCGCCAGGGCGCGCGTCTCGGGATCGAGGGCGTCGAGCATCCGGCCGCGCTCGAAGTGGCCGGTCTCGAACTCCGCCACGATCGCCGAATACAGCTCGCGGGCAACCGTGCTCGGCAGGTCGGGCGGCTTGAGCAGCTCGACGACGCGGGCCTGCTGCTCGGGCACGAGGAGGAGCAGGCGCAGCAGCTCGACCTCGACCGGGGTGATCGACTTGACGACCTCCTCCGGGCTGACACTCTCGGCCGCCGCCCGGACCGCGTCGAGGGTGATCCGGGCGCCCGAGTGATCGTCCGTTGCCCCTCCCCCGCCCAGCGCGCCCGGCCGGCTCGGCTCGGGCCGGCGATGGAGCGACTCGAGGAGCGTCCGCTCCGCCACGCCCGATCGACGGGCCAGCATCTGGAGATAGCTGTCACGGACGACCGGGTCGCCAACCTTGCGCAGGGTCGGCATCACGGCGTCGACGAGACGTTTCTTGCCGTCGGCCAGGCGGGTGTCGAGCCGGCCCGCGTGGTAGTCGATCAGGTAGGCCAGGATCGGATCCGGCGTGCGCACCGCTTCGCGCCACAGGTCGGGTGACTCGCGGATCACTTCATCGGGATCCTTGCCGTCCGGCAGGCGGACCACGCCGACGTCGGTCAGGCCCACGCCCCCGTCCTGCTGGACCTCGCTGATCAGGTTGTTCAGCTCGGTCACCCCGAAGCTTCCCGCGGACTGGCCGGCCGGGTCGACGTCATAAGCGAGGGCGACCTTCTTGGCGTAACGGGTGAGGACGGCGACCTGGCCCGGGGTGAGCGCGGTGCCGAGGCTGGCCACGACATTGGTGAAGCCGGCCTGGTGGGCCATCAGGGCGTCGGTGTAGCCCTCGACAATCACGGCCTGGCCCGACTTGCGGATCGCGGACTTCGCGCGATCGACGAGATAGAGCGTTCGGCTCTTGTCGAAGAGCGGCGTGGCCGGCGAGTTGAGGTACTTGGGGCCGTGGTCGCGGGTATCGCCCTCGGCGATCAGGTAGCGCCCACCCAGGCCCACTGCATGGCCGTTCGCGTCGCGAATCGGGAAGATGATCCGCTCGCGGAAGCGATCGTAGGCCCCTCGACCCGAAGTCCGGGCCTGGGTCAGGCCGACCTCGGCCAGCGCATTCGGATCGACGCCCCGCTTGGCGATCAGCTGGCGCGACATCGCGTCCCAGCCGGCCGGCGCCCAGCCCAGCTGGAAGGTCTCGATCGTCTCATCGGTAAAGCCCCGGCCGCGCAGGTACTCGAGCGCCGGCGCGCCCGAGACGTGGGCGGTCAGGACGCTGTGGTACCAGGCGATCGCACTCTCGAGCACATCACGCAGGCCGGCCTTGCGGGCATCCTCGCGGCTGGAACGCTCGTCAAGCTCGACGCCGGCCTTGGTCGCGAGCGTCTTGAGCGCTTCGGGGAAGGTCACCGAGTCGCGCTGCATCACGAAGCTGAAGACGTCGCCGCCGAGGCCGCAGCCGAAGCACTTCCAGCTCTCCCGGTTGGGAGTCACGTAAAAGGACGCGGTCTTCTCGCCGTGGAACGGGCACAGGCCCTTGAACGACGCACCCGATTTCTTGAGTGGGACGGTCTCGCCGATCACATCGACGACCGACAGCCGGTTCTTCACTTCCGCGGCAATGCCGACAGCCACGGACCCTCCTCGAGGTCTGCCACCTGGCGCCCAGCCCTGCGCCGGGCATGGGTACGGGCGTGTCAAGTCTTGACACGCCACTCAGGTCGTCACTATACCACCTTGTCAAGGGGTCTGGATACCCCCATGGGGTATTGACAAGCGATGTTGTCAATACCCCAGAGCTCGAACTGGCGCGGAAACGCTTGATAGGCCGGTAAGGCCGGGCGCAGGTTGAACCCATGACATTCCCAAATCCTGGATCTCGGCCGAGGCGGCCCGCAAGGCCCTTGGGACTACCGAGGTGGCGGCCGCCAACCAACACGAGGTGAGCGACGAGCGGCCGGCCCTCGATGAGGCCGAGCTGCACGACCTGGAGCGGGCCGAGTACTACCCCGACACCCCGGCGGACACCCTGCTCGAACCGACGCCGGCTGCGCCCGACCGGAGCATCCTCGACCGGTTGTTGCACCGCCGATTGCGCTGAGGAGGCTGCCCGCTCAGTCCTCGGGCTCCACCTCGGCTCCGGAGGGCATCCCGACGGGATGCGGCCCCCTTGCGGGCAAGAGCAGCGAGAACACGAACCCGAGGAGGACGAAGCCCGCGGCGACGAACCCCGCGAAGCGGGTCGCCGTCACGAACGCGTCCTCGATCGGCTTGACGGTCTGCGGCAGCGCCTGGAGGAAGGCAGGATCGCGGAAGCAGGCGGCCTCCTCGGGCGGGAGCGCCCCGGCACCGCCGCCGAATCCCGCGGCCGCGGCCTGCGCCGGATTGCGCAGCGCCGGCAGGACCTGTCCCGCAGAATCATCGACCAGGCCGGTTACGAGCTGGATGCAGACCGGCGACACGCCTGGAAGCGCGGCCGCCATGTTGTCCGAGCTGGCCGAGACAAGCGTCGAGAACAGGACCGTGCCAAGGATGGCAATCCCGAGCGCCGAGCCCACCTGGCGAAGGGTTGAGTTCGCGCCGGATGCAATGCCCGACCGCTCGACGGGCACGTCCGAGAGGACGATGCTGGTGAGCTGGGCCGTCGCGAAGCCAACGCCAATCCCGTACACGAACAGGGGGATCGCCAGCATCAACCCGTTGACAGACGTCGAGATCAGGAGCGTCGTGGCGATGATCCCGACCGCCTCGAGGGCCATGCCCAGTGAAACAACCCAGCGCGGACCGTAGCGCCGGGCGAATGTCGCGGCCCCGGGCGCTGCGAAGAACGCGCCGATGGCGAGCGCGAGGAATACGAGGCCGGTCTGGAAGGCGGAGTAGCCGAGGACCGCCTGGAGGAAGAGCGGCAGGGCGAACAACAGGCCGAACTCGCCGAGGGACACGATCGTTCCGGCGAGGTTCCCGTAGCGGAAGCCGCGGTAGCGCCACAGCGTGAAGTCGAAGAGGTAGAACCTTCCCGCGCTCCGCCGGCGCGTCTCGACAAGCGCAAAGCCCAGCAGGGCAGCGAGGCCGGCTGCCAGGGCGACCGGGATGACCGACACGCTCGCAAACGGCCAGGTCCAGCCGGGGACGGTGAACGCATGACGGGCACTCGGCGTCCACCAGCCGTACTGGCGGCCCTCGATCAGGCCGAAGATGAAGGCGCCCAGGCCGGACGTGATCAGGACGAAGCCCGGGAGGTCGAAGCCGCGTTTGGCGTGCTCGTCTTTGGACTCGCCGATGTAGTGCAGCGTGCCGGCGATTGCCAGCAGGCCAACCGGCAGGTTGATGAAGAATGCCCAGCGCCAGGAGAAGTAGGTCGTCAGGAAGCCGCCGAGGAGCGGTCCGACGGCGGCGACGCCGCCGATGACCGAGCCCCAGATCCCGAACGCGATCGCCCGGTCACGACCCTGGAAGTTCGCATTGAGGATCGCCTGCGTCGACGGCAGGATCATCGCGCCGCCAACGCCCTGCAGGACGCGGGCGACGATCAGCAGATCGCCCGTCGGGGCGAACCCGGCGAGAACCGAGGCGACGATGAACAGTCCGAGGCCGACGAGGTACAGCCGGCGTCGCCCGAAGACATCACCGAGGCGGCCGAGCGTGATCAGCAGCGCCGCGAAGACGAGCGCATAGGTCGTGTTGATCCACTCGGCCTGGGTCGAGTCGAGCTTCAGCTCGCGGATGATCGACGGGACGGCGACGTTCACGATCGTCGCGTCGACGATGATCATGGCGACGCCCACGCTCAGCATCGCGAGGCCGATCCAGCGGCCCCGGCCCGTGGCGTGCATCGCTGCGCCGTTCGGCTGGCCCGTCATCCGATCCCCCGCCCCTTCTGGAACACGATCTGCAGATCCTGGCGGATCCCCGTGGCAAAGCCCGCCTCACTCAGGGCCAGGTGGTACTCCCCAACCCCAACCGGACCGTCATCGATCCGAGGCGAGGTCGCAACACCCGGGTCCCAGTGATTGCGCGTTCGCGAAGTCTGCAACAAACGCGACTGCAGCCGCAGGCGTCAGGGGCGTTTCGATTTGTTCGCTGAGCTTCATCACGAGTTGCTCCGATCCAGGTGATACTCGACGTGATGGATCGCAGGTCGGTGGCGGACGAGCTCCTCGAACAGACGATCGTGGGCAGCTTCTCCCGGATCGGGATCGGGCTTCGCCGGCGGGTATTCGCGTGGCCGCCGTTCACGGGTGGGTCGCTCGATGGCCGGACGGTCCTGATCACGGGTCCAACGTCCGGCCTGGGCCGCGCAGCGACCGATGCCCTGGCCGCGCTCGGCGCCCGGGTGATCCTCGTCGGCCCGAGCCAGGACCGGCTGGCGGGCGTGCGCAATGCGCTCGTCGCCGCCCACGGCGTCGATCGCTTCCCGATCGTCGTGGCCGACATGGGCTCGCTCGCGTCGGTTCGGGCGGCCGTGACCCGGGTCCTCGAGACGGAGTCCCGGCTGGACGTGCTGATCGACAATGCGGGGGCGATCTTCCAGGAGCGGATCGAAGGGCCTGATGGCATCGAAGCCACGTTCACGACGCTGGTCGTGGGCCCGTTCGTCCTCGTGTCGGACCTGCTCCAGCTCCTCCAGCGCACGCCGGGCTCGCGCGTCATCTCGGTGACATCGGGCGGCATGTACTCCCAGCGTCTCCACCTGGACGACCTCGAGTGGAGGTCGGAACCGTTCTCCGGTTCACGCGCCTACGCCCGGGCAAAGCGGGCCCAGGTGGCCCTTGTCCGCGAATGGGCGCGGCGACTGGGGCCGCGCGGCATTGTGATCAACGCGATGCACCCTGGCTGGGTCGCCACGCCCGGGCTGGCCGAGTCGTTGCCGGGCCTCTACGGGCTGATTCGGCCCCTGCTGCGGACCCCGGCCGAAGGTGCGGACACGATCGTCTGGCTGGCCGCCGCGGCGGACGCCAGGGTGCGCAGCGGTGCCCTGTTCGTCGATCGCCGACCGAGGCCGTTCGACCGAATCCCGACGACCCGCCTGTCGGCCACCGATCGCCGCCGCCTGTGGGAGATGGTCGTGGGCCTGTCCGGGATGCCCGACCCGCTGCCGGAACGCTGACTGACCGATCTGGGACGAAGTTGCGTGAGCCAAGCGGCGCCTTCTCGGCGGCCCTGCGCCGCCGACAGGCAGATTGGACCCAACGAAGCCGGGACCGCGACGTTGCCGGCATCCCTGGATACGGCCGTTGCCGCTGTCGTCGAGATCCTTGACTCGACCAGGCGGCCTGCCATCTGAGCGTCCGCCAGCACGCGCAGGTCAAGCGCGATGTCTGGCCCACCCTGACCGTCGTCGTGGAGACGACTTCGACCGAGTCAACGAGGCGGGGCGCTCTGGGGCTATGCCCCGAGGCCGGCGAAGATCTCGTTGCATAGCGCCCCGAACTTCTGGATGAACCCGGGCAGCGCGACCGGGTCGATCGTGGCGAAGACATCCTTGCCCGTGGTCTTGACACTGAGCTGGGCGTCGCCGCCGTCCACGGTCAACTCGCAGGTGGCTTGACCCTTGATCGCTCCGACATGCGGGAAGTAGCCGCCGAGGAGCTCCCACCGCGCCGAGTCCCCCACCCCACTGAGCGGCCGCACGGCAAACTGGCCGGATGCTCCGGGCGACGGCAGACTGATGTCGTTGGCCAGCGCATGCTGGTCATTGTCGTTGCTCACCGACACGTTCATCCCGTCGCCGTTGTTCGGATCGGCCAGGGGCCAGGAGCAGTTGCCCAGGTGATCGGTGCTGGAGCGGCCTAATGGGAAGGCGAAGAGGGCCTGCACGTCTGCCTGCTTGAGCATCGAGCACGGGTCAATATCGGACATCCCGCACACGGCATTCGCCAGCTCGGAGGCATACGCTCCGCCGACCTGGTTGATGGCACTGGCGGCCGGGTTGGCGCAACGCGGCGCGCCCCCGCTAGCTCCTGTGCTGGCCGCCGGTCCACCGGCGTTTGCCGGTTGTGTGCCGGCGGCAGTGCCGGAGCAGGCGGCGATCAGCAGGCTGGTCATCAGCACAGCGGCAGCACACATCGACGATGGGATCAATGGCTTGGTCATCGGGTGCTCTCCTGACTCGTTGCTGGGTGGCTGAAAGTCGACGGGCTAGGGCGCGCTGATCGTCACGGTCGTCGTGCCGACGACCGTGACCGAATCGACCAGGCCCGGGGCGGTGTTCTGGACCGTGTTGTCGTCGTGGCGGGTCCAGGTCAGCGCCCCGCCGGCTCCCCTCACCGGGGCGCCCATGGGCAGGGCATGGCCTGCCAGCGAGATCGAGCCGCCCACGTCGCAGGTGCCAAAGCGGCCGGTCGCGTGGCAGGCGGTGACGGTTGCCGTGCCAAAGGCAAGGACCATCTGGCAGATCGCGCCGGACACCGTCGAACCGGTCACGACGGTCGTCGAGACCTCTTCCGACGTGTCGCCCGGCGCCGTCTGGACGCTGTCGCTGGTCGTCGTCTCCGAGAAGGTGCCGGTCAGGCTGCCATCGGCGGCCACGCTGAGGGTGAGCGGGCCGCTGCCATGGTCGGTCGTCACCCCGGAGCCGCCTGGCGCGAACGGCGGCACGGTGGTCGTGCTGTCGAGGCTGAACGTCCCGGTGTACGTGCCCGCCGGAATGCTCACTCCGCAGGCGCTCGATGGCGAGGGACTGGTCGAAGGCGAAGGTGTCGGCGGAACTTTGTCGTGGAACACAAGCACGGCCGCGCCGCGGCCGCGCGCGTCCAGCAGGTCGTTGAGCCGAGCCTGGAGGCCGTCGAGATACGGGGCGAAAAGGGCATCGACGAACGGGCGCAGGAGACCCGGCACAAATCCGAACAGTGCATTGGAGAGGGCCGCTCGCAGACGATCAAGCTCGGGCCGATGGACGGCGACCGGCATGTAGTCAAACTGGTTCTGCTGCTCGCCGGTCGGGTCCCCGGGGTCGCGCGAGGCCAGGAATGGCCAGGCTGCCAGCCCGCTCGCGTCGGTCACGGTCGTGGTTGCCGCGGCATCGGTTGGGACGATGAGGGGGTTGAGCGCCGGCGCGAGTGGTCCGAACGTGACCGGCACGGCCTTGGCGGCAAAGTTGGGCAGATCCATCTTGGCGACATTGGCGCAGTCGCTCAGGACGGCCGGCCAGGCGGGCAGGTCGCCGGCGGTGACGTCGGCCGTGTACTCACCTCGTTGCGGATCCGGGCCAAGGTTGAACGTGGCCCCCTTGGTTCCGCCCAGGGCCGTCACGCGCACGCCATACGGCACCAGTGAGGCGATCTGCTCGGCCACCGCCGAGATCATCCCTGCGACGCTCTTGATCGTGCCAAGCAAGGCATCCGTCAAGCTGCTGATCAGGCCCTGCACGAATGCCTGCAGCTTGTCCACGACGAAGTTCCAGATCGAGCTGAAGATGGCCCCCACGACATTCGTCGGCGTCGCCAACTTGAGGGCGTTGAACAAGCTGTCGAGCATGCCCTGGACCCAGCTCTGGGCATCTGAGCAGATGGTGCCCAGGGCGATACCCGGCAGGGCCGCAGCGTTGCCGGCCGAGCCACTCCCCGCGAAGGCGAGCAGGCGGGAGCGATCGAGGGCGGCCGCGCTCGGGCTGGGAGCCGGTGCTGCGACCCGGCCGCCACCAGTGGCCAGGTCCGAGGCGAACAGGACCAGGACCAGCGCCGGGAAGCGCAGGGTCGCCGGGTGGAGCAGGTCCTGGCCGGCCATCAGGGCCCGGGACAGGGCGGCGCCCGGTGAATCAACGGCCCCGACGTAACCGGCCAGCAGGGCCGAGGTCGGGGCGAGCCCGGTGCCGTCGGTGGGGACCGGCACCACGCCATCGAGCTCGGCACCCGACCAGGTGGCCCCGGTCCAGGCGCCGACGGCCAGGGCGTGGGCCTGGAAGTCGAGCAGCTCGAACGGGCTGGCCAGCGCGGTCAGGGCCACATCCGGAGTGGCGCTCGTGGTGTCGGCGTAGGTGCCGATCCCCGACCGAGCCAGGCCGGCCACCAGGGCGGCGGTGGTGTCGGAGGTGTAGGCCGGGGCCGTGAGTCGGTCCGCCAGGGCCCAGGCGGCAGCGTCGACCGAGGCGCTGGCACCGGTCGGGACGGCCCGGGCGGTGATGGCGCTGGCACCGACGGCGCTCGGAGCGGCCGGGCCGCCGGGCGAGGCGGCTCCATTGGCACAGCCGGCGAGCAGCGTCGTGACGAGGAGGAGCACGACCAGCGCCGGTCGTCCGTGGCTCGGTCTGGAGGCCATCAGATCAGCTCGAGGCACCGAAGACGTCCGTGCACAGGACGGCCATCTTCTGGGCGAACGA
>JADGQK010000033.1 GCA_017881915.1 Chloroflexota bacterium | reverse complement strand
AGCCTCGAGATCATCACGAGGCCCTACGCCGACGCCCGCTAGGTCCGGGCGATGGCGCCACGCCGAGCGCTCTGTCGGGCCTCGTTCGTGAGGCGGGCGCTGAGCTCCCTGGGGTCCAGAGCCAGGACGCGGACCTAGTCTGGCAGGCGTTCAAGTTCGTTGTAGGTTTCGTCGATCCCGCGGGCCATCGATCCCGTGACGTAATCGACGTCGGTGGGCTGGTCGCCCGGATCGGTCTCCGCCTCGGCATCGGCGGGTTCTGGCGTCGTGGTCTCGACCTCGGCTGGCTTGACCTCACCGTCGTCCTGCGCGTCGTCCGTCACTGGTTGGCCCTCTCTTCCTCCGGTCGCCCGGAATGATGGTCCGTCGCCCGGGCGAGAGGTTCGACCGGAGACGAGGGTTGTGGCTAGCCGACCGCCGGTCGGGGGCTTGGAGCACGGCCGGGCCGCCGCTTGGAGAGGGCCGCGGCGCCAGCGACTGCGGCTGGGAGCACGAGGAGCAGCAGGGTCAAGTCGGGCAGGGAATAGGCGTAGGTCAGGGGATCCGGCCCCGGTGGCGGACACGAGGGGCAGGGCGCACCTCCGGCGAACGGAAGCGTCGCGACGAACCACCAGAACGCCGCAACAGCCAGGGCCAGCAGGCTGACGAGCCGCCGCAGTCCACCACCCGAGATCCACGCCGCCAAGGTGCCGAAGACGACCGCCATGGTTGAGCCGATCACCACCAGGTCGATGCCGATGGCCGTCCAGGGCAGCCGCCCGATCCAGTAACCGTCGATCAGCGACAGGCTGGGATCGGCCCGCACCTCGCTCAGGGCGTAGGCGAACAGGACGACGAGGCCGACCACGGTGGCGACGAGCCCCGCCGCGGCGGCCCACCAGGCCAACTTGCACGCTCGTTCCATGCAACCACTATTGGTCGGAGCAGCGCTCAGGTCAACCGCCATGCCGGACCGCGGGCTGCTGAACCCCTGACTCGGCCTACCCGGGCCGGTTGGAGCAGGCGCGTTGGAGCGAGCGTCCGGCCCGGGTAGACTGGCGCTACCCCGGCCTCGAGGGCGCAGCAACCTGGATCGAGCCGGCAGGAGTGGAGGTTCACGGTGGACACCCGGAAGCTGCTGGCCGAGCTCGTCGGCACGTTCGTCTTCTTCCTGGTCGGACTCATGTCGATCCTGTCGACGAAGGCATTCCCCGGAGGTCCTGACCTGGTCGTGATCGCCTTCGGGTTCGGCCTGGGCCTGTTCGCCGCGATCCAGATCGCCGGAGCCGTGTCCGGCGGCCACTTCAACCCGGCCGTCACGATTGGCGCCCTGCTCGACAAGCGGATCGACCCGATCAACGCCGTGGGCTACATCATCGCCCAGCTGATCGGTGGCGTCGGTGCAGCCGCATTTGTCCTCGTCATGTCGAACCAGGCCGCAGTGGCCGGCACGCGAACGCACCCCGGCGATGGCGTCAGCGACCTCCAGGCACTCGTCATCGAGGCCGTCTTCACGGCGATCTTCGTCGCCGTGATCCTGACCGTCACCAAACTTGATCCGGGCAAGGCGTTCGTGGTGATCCCGCTCACCCTCGTGGTCATTCACCTCGCCCTGGTCCCGATCACCGGCTCCTCGGTCAATCCGGCCCGTTCGATCGCGTCGGCCGTGATCGGCGGTGACCTCGGCTCGATCCTGATCTACATCATCGGACCGGTGATCGGCGCCGTCGGCGGCTGGGCCATCTTCCGCGCCCTGCTCGACGAGCGAGCAGCGGCCTGACCCATCCGCGCTGCCGACGATCTGGAGGCCATTCGATCGTGGATGACGCGGTCCGCGCCGCGCTCGATCGCGGCGGCCTGATCGACATCACGACGACCGGCGCGAAAACCGGTCGGGCGCGCCGCGTGGAGATCGTCTTCCACAACTTCGACCGGCACCTGTACATCAGCGGCATGCCCGTCCCGAGCCGCAAACGTGGTTGGCTCGCCAACGTCGAGGCGAACCCGCGTCTCTCCGTTCACGTCAAGGGCGCCATCCAGGCCGACCTGCCGGCAATCGCCCGGGTCATCACCGATGCCGACGAACGTCGGCGGGTCCTCGAACGGGTCGCCCGAGCGTGGAACCGAACGGACCTGAACACGATGCTCGCGCACAGCCCCCTGATGGAGCTCACGATCGAGGGCTACCCGAGCTAGATACGGCCCCGGACCAGCGTGTTGAACAAGTGTTCCAGGGTCGCCGCCGGATCAGCGCTCAAGCCCGTGTGGACGGCGGAGGCCTGGACGACCGTGCTGCTCGGCGACACGAGCCAATGAAAGCGTTCGGGCCGGCTGAGCGCGGCGATCGGGCCAGTGGACGGATCGCCCGCGCAGATCCGCGGAATCGTCTCGAGCTGCGCCCGGACGACCGACGGATCACAGCCGGGGGAGAGGGCCCGGAGGACCTCTTCGTCAAGCTCGACCCGGGCTCCGAGGTAACGCCGGGTTCGAGATTGCAGGAGAATCCCGGCATTGAAGGCCTCGCCGCGATCCTCGCGCGGCACGACTCGCAGGATCGCGTACTCGAACGGGCTACGGGTGGCGGGCACGATCGGCATCCTCGACGAAGGGGCGGGGTGACTCGAGCCTGCTGAGCAGGTAGTCGACGTAGGCGCGCCGGTGACGCTCCGGCTCGTCGTCGCCTCGCGGCTGACCGGCCCCGGCCGGCAGCCTGGCGCCGCCCAGCAGCCAGGCGTCGGGGACCGCCCCCGCGATCCGCTCGAGCAGCTCGCGGCTGACTCGCGGCGCGAGCCGGGCGTCAGCCGCCGCGATCGACGAGGCATACGGCAGCAGAACGTGGTCGGCGATCCTGGCGAATGGCCGGCGGGCGTGTTCGGCTGGATCGCGCCAGGTGAAATGGATGTAGAGCGCCGCGCCGTGGTCGATCAGCCACAGGCGCTTGCCCCACATCAGCAGGTTGACGTTCCGGACGGTGCGGTCCACGTTCGTGATCAGGCCGTCGAACCAGACGATGTCGGCGGCAAGCGCCGGATCCAGCTCTGTCATCGGCCGGAACGCCAGGGCACCGGGCAGGAAGTCGAGGCCCAGGTTGAGACCGGGGCTGCGCTCGAGCAGCTCCTGGATCTCGGTGTTCGGTTCGGCCGGCGCGAGTGCCGGATCCAGCTCGACGAAGACGATCTCGGGCACGGGCAGGCCGAGTGCCCGACCGAGCTCACCGGCGATCAGCTCCGCGACCAGGACCCGCGGCCCCTGGCCGGCGCCGTGGAACTTCACCACGTACAGCCCGTCATCGTCGGCCTCGACCAGGCCCGGCAGCGAACCGCCCTCGCGCAGGGCGGTGACGTAGCGGGTCGCGGTGACAGTCCTGATGGGCAGGGCCGAGCCAGCCCGGGGAACGATGTTGGTGGTCGCGGCGGTCATCAGGGTGAGCGTAACGGAGTCATCGAGCATCCGGATCATGATCGGGTAGAGTCTCGGTCGTGCGCCTTGCCCGGATCGCGACCGCCGCAGTCATCGCCGCCGCCCTGTCTGGCTGTGGCGGCATGGTCGCCCCGACGTCCGGTGCCTCCAGCCCGAGCCCGAGCGCCGGCGCCTCGGACGCGACCGGCGATCCGGTGATCGACAGCGCAACGCTGCCGCTACTCACGGCGGACCAGGTCTGCGCCCTGATGACCGCCACCGAGGCGACCACCCTGCTGGGCAGCCCGCTCCAGCAAATGCCCAGCGGCCAGGCCGCGGGCGGCCAGGACACCGACTGCGTCTACCAGGACGCCGTGGTTGTCGTCGCCGGTAGCTACATCAAGGTCGAGATCAACCGGCTCGGCTTCTCTGGCCAGGCCACCTTGATCAACCTCCATCGCGGCGCACACACCCTCAAGGTTGGCGGCTTCGAGGCGATCGGTGCTGACGCCCAGACGGACCCCGTGATCGAGGAGGCAGTTCTCAGTATCAAGCTCGCGAAAGAGGTGAAAGATCCGGCCCTGTGGATCGAGGCTCCGACCTCGACGATCGCCGAGCAGGCGGCCGTGCTGATCCTGGCCCGGCTGGCCGCGGTTCACTAGGCTCGGGTCGGTCTCAGGGGCGCTGACTTCCGCCGTTGCCGGTTTCGCGCAGGAAGCGCTCGATCTCGGAGATCAGCTCGTCGCCGGCCGGCAGGCGCTCCTCGTCGACCATCGACTCGAGTCGTTCGACGTACGCCCGCGTCGTCTCGTCGCCCTTGGCCAGCGAATCCAGGTGGGTGCCGAGCTGGCGGGCGTCGTCCTCGAGCGTCCCGGCCGGGATGCTGACACCGAGATGGCGCTCGAGCGTACGGAGGAGGGCCAGGGCCGCGACCGGGTAGGGCCCGGAGACGTAGTGGGGGACCTGGGCGAAGTAGCCGACGGCGGTTGTGCCCGAGCGGGCCATCATCATCTCGAGGACCGACAGCGCGGCCGCCGGCACCCGCAGGAGGCCCTCCGGACCGGGGCGCACGTTCCCACGCAGGAGGCCGGCCTCGGACTCCGTACCCATGATCGGCACCGCGCGGGTGTGGGGCACGGCGGCCGGGATCGCCCCCAGGCTGATCCATTGGGCCACCCCGAGCCGGCTGGCGATGTCGAGGACGGCGTCGCTGAACTCGCGCCAGCGGAAGTCGGGCTCGACGCCGGTGAGCACCAGCAGGTCGCGCTCGCCGATCCGGGCGCGCCGGATCGTCAGGTCGCGCCAGGTCAGCGATGCCATCCGGCCATCGCGGATCTCGAGCGTCGGCCGGCGGGCGCGGTAGTCGAACAACAGGTCGCCCTCGAACGTGGCCACGAGGTCGCCACCCTCGGCCAGCTGGGCAGCAGCGCTCGTCGCCGCGGCCCCGGCGTCGACCCAGCCGTCGAACGCCGCGATCATCGTCGGCGCGACCAGGTCCTTCGGTTCGGTCAGTCGGTAGAGAGCCACGAACACAGGATAGGACAAGGCTCGGCTACGATGGCTGCATGGCGAACCTGCCGGCCTCCGTCCTCGAGTTTCTTGCGACCGGTCCCCTCGCCCATGTCGTGACGATCGATCCCCAGGGCGATCCCCAGATGTCGGCCGCGTGGGTCGGCGTAGTTGACGGCGAGGTCGTCATCGGGACGATGGACGACCAGGCCAAGCTGCGCAACCTGCGCGCGAATCCGCGGATCGCGATGTCGTTCGCGGCTCCCGGCCGGACCGAGTACGGCCTCGACAAGTACCTCGTCCTGCGCGGCCGGGCTCGGGTCACCGAGGGTGGCGCAGCGGCGCTCCTCCAGCAGCTCGCCTACACGTACATCGGGCCGGGCGTTCACTTCCCGCCGATGCCGAATCCACCGCCCGGTTACGTCATCCGGATGAGCGTGGAGAAGATCGCCGGCGTCGGCGACTGGGCGTAGCTGCCAGATCGACCCGCCGGGCCACCTGAGCCGCTACTCCCGCCCGGAGGCCCACCCGTTTCGTCAACTGCAGCCCGAGGTGGACCCGCAGTTGAGGCACTTGTAGCAGCTCCCATTGCGGACCATGATCGAGCCGCATTCGGCACAGGAGGGTGAGTCCTCCTGGACCTTGAAGGCGACCCGGGTCGCGCCGAGTGAGGCGCCTGGCGCGGTGTAACCGCTGCCATTGCCATTCGAGTGCCCATTGCTGGTGGCGGTGTGGGCGACCGACTCGACGACCGGCAGGTTGATCGAGGCGGGAGCCGTTTCCACTGCCACTGCGGTGGCTGGGTCATCATCCTGCTCCTGCGCGACCCTCGGGGGGTCCGCCTCGGGCGCGATCGCCAGCGACACCGCACCGAACGACACGGGGGCCGAGTCGACGACCGCTCCGCGATCGATCAGGCCGATCTGGGCCCGTTCGTCGGCCGGCATGAAGCGGCTGCCCATCCAGCGGAAGACGTAGTCGACGATCGACTTGGCGATCGGGATCTCCTGGTTGCCGGTGAAACCGCTCGGCTCGAACCGGACGTGGGCGAACTTGTTGACCAGGTCGCGTAGCGGCACGCCGTACTGGAGGGCCATGCTGACGGAGGTGGCCAGCGAGTCCATCAGGCCGGAGACCGTCGAGCCCTCCTTGGCCATCTTCAGGAAGATCTCGCCGGGCTGGCCGTCGGGATACAGCCCAACGGTGATGTAGCCCTCGTGCCCGGCGACGTCGAACTTGTGGGTGACGGCGGCGCGTTCGACCGGCAGCCGGTGTCGGTGGGGTTTCTTTGCCTCGGCCTGGGCGATCGCGAGCTGGGCCCGGAGCTCGGCGACGACTCCGGTGTCGATCTCCTCACCCGCGTCCTTCTTCTTGCCGGTGCTCAGTGGCTGGCTCCGCTTGCTGCCGTCGCGGTAGATCGCGATCGCCTTCAGGCCGAGCTTCCAGCCCTGGAGGTAGACCTCCTGGATCTGCTCCGGGGTGGCCGCTTCGGGCATGTTGACCGTCTTGCTGATGGCACCCGACAGGAACGGCTGGACCGCGGCCATCATCCGGACATGGCCCATATAGTCGATCGAGCGTTCGCCGTTGACCGGCTTGAAGGCGCAGTCGAAGACCGACAGGTGCTCGGCCTTGAGGTATGGCGCGCCCTCGATCGTCTCGCGCTCGTTGATGTAGCCGAGGATCTCCTCGACCTGCTCGGGTGCGTAGCCGAGCTTCTTCAGGGCTGCCGGCACCGTCTGGTTGACGATCTTGAGGAAGCCCTCGCCGACGAGCTTCTTGTACTTGATCAGGGCGATGTCCGGCTCGATCCCGGTCGTATCGCAATCCATCATGAAGGCGATCGTGCCGGTTGGCGCCAGGACGGTGACCTGGGCGTTGCGATAGCCGTACTCCCGACCGAGCTCGAGGGCGTCGTCGAAGACGACCCGGGCGGCCTGGATCATGTCCGCCGGCACGACCTGGTCGGTCGGGATCCGATAGGCGGCATCGCGATGCTTGCCGATCACCCGCAGGAAGGGGACCTCGTTGATCGCGTAGTCGTGGAACGGGCCACCGTGGTCGCGGGCGATCACGGCGCTCTGGCGGTATGCCTCGCCGTGCATGATCGCGGTCAGGGCGGCGGCGTAGTTTCGGCCCTCGTCGCTGTCGTAGGCCAGCCCGCGGCTCATCAGCAGCGCGCCGAGGTTGGCGTAGCCCAGCCCGAGCGGCCGGAAGCGATGGGAGTTCTCCTCGATCCGCGGGGTCGGGTAGCTGGCGTTGTCGACCAGGATCTCCTGGGCGGTGATCGTCAGCCGGGCGGCGTAGCGGTATGACTCCACGTCGAACTCGCCGTCCTCGCGCACGAACTGCATCAGGTTGAGGCTGGCCAGGTTGCACGCGGTGTCGTTCAAGAACATGTATTCGGAGCACGGGTTGGACGCGTAGATCCGATCCGAGCTGGCGGACGTGTGCCAGTCGTTGATCGTCGAGTCGTACTGGATCCCCGGGTCGCCGCACAGGTGGGCGGCATCGGCCATCCGCTTGAAGATGGCCCGGGCCTTGTAGGTGCCCATCGGGGCGCCGTCGACGACCGCGTGGGTGGTCCAGTCGCCATCGGACTCGATTGCGTTCATGAACTCGTCGGTCACCCGGACCGAATGATTGGCGTTCTGGAACGAGACCGAGCCGTAGGCCTCACCGGTAAACGAGGGGTCGTAACCCATCTCGATCAGGGCCCAGGCCTTCTTCTCCTCGAGCATCTTCGAGTCGATGAAATCAAGGATGTCCGGATGGCCGGCGTCGAGGATCACCATCTTCGCGGCGCGGCGGGTCTTGCCTCCCGACTTCACCACGCCGGCGAATGCGTCGTAGCCGCGCATGAAGCTGACCGGCCCGGAGGCGGTGCCGCCGCCCGACATTCGCTCGCGCGACGACCGGATGGGACTCAGGTTGGAGCCCGCCCCGGAGCCGAACTTGAACAGCATCGCCTCGGTCTTGGCCAGGTCCATGATGCTGCTCATCGAGTCCTGGACCGAGTTGATGAAGCAGGCCGAGCACTGCGGCCGGGCCTCGATCCCCACGTTGAACCAGACCGGCGAGTTGAAGCTCATCTTCTGATGGACGAGCAGATAGGCGAGCTCGGCCTTGAACGTGGCCAGGTCCTCGCTCGAGGCGAAGTAGTGCTGGGTTTCGGCCCAGGCGGCGATCGTGTTGACCACCCGGTCGATGAGCTGGCGGACGCTCGTCTCGCGCTCAGGCGTGCCGACGTGGCCGCGGAAGTACTTGCTGACGACGACGTTCGTGGCGAGCTGGCTCCAGAAGCCGGGGACCTCGACGTCCTTCTGTTCGAAGACGAGCTTGCCCGACTCGTTGCCGATCGCGGCGGTCCGGGTCTCCCAGGCGATCTCGTCGTAGGGATGGATGCCCGGCCGGGTCCAGCGCCGCTCGAAGGTCAGGCCCTTGGCCGGGCGACCATCCGGGCGACGACCGTCGAAGCTCGCGCCCCATGGCCCGGCGTGGCGCGGCTGGGTCCTCAGGAGGACCTTGCCGGCTTTGCTCGCGGCCTTGTGGGCGGCCTTGCTCTCGGCCTTGTCGCCGCGGCCCGCGTGCTGCTCCGCACGGCTCCCTGCTGGAGCGCTCTCATCCATTGCCGAAATCGACTCCGGGGCGACACGGGCCACTGGTTGCTCCTCTCCTCCAGGTCGCTCATCGTCTGATCGATGGGTCGACTGGTTTGCTGGTGGCCCGCGCCGGCCTGGTCTGGCGGCCGGTTGCTGACCGATGAATCCAGGTCCTGGTCGCGCGGCGGGTGGGCCGACGGCTGGGATCCGGGCTGGGGCTGGGAAAAACGGCTCCGGGGCTGGGGGTCCGACTCGGAGCGAGACCTGCCGCGACGCCGCGGCTACCGACACTGCAGATAGCGATACTGCAGCTCGATGCTGGCTATTGGGCGATGCTGGTCCTCGGTCCGGTAGCTGCGACGACGTTCCGATCCAATCGCTCGATCCGACCCGGTGATCATCTTCCGCGGAGGTCCGAACCCGCTGGTCGGCGGCCTCCCGAGCGACCCTCCGGGGCATCGCGAGCGACCCGCCAACGTTACGCTTCGAGCTAGGCTTCGTCAACCCCAAAACACAAGATCTAGTGGTACGTTCCCCCGTCCCACCGCTACATCGTGTGGCTGTGGACAATTCCCGGCCGCAGTGTGGAAAGGTGTCCGCGCGCTGTGGACAGGTGCCCGGCCGGCGTGGATACCGTGTGGATCAATGCGTGCCAGGATCCTCGTTCATAGCGGGCCCTGGGCCGGGCGGCGGTGCCCGGATGAGTTTCGGCAATGACCAGTATAGAACGGGTGTGCTGTATCCGTCGTGGACCTACCGCCCGAAGCGGCGGGCCCGGAGCTGGTAGGTGCGCAGCGCGCGCAGGAAGTCGATCTCACGGAAGGCCGGCCAGTAGGCCTCGCAGAATTGGAGCTCGGAGTAGACCGACTGCCAGGGCAGGAAGCCCGACAGCCGTACCTCTCCCGAGGTCCGGATGATCAGGTCGGGCTCGGTTGAGCCACGGGTGTAGAGGTGGTCGGCGACCGCCTCGGCGGTCAGCTCCTCGGCGAGCAGCTCGGCCGGCACACCCGACGCGGCGGCGGCCCGGACCGTCGAGCGGAACGCCTCGAGCAGTTCGTCCCGACCGGAGTAGGCGAGGGCCACGGTAACGTCCATCGTGCCGTCCTCACGCGACAGGTCGGCCGACGACTCGACGACGGAACGCAGTCCCTCGGGCAGCAGGTCACGCCGGCCGATCACCCGCAGGTGGATCGGCAGGCGGGTCTTCCGGCGCCCATCGGCCATGGCCCGGATCGCCTCTTCCGCGACGTCCGTGATCGTCCCGACTTCCTCGGCTGACCGGCCGAGGTTCTCGAGCGACAGGGCCCACAGGGTGACCTCGTGGATCCCCAGATCGGCACACCAGTCGATCAGCTCGAGGGCCTTCTCGGCGCCGGCCCGGTGGCCGGCCCCCGGGTCGGCGAACCCTTCGGCGGTGGCCCAGCGCCGGTTGCCGTCCATGATCACGGCAATATGCTCGGGCCGCGGCTCCGAGAGAACCCGCGCCCGCAGACGCTGGAGATAGAAGACGTAGACCGGGGCAAGGGCCAGGTCCCGGGCCCGGCGGTACGCGGGGCCGAGATGCTCGCGGACGGTTCGAGCGCGGCGCACGGCTGGCGTCACAGGCGTTGGCCTGGCGGGCAGCCCGGTCGTCACTCCGGCATCCCGGCGGTCAGCCCAGGCCGCTATAGGCGTGCAGCCCGGAGAACCACAGGCTGCCGGAGTAGGTGACCAGGACCATCCCGAAGCCCACCACGAGGAGGAGGGCCGCGGGGCGGCCGGCCCAGGCCCGCTGGTTCCGGGCGTGGAGGTAGACCGCGTAGGTCAGCCAGGTGACGAGCGCCGACGTTTCCTTGGGGTCCCAGCCCCAGTAGCGGGACCAGGCGATCGATGCCCAGAAGCTGCCCAGGATGATCATCGTGGCGAAGATCGGGAAGCCCACGATCACCGAGCGGTAGGCGACCTCGTCGAGGACCTTGTGCGATGGCAGCCAGGCGAAGCGGTCCCGGTTGCCCTGGACCAAGTAGCCCACCCCGGCCGCGAAGCTCGTGGCAAAGATGCCGTAGGCGATCGTGGCCATCCCGACGTGGATCGTCAGGAGTGGCGCATTGTTGAGCGCCGGGACGAGCGGGATGATCTCGTTCGGCAGGGTCGTGCTGTAGAGCAACAATGCCAGGGCAACGCCGGTCGGGATGAAGCCGATCGCCCGGATCGGGTAGCGCCGGCTCAACACCAGGTAGCCTGCGAGGATCGTGAAGGTGAACGCGACCGTGAACTCTTCCATGTTGCCCCACGGCCCGCGACCGACGACGATCGCCCGCATCAGCATCGACAGGCCGAGCAGCGTCGCGGAGATGACGGTCAGGCCGTAGGCGAACGGCGCGGCAGCGGATCGAGGCTCGATTCCCGCGGCCAGGGCCGCCTCGCGGCCGTCGACGAAGGAACCGGTCACGACGCCCGCGAAGGCCGGCTGGCGGGCGGGGCTGAAGACTGCCGCGAGCCGCCGGCCGTGGGCCAGCAGGACGGCATGGACGACGTGGGCGCCGAAGGTCAGGACCAGCAGGATTCCGCCTGCCGTGTAGAAGATCAGTGAGCCACTGGCCACGGTCCTACTCCTGGATTGGGAGAGTCAACGAAATCGAGTCGCCGGCGGGCTCAGGCGGCGGCGGCACCGCCGGGCGGTGGCCCAGCTGGCTGAAGCGTGCGCAGCGCGACCCGCCGATCAACCTTGAGCACGAGGCCGCAGTTGTGGCACGTCGCCGCGTCGGCGAAGCGGGCGATCCCGCACATCGGGCAGGTGACCGACAGCCGCTCTCCGGCGTCGTTCTGGGTCGTTCCCGGCAAGTAGATCAGGCCGGTCCGCGGGTCGTACGGCTCACCCGCGGGAAAGAGCGGCAGGCCGTCCCCGGCGATGGCCGCCAGGCGCGGGCCCTCCGCGAAGCGGACCTTCGTCCGGGGCCGGCGCACGAAATAGTAGAACCAGAGCAGTGCAAGGATCGTGATCAGAGGTCCGATCACCCCGATCAGCAGGAAGATCGGCAGCAGCCCGACCAGCGAACCCCAGTCGGGACTGACGACGTTGGCGATCAGGCCCAGGACTTGCGTCCACAGGTGACTGATCTGGTCCGGCAGGTTCACGGGCGCATTCTAGCCCGTCGGCGTGGATTGCCAGTCTTCGTCGTGGCGCCCCGGCCGGAGCGCCAGCCCGGTCGCTCGTCCTCGTCCGCGGCCGCCGCGTTCGGGGTTGCCGGCGCGCGCGCGGCACCGACCGAGGGGGCGCTCAGACGGGTTCGCTCGAGGCGGCCGATCAGCCAGTCGGTGCCCGCGACACGAGCCCCGCGCCGCCGGATCCGGCCGGCCAGCTCGCGGTCGTCGGTGATCACGAGCAGGACGTCGGCGGCCCGCGCGGCCGCATCCGGCGAGCCGCCCGAGCCGACCGCATCCGCCACCAGCCGGTCCAGCAAGGAGTCGGCCGAGTACCGGCCACTGTGGCGGACCGTCAACCCGTGGGCGATCCGGACGCCGGCCAGGCCATGTTCCGGTGCGCCGTCCAGGACGAGCTCGATCCGGGTGGCGGCCGGGATGATCGCCCGGAGCCGCCCGATCAGGGCCGCCGGCGCCCGAGGAGCGGCAGCCTGGGCGGCCAAACCGGCCGCCGCCCCCGGAGCTCGTGCGGCTGCTGCGTCGCGGCTCATCCGGTAGAGCAGGTTCGTGCCATCGATGAGCAATCGCTCCACGCCGAGGAGCGGATCGCGGGTCGACCGGTCGGGGTGGTTCACGGGGGCCATCGTGACACGCCCGGGCATGTCCGTCGCCGGGCCGACGCCTGTAGGCTTCGAGGATGCTTCTCCTCGTTGACCTCGACGGCGTCGTCTATCGCGGTAGCGAGCCGGTTCCGGGCATCGCCGAACTCCTGGCCGGCCGGGCCGCGGGCGGTGACGAGGTCGTCTACGTCACCAACAACTCGATGTGGTATCGGGCGGATTACGTCGAGCGGCTGGCGGCGATGGGCGCCCCCGTCTCCGCCGACCGCGTGGTCAGCTCGCCGCGGGCCACGGCGCTCTACCTGCGCGAGGTGGATCCGGGACTCGACCGCGTCCTGGCCCTGGGAGGACCGGGCCTCGGCCGCGAGCTGGCCGATGTCGGTTTCGAGGTGATCATGGCCGGGGATGCCGCCGACCGGGTGGCCACGGAGGGCATCGATCGATTCGAGGCCGCCGGCCGGCCGGGCGCCGTGGTCGTTGGCCTGGATCCGGGACTGACCTGGGAGCGGCTCGCCGTGGCCTCGACGGCGATCCGGGCCGGCGCCCGTTTCGTGGCCACGAACCGCGACCCGATCTATCCGACGGAGCACGGCCTGATGCCGGGCGCCGGTGCCGTGGTCGCCGCGGTCGAGGCCGCCTCGGGGGTCAGCCCGGTTTCGATCGGCAAGCCCGCGCCGCTCCTGCTCGAGGAGGCGGCCCGGGTCGTCGGCGCCGACCCGCGGGAAGCGGTGATGATCGGCGACGGGATCCGCACCGATCTGCTCGCCGCGCGGGCCGTTGGAGCGCGCTGCATCCTGATGCTCACCGGCGTTTCGAGCCGCGCCGAGGTGGAGGCTCTCGAGGGCCGCGAGCGCCCCGATGCGATCGCGGCTGACGCGCCCGAGCTGCAGGCCGCCCTTGAACGACTACGGGCCGGCAGCCAGAGCCACGGCTGACGGGTTACGCCGGCCGGCCCCGATCCGGCTCACCTAGCTCCGGTACCGCGGCGGCCCAGCGCTCGAACGATTGGCGCAGCGGCCGGATCAGATTGGGCTCGGCGAACGCCGCGTCGAGAGCGTGGCGGTCGATCGCCCACAGCTCGGGCAGGCTCAGGCCGTTCTGCTCGACGGCGCGGACGTACTCCTCGGACAGGAGCATGTCCGATACGGTCGCGTCATCGGTCGAGAGGCTGACCGGCACGCCGGCCCGGTGGAGTCGGGTCAGCGGGTGGGCCGCCAGCGACAGCACGATTCCGGCCTGGACGTTGCTCGTTGGGCACAGGTCAAGGGTCACGCCCCGCTCCTTCAGCTCGGCCATGAGTCCCGGGTCATCGGCCGCGCCCGGACCATGGGCGATCCGCTCGGGATCGAGGGCCAGGGCGCGCCGGACCTGGGCGGCTCCGCCCCACTCACCGGCGTGCAGAGTGATCCGCAACCCGCCGTCCCGGGCCGCGGCGAAGGCTCGCTCGAACGCCAGCGGGTCGGGCACGGCGGCTTCCGGTCCGGCCAGGTCCCAGCCAGTCAGGCCCTGGTCGCGGAAACGGGTGGCCGTCTCGGCCAGCTTGACGACCGCCGCAGGGTCATGGCTGCGGATCGCCGTGCAGATGAGCCGGACGATCGTGCCCGTCCGGGCCGCCGCATCCTGCGCCGCACCGCACACGGCGGCGATCCCCTCGCCGAGCGACAGGCCGCGCCGAACGTGAAGGGCCGGTCCCCAGCGGACCTCGAGGTACTTGACGTTGTCGGCCGCCTTCGACTCGATCAGCTCGCTGGTCACCCGCTCCAGTGCCTCGACGTCCTGGAGGAGCGCGATCGGCAGGTCGAAGCGGGTGAGGAGGTCCGCCTGCGATGCGGTCCGGGCCGGCGCGACGAGCGCCTGGAACATCCCGCCATAGGTCGCCGGGGCGTCAACGCCCCGGCTGCGAGCGAGCGACAGGGCCGTCTCCACCCGGAGCGAGCCATCGAGGTGGAGGTGGAGCTCCGCCTTGGGCATCGCCTCCACCAGCCGCCGGAGCGCGGCGGGACCCACGCTGTCCGGCTCACGCGATGGGATCACCCGGCGATGCTACGCTCCGGTCATGTCCACCGTCCTGGTCACGGGCGCCAGCGGCTTCGTCGGCAGCCATGTGCTTCCCGAGCTGATCGCGGGCGGGCACCGGGTGCTTGCCCTGGTCCGTTCCGGCGCGGCCGGCCGCAAGGTGCTCGATCGCCTGCCGTCGGCCGCCCGCGACGGCGTTGACCTGCGGACCGGAGACGTCAACGATCCAATCGGCCTGGGGCTTGCCCTGGCCGGCGCCGACGCCATCGTCCACCTCGTTGCCCTGGCCCGCGATCGGACCGCCGGTCGGGACCTCGACCGGGTCAACGTCGAGGGCACCGGCAACATGATCAAGGCGGCCGAGGCCGCCGGGATCCGCCGGTTCATCCACCTTGGCGCACTCGGTGTCGTCGACGATCCGCGGCTCCATTACGCGAGCTCCAAGGCCCGCGCCGAGCAACTCGTTCGGGCGAGCGCCCTCGACTGGACGATCCTCAAGCCGTCGCTCATGTGGGGTGAGCGCGACGGCTTCTTCAACATCGTGGCCGGGCTCGTCCGGATCTCGCCCGGCGTGGTGCCGGTGCCGGGCAATGGCAGGAGTCGCTTCCAACCCCTCGCGGTCGTCGATGCGGCGGTTGCGATCCGCTTGTCGATCGAGCGGCCAGCCACGATCGGGGCGAGCTACGAACTGGGCGGACCGCGCCACTGGACCTATCGCCAGATCACCCAGGAGGTGCTCCGGGGGATGGCCAGGCGGCGACTGATCGTGGCGGTGCCCGTCCCGCTCATCTCGCTCGTGGCCGGAACCGCCGAGAAGCTGCGCATTCCGTTCCCGGTTGCCACCGACCAGCTGCGCCAGTTGAAGATCGACAACATCGGCTCGCTCGATGGCTACGAGGCAGCCTTTGGGATCGTCCCCCTGGAGATGGCCGGCAACCTTGGTTACCTCGCCCGAAAGCGGCGTGACCAGGAGCCCGCGCGCCCGTGAGCTCAACCTCTTCCGCGATGGGCGACATCCGCCCGGAACCGGGCCCGGTCGACACGGGCCAGCCCGCGAAGCCTCGGCCACGGTCCATCCGACTGATCTGGGCCATTGGTTGGGCCGGCGCGGCGATCATCATCAGCCTCGGTTCAGCGGGGATCGTCGGCGGAATGAGCCGTTCGCCGGGTGATGGCAGCCGGCCGGAGCTCACCTGGGCCGCCGACCTGGCGGTCCGGCCGGGACTCATCGCGGCCTCGACCGATCTGACCCGGCTGTCGGGCGAGGTCGACCAGCTCGGCCAGTTCGGCCGAGACGCAATCGCGGCGCTCATCAATCGCGACACGGTTCGGCTCAACGCGACGATCTCGAACGGCAACAGCCTCGTCGGTACGATCGCCAGCGACACCGCCGCGATCCGGCTCAAGCTGGGGACCCTGCCGGGGATGGCTACCGGCGACGAGACCTCGATCGGCGCAGACCTGCGCCGGCGCTACGACGCGATCACCGTGGCCCTGGCCACGACGGCCGACCTGCGCAGCTCGTGGCTCGACTTCACGAGTGGGAGCCCGGTCGCCACGGCCCTGACCAAGGACCTGGCCGACCATGACACGTTCGCCGGCCAGGCGGTCCAGCTTGGCAGTGCGGCGCAATACGGCCGAGCCCTCACGGCACTGGCCCAGGCTCAGGCGGCGCTGGCGTCGGCAGCCAGTCGCCGGGACGCCCTGGCCAACACGGTCGACGTCACGATCCTGACGACCTGGATCGACCGCAATGAGGCGTTCGATACCGCCGCGACCGCGCTCTACCGGCTGCTCAAGGCGTCGCCGCGCAAGGTCACCCCGGCAATCCGGACGGCCTTTGCCAACCTCTCCCTGGCCAAGCAGAACCTGCCCCCGGACACGCGCGGACTGGTGGTCATCCTGGGCGACCTGGCCCGGGGTGGCCTGAACCAGGCCGTGATCGCGATCGAGGATGCGAAGGGCAACCTGGCCAACGCCGTCGCGCTGATCGCCGGGACCGGTCCACCGCCCGGACCCTGACCGGACGTTACACTGCCCGACGTCACCAGAATCCCGACTCGAAGGTCGGGCCCCCGACCCGGGAGGTTCGCGCGCGCATGCAACTTCGGATCACTACGGATCAGCCCTGGCAGGTCGCGGCCGACGTGCTGGCCGTGCCGATCGTCGGTCAGCCCTCCTTCGACGGTGTTCTGGCTGAGCTCAACCGTCGGAGCGGCGGCGAGTTGGCAGCCCTGGCCAGCTTTGGCGAGCTGACCGGGAAGCGCTACCAGGCCGCCCTCGCTTCGTCCGGTGACCTGCCCGCCGGCCGGCTGCTGGCGGTCGGCGCGGGCGAAGGCGACGCGCTCAACCGCGAGACGATTCACCGGCTCGGCGCCACGATCGAGCGGCGGCTGGGCGGCCGCGCCGTCCATTCCCTGGCGATCTGGCTGGGCGATCTCGGGACCCATGTCGACGGCGGCGACGCGACCGTCGCCGAGTTGCTCGTCCGGGGCGTCGTCGAAGGCAGCTACGAGCCCAAGGCGATCTACCTGGCCGTGGTCGAGTCGGCCCCGCCGGCGCTCGACGAGTTGATCCTGATCGCGCCCGGCGCGGATGTCACGGCCCTGACCCGGGCCGCTGAGCGCGGCCGGATCATCGGCGAGGGAGCCAATGTCGCCCGGACCCTCGCCAATCGGGCGAGCAATGACGTCAGCCCGATCGTCCTGGCCGACGCGGCCCGCGACATTGCTGCGCGCAATGGACTGGCGATCGAGGTGATCGAGCCGGAGCAGGCCGCTGAGCTGGGCATGGGCATGTTCCTGGCGGTTGGCCGGGGCAGCGACAACCCGCCCCGGATGATCGTCCTCCGTTCGGGCGAGCCGGCCGAACGGGATGCCCTCGGCCGCCATCTCGCGATCGTCGGGAAGGGTGTCTGCTTCGACTCGGGCGGTATCTCGATCAAGCCGGCCGACCGGATGGAAGAGATGAAGATGGACAAGACCGGCGCGGCGACCGTGATCGCGGCGATCGAGACGGTCGCTCGCCTCGCCCCAGGCACGCCGCTCCTGGCGATTGCGCCGGCCGTCGAGAACATGCCCGGGCCCCATTCGGCCCGGCCCGGCGACATCGTCCGGGCGATGAACGGCAAGCAGGTCGATATCACCAATACGGACGCCGAGGGCCGGCTGATCCTGGGCGATGCGCTGACCTATGCGGAGCAACTCGGGGCGACCCATCTCGTCGACGTGGCCACCCTGACCGGGGCCGTCTCGCGAGCCCTGGGCAACCTCGTGACGGGTGCCTTCGGGACACCCCAGGCGTGGTATGACTCGGTCATCGCGGCCGGCGACCAGGCCGGTGAGCGCTACTGGCAGGTGCCCCTGATCGACGACTACGTGGTCGAGATGGAGAGCTGGTATGGCGACCTGCAGAACGCCGGCTCGGCCGAAGGCTCGCTGGCGAAGAGCGGCCTGTTCCTGCGCGAATTCCGGACGAAGCCGTGGGTCCACCTCGATATCGGGGGCACCGGCTACTTCCGCAAGGCGTTGCCGTTCGCAGCCCGCGGCGCGAACGGCGTGACCCACGCGACGCTCGTCGAGCTGGCGCTCGCCGGCGCTCGATGAGCTGCCGGCCCGCGCCGCGATCCTGACGGGCTCCGGGGGCCGGCCGAAGTGACCCCGCTGGTCGTTGGACTGGCCTGCCTCGGACTCGCCTGGGGCCTGCTGGCCGACCGCATCGCCGCTCGCTGGCCGAGCCACGACGATGGCTCGATCCGGGCGGTCGACTGGCGGACGGTGGTCGTGCCGCTCGTTGGCGCCGTCGCCCTGGGCTTCCTCGGCCGGCGCTTCCCGGATGCCGGCAGCACGCTCGTCTACGGTCTCGTGTTCCTCGCCCTGATCCTGCTCCTGGCGACGGATCTCGATCAGCGGGTCCTGCCCGACGAGATCACCTGGCCCTTCGCCGGGCTGGCAGCGATCTACGGCCTGACTGGCCAGAACCCGCTGATCGGCCACGCCGTCCCAGGGGCGATGCTGCCGGCCCTCGTCGGCGCGCTCGTGATCCCGGCTGTCTTCCTGATCCTGTCGATCCCGTTCGGGCCGGGTGCCTTCGGGTTGGGCGACGTCAAGCTCCTGTTCGGCGTCGCACTCCTGGCCGGCCTGGAGCGGACGACCCTGGGGGTCGTCGGGGGCGTGCTCCTGTCGGGCGTCGTGATCCTCGTCCTCGTCGTGACCCGCCGGATCGGCCTCAAGAGCTTCATCCCGTACGGGCCGTTCCTGATCATCGGCGCCTTCTGGGCCGTGCTGCTGCAGTCGTAGGAGCGAGGGCGGGGCGTCCATTTGCATTGGTGCCGGACGGCACCGGGACGATCGTCCCGGCCTGGAACGGCCCAGCCGGGGCCAACGGTCAGGGTGGCGCGGTTGCTCGAATCGGGGTAGGGTGGACGTCCGGGGGTATCATGCCCCAGTGCCGGAGTCGTCCCGGACGGGTCCCGTTCGGATGGCGTTCAACCGGCGACGACGTCCGCCACCCGCGCCCGGGACGCGCCAACGGAGATCGCTCGCTCGATGACGACCGCTCGACTGGTTCGCTCATTCCTCGTGGCCGCATTCGTGGCCACGCTACTGGGCGGGTCCATCACCCCGAACCTGGTCCGTGGCGACGACCTGTCCCAGGCCCAGGCGCAGCAGCGGGCGATCGCCGCCCAGCTGGCTGCCCAGAAGGCCCACATGGCCCAGCTCGCCGGGCTGCAGGCCGATCTCGCGGCAGCCCTGGCCAACACGAAGACGAAGCTGATCGGGATCAACTCCGACCTCGTCGACGTCAAGGCGAACATCGTGGCCACCCAGGTCAAGGTCAACGCGGTCCAGGCCCAGTACAACCAGCAGGTCCAGGACCTCGCCAACCTCGACCTGGCCCTGATCGGGCTTGATCGCGAGGAGCAGCAGAAGGCGGCAGACCTGGCCCGGGCCAAGGCCGTCCTGGCCAACCACATCCGGGCCGCCTACGACCGTGATCGGACATCGATCCTCGAGACGCTCCTGTCGGCCGCCTCCTTCACAGATGCCCTCGGCGACATTGGCAACCTGATCGACTTCGGCAACCAGGACCACCTACTCGCCAATCAAATCGCATCCGACCAGGCCACGCTCTTCTCGCTCAACCAGACGACCACCGCGACCCGCCAGCAGACCCAGCAGCTGGCCCAGGAGACCGCCGCCCAGAAGACCCAGCTCGACGCCAGCCTGGCCTCGCTCGGTGCGGCAAAAGCCCAGCTGGCGCGGCTCCAGGCTGCCACCTCCCGGGCCCTGGCCCTCCAGCAATCGACCTACAGGAAGCTGTCCGGCAACGCCGCGGCACTTCGCAAGGCGATCAACGCCGAGTCGGCCGCCGAGGCCACGATCTCGAAGAAGATCCAGGACATCCTGAATCGGGGCGCCAGCGGTGGCGGCATCCCGTCGCAGTACAACGGGACGTTCAACTGGCCCATTTCGGGTACGGTGACCCAGGAATTCGGTTGCACTGGCTTCGCCTGGGAGCCGCCGCTCGGCTCGTGCGCCCACTATCACAATGGGATCGATATCGCCGACCCGATGTACACCCCGATCCACGCAGCCGGCGACGGCCGGGTCGTATTCGCCGGCCCGCTCTCGGACGGCGCCTGGGTCGTGATCATCGCCCATTCGTCGAGCCTGCTGACGTGGTACGCCCACGTTGACGACGCCCGCCACCCCATCCCCGTCCGTGTTGGCCAGTGGGTGACCCAGGGCCAGGTGATCGCCTACGTCGGAATGACCGGCCACACGACCGGGCCGCACCTTCACTGGATGGCCCAGCTCAACGGCACGTTCGTGAACCCGCGCCTGTTCCTGTGATCGTCCTCCTGGCCGGGCCTCGTTGACGATTCCGTATCGAAACGTTGACTCGGTCGTAACGTCCGGACTTGACCACGGCGATCCGTGGGGGACTAAGATCGCGCCGAGGCCGCGCCCGCGACCAGGATCCGTGATTCGACGGAGGACCCCGTGAAGCCAACGATGGCGGTCATCCTGGCTGGAGGCGAGGGCGAGCGCCTGTCGATCCTCTCGTCGGTCCGGGCCAAACCGGCGGTGCCCTTCGGCGGCAAATACCGGATCATCGATTTCACCCTGAGCAACTGCGTGAACTCGGGCATCGATGATGTCGTCGTCCTGACCCAGTACAACCCACGCTCGCTCAACGACCACATCGGCCTCGGCCGACCCTGGGACCTCGACCGGAACACCGGCGGCGTGCGAATGCTCCAACCGTATATCGCTCGGGGCAGGGTGGCCGAGTGGTACCGGGGCACGGCCGATGCCGTGCTCCAGAACTGGAACGTGATCGAGCGCGATCCGAGCGATCTGGTCCTCGTCCTGGCCGGCGACCACATCTACAAGATGGACTACACCCCGTTCATCGCCGCCCATCGCCGGCGCCGGGCCGATGTCACGATCGCCGTCCGCCGGGTGCCCCTCGCCGACGCCACCCGGATGGGCATCCTGGCCATGGACGACAACAACCGCATTTTCGAGTTCCAGGAGAAGCCCAAGGCGCCCAAGAGTGACCTGGCCAGCATGGGCGTGTATGTGTTCAGCAAGCGTGCCCTGAAGAAATGGCTGGCTGAGGATCGCCCGGACTTCGGCGGCGACGTAGTCCCGGCAATGATCGAGGGCGGTGGCCGGGTCTTCGGCTATCGCTTCGAGGGCTACTGGCAGGACGTGGGCACGATCCAGTCGTACTGGGAAGCGAACATGGCCCTCGTCCAGGAGCGGCCGGAGCTCGACCTGTACGACCGCAGCTGGCTGATCCATACCCGCTCCGAGGAGCGTGCCCCGGCCAAGATCGGCGAGACTGCACAGGTCCATCGCAGCCTGATCAGCCACGGCTGCGTGATCAACGGGACGGTCGTCAACAGTGTCCTGTCGCCCGGCGTCCGGGTCGAGGTGGGGGCGGTCGTCCGCAACTCGATCATCATGTTCGACGGCGTGATTCGCCAGGGCGCGATCATCGACCGGGCAATTCTCGACAAGGAGGTCGTGGTCGGCCCCGGCGCGGTCGTGGGTGACGGGCCCGACGGCCCGCCCAACCGCCTGGAGCCGGGTCGCCTCAATACGGGGATCACCGTCGTCGGGAAGCGGGCGATCATCCCTCGCGGCCAGCGGATCGGGCGGAATGTGAAGATCGGGGGTGACGTCCGGGGCACCGATTTCCCGGGCCGGACCGTCCGCAGCGGCGATTCGGTCGTGCGCCCGGTGGCTCCCACCCAGGCTCGGACAGCGGTGAAGCGGACGGCCCGAGTTTCCCCGAGCGGCACCGAGGGCGCGGCCAGCTAGGACTCCCAGGGCGCTGTTGGCCGAGTCGCCTGCCCGGCCGTCCGACCCTCCGTCCCAGAGGCGTGGGCTAGACTCCCGGTCATGTCGCCATTGGATGAAAGTCCGTCAGCCGCCGGCGTCGAGGCATGGCTCGCCGAGCTCGGAATCGTCCCAACAGCGCGGGTGGACCGCGACGACGTGGTTGCCTGGGATCTCCAGCTCGACGGCCGCCGCCGTTTCGATGTTCGCTTCACCTTGATCCTGGATCCGGCCCTGGGGCTGATCACGTGGGTTCATTTCGCCCCACCGATCGGGGATGGCCTGCGCAGGTCGTATCACCGGCTGCTCCGCTGGAACGACGAGTTCCCGTTCGTGAAATTTTCGCTTGCCGAGGACGGCCGGCCCACCCTGAGTACCGAGATTCCGATGCGCATCCTGGACCGGGACGAAGTCGGCGTTGCCCTCGCCCGTTCGCTCGCGATCTGCGACGCGCTGCTCGAGGAATCGGCCGGCTGGCTGTGGATCGGCGGCCGGGTGCCTGACCAGGCCGGTCGCGTCGGCCGCAACCCGGAGCTGCTCGAGCGCTATGCGGCGCGGCTCCCGGAGCTGCTCGGGTCGTGACCCCGGCACGGCCGCGGGATCCACGCAGCCCAGGGGCGATGCGCCGGGCGAGGGCTATCGGGTCAGCCTGGCTCGGCCTCGTCGCCGCGCTTGGCATGTTGCTCGGCGCCCCCGTGCTGAGGCCGGCCGCGGCCGTTGTCGACGCGGCCGGACCGGGCCTGACGATGGTCGGCGCTGCCACCTATGAAGTCCGTCCCGCGAGCCGGCTCGTCCACGTGAGCATCCAGCTGGCGGTCACGAACCACCTGAGCGACACGGTGATCCGGCGCTATACCTTCGATCGAGTCGACGTCTCCGTGCCGCCGACGGCGGTCCATCCAGCCGGCCTGGCCGGGTCGAAGAAGGTGGTGGTCCGCGAGATCAGCCGGAGCCGGAGCCAGGAGGTCCTGTCGGTGGGCCTTGGTGGCGCCCTGGGGGCGGGCCGCACGACGAGCGTAACCCTCGTGTTCGACCTGCCCGATCCGGGAGGCGCAGCCAATCGCCCGATCCGGGTCGGGCCGTCACTCATCACGTTCCCCGTGTGGGCCTATGGTTCGGCCGGCCTCGCGGGATCGAGGGTGGTCGTCCGGTTCCCGGCCGGCTATGACGTCCGGATCGTCTCGGGCTCGCTGGCCGCTCCGGTGACCGCTGCCGACGGCTCGATCTCGCTGACGACCGGCGCGATTCCGGATCCGCTCGCGTTCACGGCCGTCGTCGCCGCCGACCGCCCGAGCACCTTCGTCGAGACGAAGGTCGACCTCCAGATCAACGGTGAGCCGGCCAGCCTGGCCGTGCGGGCATTTCCCGACGATCCGGCGTGGGGGGCCCGGATGGTCAAGCTGATCCGGGCGAGCCTGCCGCTCCTGGCGAGGGAGATCGGTCTGCCGTTTCAGCCGGCTACGCCGGTGGTGACGGTGGAGGAGGCGCTGCCGCGCTCGATCGACGGCTACGCAGCCGCCTTCGTGCCGGCCGACGGCACGATCCAGATTGCCTACACCGCGGACGACACGACCGCGATCCATGAGCTGGCCCACCTGTGGTTCGATGGCTCACTCTTCACTGACCGCTGGATTGCGGATGGCTTCGCGATCTTCTATGGCAACCGGGTCGCCCTGACGCTCAAGCTCAAACCGCGCGACGAGTCGATCACGCCTGCCCTCCAGGCCGCGGCGCTTCCGCTCAATGCCTGGACCGGCGCCGACTCGACAGCAACTTCGGCGAGCAAGGCGTCAACATCCGACCTGGCCGATCGCTACGGCCGAGCTGCCGCGGTGACCGTGGCCGGCCGGCTCTACGCATTGGTCGGTGCCGACGGGCTGCAGGCCGTCTGGCGGGCCGCCTCCGGTCGGGAGGCCGCCTATCAACCGCCTGATCAGGTCGGTCCGTCAGACGTCAGCGACGGCCCACCCGACTGGCGGGGATTCCTCGACCTGATCGCCGAGCGAACGGGCATCGATGCCTCCGGCCTCTGGTCGACCTGGGTCGTCACGCCCGACGAGCAGGCACTGCTGACGACCCGGGCCGCCGTTCGGAGGCAGTATCAGGCACTCGTCAGCCGGGCGGCGGCGTGGGTCATTCCCCATGGCGTCCTCGACGCGCTGAACGCCTGGCAGTTCAGCACGGCCGCCGACCTGCTGGTCGGGCTCGACCAGCTGCTCGACCAGCGCGACAGGATCGCCGCCGCGGCCGAGGCCGCCGGTCTGACTCCGCCGACCACCCTCCAGACCGCGTTCCAGCAGGGCACCACGGCGACCGCTGTGACCGAGGCGTCCAATGAGCTGCAGGTCATCGCCGCGATCGGCGCGGCGTCGTCGGCCGAGCCCCCGGCAGCCTCGCTGGTCGACCAGATCGGGCTGATCGGCACGGACCCGGCCGCCGACCTGGACGCGGCCACGACTGCCTTCGGGGCGGGCGACATGGTCGCAGCCCGGGATCGGGCCCTGGCGGCGGACAAAGCCTGGAGCCAGGCTGCCGACACCGGAGGCTTCCGGGCCCGGGTGGCCGTTGCGACCATGCTCGTCGCGGCGGTCGTTCTCGGCTATCTCATCAGCCAGCTGCGCCGGCTCCGGCGCCTCGGCCGACGCCATCGACCGGGGGCCGTTCGCGTGGCTTATCACCCCAGGCGTGGTCCAGTGCGTCGTGCGGCCCGGGGCTCGCGCGGTACACTCGCCAACCAACCGGTTCGAATGGCGAGGCGAATTCGACCCGGGCCGGAAGAGGGAGATCAATCGCCCTGATGGGGATCGCGCGTAGCCGACCGTCGATGGAGATCCTGTCGGGCGATTCGGCCGATGTCTACTTTGCCCGGGCCGAGAGCATCCTCGATCGTGAGGGGCTTGATCCCGTCGTGGCGCTCGAAGTCTTCGCCCGCGAGGCAGGGATCCTGTGCGGGATCGACGAGGCGAAGAACCTGCTGGCCCATGTGCTGGCCGACAGCGATCCCGCGGAGACCGCGGTCGAGGCGCTCGACGACGGCGATCGGATCGAGCCGAAGGAGATCGTCCTGCGGATCCGCGCCCGCTATCGCCGGTTCGGCCTGTACGAGACCGCGTTCCTGGGGATGCTCGCCCAATCGACCGGCTGGGCGACCGCGGCCCGCCAGGTCGTCGAGGCCGCGGCGCCGCAGCCGGTCATCAGCTTCGGCGCGCGCCACGTCCACCCGGACATCACCGACGTCCTCGACTACGCAGCGATCGTTGGCGGCTGCGTCGGCGCTTCCACCCCGGCCGGCGCGCGGCTGGCCGGCCTGAACCCGACCGGGACGATGCCCCATTCACTCGTCCTCGTGTTCGGGGACACCGTTCGGGCAGCCGAGGCCTTCGACCGCGACCTCGGGCCGGACGTCCCCCGGATCGTTCTCGTCGACACGTTCAAGGACGAGGCGGAAGAGGCGCTCCGGGTCGCCCATGCCCTCGGCGACCGGCTCTATGGGATCCGCCTCGACACGCCGTCGGAGCGGGGCCGGGTCACGGCCGACCTGGTCAAGGAGGTCCGCGCCCGGCTCGACCTCGAGGGCTTCAAGCACGTCAAGATCGTGATCTCGGGCGGGCTCACGCCAGAGCGGATCAGGTATTTCCAGGAGCAGGGCGCCCAGGTTGACTCGTACGCCGTGGGCAGCTACATCAGCGGCGCCAGCCCGATCGACTTCACGGCCGACATCAAAGAGCTCGACGGACGGCCGATTGCCAAGCGCGGTCGGATCCCGGGTCTCACCGACAGCCCTCGGCTCGGGCCGGTGGATCTGCCGGCCTGGCGGGCCGGATCCGGCTGATCCAGGTCAGGCCTGCCCGCTCAGCTTGAGGCGAGCCAGCCAGTACAGGCCGACCATCGATTTCGCGTCGCAGATCTCACCGCGCTCGACGGCCGCGACGGCCTCGGCCCAGGGCAATCGGACGAGCTCGAGCCGTTCATCCTCATCCGGGCCCAGGCGGTCGCCGTGGGCGGGCGACAAGTCGGTGGCGAGGTACAGGTGCATCAGCTCGCTGGCAAAGCCGGGCACCGTCCAGAAGGCAGCCAGCTTCCGCCACCTGTTCGCCCGGTAGCCGGTCTCCTCCTCGAGCTCGCGTGGTGCGGCGAGAGCCGGGTCCTCGATGATGCGGGTCACCGGATCGATCAGGTCGAGCGTCCCGGCCGGGATCTCGAGCAGGACCTGGGCCGCGGCCGTCCGCCACTGCCGAACGAGCAGCACCCGGTCCTCGGGGTCAAGGGCGACGATCGCGACAGCGCCCGGGTGGCTCAGGATCTCCCGGGTGGATTCGCGGCCGTCGCGGAAGCGGACCGTGTCGATCCGGAGGTCACCGAGCCGGCCGTGATGGAGGATCTCCGTGGCCACGACGGTTTCACGGAGATCCTCGTCGTCCATCCGGGAATTGGATCAGGCGGTCGCGGCGAAGGGTGCGTCGTCGCGGATCACGGCGCCAGTCTCGGAGTCGAACAGGTGGAGCTTGTCGAGCGGTAGCTGGAACGACACGATGTCGCCCGGCCGGACGAGGTGGGCCGAGCTGACGACCGCGACCAGGTCATGCCCCTCCAGCGACAGGTGGAGCAGCTCGTCATTGCCGAGGTACTCGACGACATCTGCCTTGGCCCGGAACCCGGCCATGTCCGGCCCGCCATCGCCAATGTCGAGATGCTCCGGACGGAACCCGGCGATGAGCGTCTTGCCGTGGACCGAGTCGGCCGCGGCCCGGAGGCGGGGCGGCAGCGGGATCGACAGGCCTTCGCCGGTCAGGATCGCCGCGTCGCCGGTACCCGACGCAGTCAGCGTCGCAAAGTTCATCGAGGGGCTGCCGATGAAGCCCGCCACGAACTTGTTGACGGGGTGGTCGTACAGCTCCTGGGGTGAACCGACCTGCTGGAGGAGACCGTCGTTCATCACGGCGATCCGGGTGCCCATCGTCATCGCCTCGACCTGGTCATGGGTGACGTAGACCATCGTCGTGCCCAGGCGCTGGTGGAGGCGGGCGATCTCGGCCCGGGTCTGGACGCGCAGCTTGGCGTCGAGGTTGGAGAGCGGCTCGTCCATCAGGAAGACGGCCGGCTCCCGGACGATCGCCCGGCCCAGGGCGACTCGCTGACGCTGGCCACCGGATAGCTCCTTGGGCTTGCGGTCGAGCAGATTCGAGAGCTGGATCGTGTCGGCGGCTTCCTTGACCCGGCGCTCGATCTCGGACTTGGGGACCTTGCGCAGCTTCAGGCCGAAGGCCAGGTTGTCGCGGACGGTCATGTGCGGGTACAGGGCGTAGCTCTGGAAGACCATCGCGATATCGCGATCCTTGGGGGCGACGTCGTTGACGACCCTGTCGCCGATCCGGAGCGTCCCGGAGCTGATCTCCTCGAGGCCGGCGATCATCCGCAGGCTGGTGGTCTTGCCACAGCCCGACGGGCCGACGAGGACCATGAACTCCCCGTCGTTGATCTCGAGGTCGAGGTCATCGACCGCGGTGACCTCCCCGTATTTCTTGGTGACGTGATCGAACGTGACCGTAGCCATCGCAGAACCCTCCAGACCCAGCGATCCTGCGCGGACCCATGCATCCGGCCACCGAGGTGGACTCGGACGGGTCCCGTACGCGTCTCGACGGGTTGCGTTCATCCTACTACCGGGCGGGTGCACGTCGACCAGCCCCCGCGCCGGGTCCCGCGGCGCTCGGCGGCTCGTCGCGGCGCTCGGCGGCTCGTCGCGGCGCTCGGCGGCTCGTCCCGGTCGGTGGTTCTTGCCGAATGGCGGCCGGTGTGCTCTTAGGCGAGGATCGAGGCTCGCTCGGGCGCGACCGGGGGAGCGGTCGATCGTTCCTCGTGCACGGGCAAGCCGCGCGGCCGGGCGCGCTGCCTCCGAAACCGGCCAAGATCTGACATTCCAGCACTCCGATCGGTAGTCGGCAGGAACCGCGCGGCACGAACCGCCGGCAGGAACCGCCGGCAGGAACCGCGGCACGAATCGCGGCACAACCCGCCCGGCTCGCCCGTGGATCGCGCCGTCTTCGATCGCGCGCCTGCAATAGACCCGCACCCTCTGCGCGTCCTATGGTCATGACCGTCCAGGCAGCCACGTTCAACCTGCGCGGAGGCGAGATGACGGCGCGAGCGACCCTCGCGGACTTCGGCGCCTTCTACGAGCGAACGTACCCGACCGCCTATCGAACCGCATACGCGATCGTCGGCGAGCCGGCCCTCGCTGCAGACGCTGTCCAGGACGCGTACCTGTCCGCATTCCGCCAGCGTGCACGCTTCAGGAGCGATGGGTCGGCCGAGGCCTGGCTGATCCGGATCGTCGTCAATGCGTCGATCAGTGCCACCCGACGCCGCCGAATCCGCTGGGTCGATCCGCTCCCTGCCGGTCTCGCGTCGACTGTGGACGAACCCGCCCGGTCGGTCGAGCGGATCTCGATCCTGGATTGACGCGCCAGGTGCTCGCACTCGGGCAGTCGGCCGGTTT
>JADGQK010000089.1 GCA_017881915.1 Chloroflexota bacterium | reverse complement strand
ACGATCGGCGGCGGCCACATGAGCGGCGAGCTCGGCTGGGTCCATTTCGGGATCGGTTCCGCGAGCGCTGCCCAGGTTCAGGTGACGTGGCCGGACGGCAGCGTGGGGCCCTGGATCGACGTAGCGCCGAACACGTTCGACCTCATCCACAAGGGGGCCACGACTGCCCAGCGCTGGCTGCCCCCGAACAACTGAGCAGGGGGACGCGCCGGCCTGGCGTACCTCATGGGGTTCCGTCGCCCGTTCCCGGGCTCCAGGCCTGTTTGTGCTCGTCTTGTACAAATGTGCGTGCTAGACTCGTGCCGACGAGCGGGGCGCCGTCCGCAACGCATTTGGGGCCAACAAGACCCAGGGGAGGTTCGGGGTGGAAGGTCAATTCTTTCCGGATGTCCCCGGGCCGATTCCGTTCGGCGGGCTCGATTCGGGCGACCCATTCGCGTTCAAGGTCTACCAGCCGGATCGGCTGGTCCTGGGCAAGCGGATGGAGGACCACCTCCGGATCGCGGTCTGCCTGTGGCATTCCTTCAGCTGGCCGGGCTCGGACGTCTTCGGCTCTGCCACGTTCGATCGACCCTGGCTGGACCCCCGCCTCGACCCGATGCTCGCGGCCAGGGGCAGGCTGGATGCCGTCTTCGAATTCCTGAGCAAGCTGGGCGTCCCGTTCTTCTGCTTCCACGACCGCGACGTCTCGCCAGAGGGCCGGACGTTTGCCGAGACCCAGGCGAACCTGGACGCCACGGTGGCGGCCATCGAGGGCCACATGGCCCGGACCGGCCTCAAGCTGCTATGGGGAACGGCCAACCTCTTCAGCCACCCGCGCTACGCGGCGGGCGCGGCGACGAACCCCGACCCGGAGGTCTTCGCCTTCGCGGCCGCCCAGGTGAAGTCGATGCTCGAGGCCACCCACCGGCTGGGTGGCCAGAACTACGTGCTGTGGGGTGGCCGCGAAGGATACGAGACGCTGCTCAACACGGACCTGGCCCGCGAGGAGGCGCAGCTCGCCCGATTCCTGCACCTCGTCGCCGAGCACAAGCACCGGATCGGCTTCAAGGGCACGCTCCTGATCGAGCCCAAGCCCCAGGAGCCCACGAAGCACCAGTACGACTATGACGTGGCAACCGTCCTGGGCTTCCTGCAGCGCAACAAGCTGGAAGGCGAGTACCAGCTCAACCTCGAGGTCAACCACGCGACGCTCGCCGGACACAGCTTCCACCACGAAGTCGCGCTCGCGCTCGCCCACGGGATGCTGGGCAGCATCGACGCCAACCGGGGCGACGTGCAGAACGGCTGGGACACCGACCAGTTCCCGAATTCGGTCGACGAGCTCTCGCTCGCCGTCTACGAGATCATGCGGGCCGGTGGGTTCACGACGGGCGGCTTCAACTTCGACACGAAGCTGCGCCGCCAGAGCATGGACCACGACGACCTGTTCCACGCCCACATCGGCGGGATCGACACCCTCGCACAGTCGCTCCTCGCCGCGGCCGGGATGATCGAGTCGGGAGAACTCGAACGGCTGCGCGCCGAGCGCTATGCCGGCTGGACGGGTGCCCTGGGTCGATCGATCCTGAGCGGCGACGCGCTGCTCGAGGTGCTCGCCGGCCGCGTCCTGGCCGGCGAGATCGATCCGAAGCCGGTCTCCGGCCGCCAGGAGCGCCTGGAGAACGTGGTCAACCAGCAGATCTGGGCGTCCAACCGGGGCTGACGCCGATGGCGTACGTACTTGGGATCGACGTCTCGACCACGGCCACGAAGGCCGTCCTCGTCGATGAGCGGGGCGCCGTCCGCGGGATCGGCGTCTCCGAGTACGACTTCGTCAGCCCCCGGCCGCTGTGGAGCGAGCAGGAGCCGCGGCTGTGGTGGGACGGAGCTCAGGCTGCGATCCGGTCGGTCCTCGCCTCAGCAGGCGTGCGCGGCGAGGACGTGGCGGCCATCGGGCTGACCGGCCAGATGCACGGCGCGGTCCTGCTCGACGCGGCGGGTGACGTCCTTCGCCCGGCGATCCTGTGGAACGACCAGCGCACGAGCGTCGAATGCGAGGTCATCCGCCGGGCGGTCGGGCCGGAGCGGCTGGTCGAGATCACCGGCAACGATGCCCTCACCGGCTTCACGGCCCCCAAGCTGGTGTGGGTCCGGGATCATGAACCGGACGTCTGGCGGCAGATCGCCCACGTGCTGCTGCCCAAGGACTACGTCCGGCTCCGCCTCACCGGCGATTACGCGGTCGACGTCGCCGACGGAGCGGGTACCCTCCTGTTCGACCTCGCCGCCCGGACATGGTCGCAGGAGGTCCTGGCGGCCCTCGAGATCGACCCGGAGTGGCTGCCGCCGACCTTCGAGGGTCCCGCGATCACCGGCCCCGTGTCGGGCCAGGCCGCCGACGCGACCGGGCTTCGGGCCGGCACCCCGGTTGTCGCCGGCGGGGGCGACCAGGCGGCGAACGGGGTTGGGGTGGGTGCCGTCGCGGCTGGCACGATGGCCCTGTCGCTGGGGACCTCGGGGGTCGTCTTCGCGCCGACCGACCGGCCGATCTTCGATCCGTTCGGGCGGGTCCACGCGTTCTGCCACGCCGTTCCGGGACGCTGGCATCTCATGTCGGTGATGCTCTCGGCCGCCGGCAGCCTGCGCTGGTTCCGGGACACGCTCGCGCCGGGGGTGGAGTTCGCCGATCTCGTCGCGGCTGCGGCCAGCGTGCCGGCGGGCAGCCAGGGACTGCTCTTCCTGCCGTACCTGTCGGGAGAGCGGAGTCCCCATCCGGATCCACTTGCGCGAGGGGCCTTCGTCGGGCTAACCCTGGCCCACGATCGACGGCACCTCACCCGGGCCGTGCTGGAGGGCGTGGCGTTCGGCCTGCGCGACGGCCTCGATCTCATGGTCGCTGCGGGGATGCCGGCACCCGACCAGATCCGCGCCTCCGGCGGTGGGACGGCCAGCCCGCTCTGGCGCCAGATCCTGGCCGATGTCCTCGACGCCGAGATCGCCACGGTCAATACGACCGAAGGCGCGGCCTACGGCGCCGGCTTGCTGGCTGCGGTGGGCGCCGGTTGGTATCCCGACGTCGAGTCAGCGGCAGGGGCCCTCGTCGTCGCCACGCCGTCGGCGCGGCCGGGCCCCGACGTTGCGTTGTACGCCGAGGCACATGACCTGTATCGGGGCCTCTATCCGGCCCTCGTGCCGTACTTCCATCGGACCTGACTGGTCTCGCCCGACGGGTTACGCCGGCCGCGAACTGGCGCTCAGGCGTGGAGCTGGGCCAGCTCCTCGGTCGTGACCTCGCCCGGCTTCTTGCCCATGATGATCATGGCCAGGACCTCGTCGGTCGTGACCTTGTCCTTTTGAACCGTCCCGACGATCCGACCGTGGTACATGACACTGATCCGGTCGGCAAGGTCGAACACGTCGTGGATGTCGTGGCTGACCAGGAAGATTCCGATCCCTTCCGCCTTGAGCTGCCGGATCAGGTCGCGCACCTGGGCGGTCTCGGCCGGCCCCAGGGCGGCCGTTGGCTCGTCCATGATCAGGATCCGGGCATTGAAGTGGACCGCCCGGGCGATCGCGACGCCCTGGCGCTGGCCGCCGGAGAGCGACTTGACCGGGACCTTGAAGTTCCTGAAGTGCGGGTTCAGGCGATGCATCACCTTGCGCGTCGCCGACTCCATCGCCCCGTCGTCGAGCGACCCGAGGCGTGTTGTCAGCTCCCGTCCGAGGAACATGTTCGCGGCCGCGTCGACGTTGTCGGCGAGGGCGAGGGTCTGGTAGATCGTCTCGATCCCGAACACCTTGGCCTCGCGCGGGTTCGCGATCGTGACCGGCTTGCCCTCGATGAGGATCTGCCCCGAGTCGGCGGGGTGAGCCCCCGACAGCGCCCGCATCAGGGTCGACTTGCCGGCACCGTTGCCGCCGACCAGGCCAATCACCTCGCCCGCGCGCACGTCGATGCTCACGTTCTCGACCGCGTGGACGCCGCCGAACGCGATGTTGATGTCGCGCATCTCGACGAGCGGAGGACCTTCTGGGGCGGTCATCGCTGTACCTCCGCTGTTCACGAGCCTGACCGGCGGCGCAGGAAGGCGTCGAGGCCAACCGCGGCCACGAGGACGCAACCAACGACGATGTCCTGGACGGGCGAGTCGACCTTGAGTAGGACCATGCCCGACCGCAGGGACTGCATGACGACGGCGCCCAGGATGGCGCCCGGAATGGTGCCGACGCCGCCGGCAAACGAGGTGCCGCCGATCACCGCGGCGGCGATCACGTCGAGCTCGTTCTGCACGCCGAGGTTGGTCACGGCCGCATTCAGGCGGGCCGTCTGGACCGCTGCGCTGATGGCGACCAGGACGCCCATGACGACGTACGTGGAGACGATCGTCCGCCGGACGTTGATGCCACCAAGCTCGGCGGCATCGGGATTGCCGCCGATCGCGAAGACGTAGCGGCCGAAGCGCCGGCGAGTGGCGATGAACGTAATCACTAGGGCAACCGCGATCATGATCACGACGGGATTGGCGATTCCGGTCGGGATCTGCAGGCCCCCGGCCGGCTCGACGATGTTGTGGGCCACGGCGTAGTTGTGGGCGAGTGAGTCGGGCCACAGGTAGCTATTAGAGACGAACACCGCGCCCAGGACGGCCAGGCAGCCGAGCACGCCGAGCGTCACTTCCGCCCATACCGGCCGGAGGGGAAAGCCGTAGCCCCGCCGTTTTCGCCGGCTGTTGATCAGGGAGTAGACGATCCCGACACAGGCAGCCGCTCCGACGGCCCAGCTCGGCCATTGGCCGAGTGAACCCAGCGGTCCGCCGCCGATCAGCTGGAATGTGCTGTCCATGGGTCCCAGGGTCTGGCCCTGGGCATACTCGAAGATGAGGCCGCGCCAGACGAGGAAGCCACCCAGGGTGACGATGAAGGCGGGCACCCGGCCATAGGCAATGATCACACCCTGGAACCCGCCGATCAGGGCGCCCAGTGCGATGCCCACGACGAGCGCAATCAGCCACGTTCCCGGGGTACTTGGGAACCACATGACCTGGACCATCGCCATCGTGTAGCCCAGGAGCCCGAGGAGCGAGCCGACCGACAGGTCGATATTGCGGGACACGATGATCAGGACCATGCCGGTGGCCATGATCGCGATCGACGAGCTCTGGACCGACAGGTTCCACAGGTTGCGCGGCGTCAGGAACAGGCCGCCGGACATGATGTCGAAGCCGATCCAGATGATCGCCAGGGCGGCGATCATGCCCAGGAGCCGGGTGTCGACCTCGGTCGAGAGAAGCAACGAGCGCAGTGATCTGGGGCCCCCCTCGCGGGTGACCTTCTGAGTCGCGGGAGCGGTCATCGCCACGCCTCCGGGGACACGATCAGAAATAGGAAGCGCCCTCCGCCGCGGGTGATCCGCGAGCGTAGGGCGCTTCGAATTACGAAGTCAGAACGCTCTGCTTAGCAGCCGTTCACCGCACCAGCGGTCACGCCCTTGCACAGGACGTCCTTCGTGATCCAGTTCGCCGACAGGACATCGTTGAGGTTGTCCTTGGTGATCGGGTCCGGCTTGAGAAGGATCGAGCTGAGGGTGTTCCCACCGGGGGTCTTGAAGGGAGTAGCACCAGTGATCTTGTCGACCGTGGCGCCGCCGCACAGCTGGACGGCGGCCTCGCCGGCTGCCTTGCCCAGGAGACGAGCGTCCTTCCAGACGTCGACCAACTGGGTGCCGAGGGCGACCCGGTTGAGGGCAGGGGCGTCACCGTCCTGGCCCGAAACCGCGACCTTGCCCTGCATGCCCTGTGCGGTGAGTGCGGCGACGACGCCGCCGGCCATGCCGTCGTTCTCGGAGAGAACGGCGTCGACCTTGTTGCTGTTGGCCGTCAGGAACTGCTCCATCTCGGTCTGGGCCTTGGCCGGATCCCAGTTATCGGTGTAGGACTCGCCAACATTCTTGATGTCGCCCGAGGCCACGGCCGCCTTGATGATCTCGTCCTGGCCGCTCTTGAGGAAGTCCGCATTCGCGTCGGCCTTGTTGCCCTTGATGAACACGTAGTTGCCCTTGGGGACGGCACCAAAGACGGCGCGCGCCTGCAGCCGGCCGACTTCGACGTTGTCGAAGGTGGTGTACAGGACAGCCGGGTCCTCGATCAGGCGGTCATAGGCGATCACCTTGATGCCGGCGGTCGTTGCCGCCGCGACGGACGACTTAATGGCCGTGCCGTCCTGGGCCAGGATGATCAGGACCTTGGCCTTCTGCGTGATCAGGTTCTCGACGTTTGTCGTCTGGGTCTCGGCCGACGACTTGGCATCGTTCGAAACGTAGGTCGCACCGGCTGCGGTCAGCGCGGCCTTGATCGCCGGCTCGTCAAACTTCGCCCAGCGCGGTTCCTGGAAGTTATTCCACGAGACGCCCACGATGCAACCGGCCGCTGACGCGCCGGACGCGGCTGCTGTTGAGCCCCCCGGCGCCGTGGTCGCGGTGCTCGAACAGGCGGCTGCCACGATCGCGACGATCGACGTGATCACTGCCATTCGGCGATAGAACATTGATTCTCTCCTCCAACTTCTTTCCCGGATCGAGCGTGTCCTCAGGCTCCGCCTACCCACCTCCCCTCAGCGCACTCCTGAACCCAGCCCGGCAACGCGATCGTCGCGTCGGTCGTGCCCGGTCCCGTGCGCCACCACCTGAGCGAACCGGATCGCTCCGCCGCAGGGGTCCTGTCCCGCCAGGGACGAGCACCAGCGACGTAACAGGCGGAGAGGCGGCCTCCTCCCGTCAAGGGCGTCCAGATCGTACACGGTTCCGCAATAGCCGAGGCGATGGATCGGCGGTTGGTGCTCCCGCCCGCCCGCCTGCCCGCATCGCGCGACTGGGTCGTCATGGTTCAGGCGCTCGCGAGCGCGCTGCTGGCAGCACCGGACCGGAGCCAGTGCGCCGGGTCGGCCAGGAAGGGCTCGAAGGCCAGCTCGGCCGCTCCGATGAGCGAGGCATCGGCGCCCAGCGTTGCCGGGACCACCCGGACAGGGAGGCGCGGGGCCGGCAACGCGAAATGCTCGAGCTGGTGCTCGACTACCTCGTTGACGAACGGGTAGATCCGGGTGAACGAGCCACCGAGCACGATGAGCGAGGGATTGAAGATGTTGACGAGGCCGGCCAGCCCGAAGCCGAGCCAGCGCCCGACTTCCTCGATCGCCTGGAGCGCGAGGGGACCTCCCGCCGCGGCCTCACGCACGACCGCTTCTGCCTCGGATCGCCCGCCACCGGCCTGCCGGCCCGCCCGGACGAGGAGCGCATCCAGGCCAACCTCGGTCTCCCAGCAGCCGACCGACCCGCAATGGCAGGCGATCCCTTGCGGATTGACCGGCATGTGACCCACCTCGCCGGCGTACCCGGCCGCGCCAGTCAGCTGGTTCCCGCCGGTGATGATGCCGCCGCCGACCCCAACCTCACCGGAGATATAGAGGAGGTCGCTGACCCCGATCGCGGCACCCCGGCGATGCTCGGCGAGGGCGCCCAAATCCGCTTCGTTGGCGATGGTGATGGGCAATGAGAGCCCGAGCGCCTCGACCAGCCGCTGGCCGAGCGGGACGTCCCTCCAGCCGAGGTTCGGTGCCATCGACACGAAGCCGTCGGTCCGGCGGACGACGCCGGCGACGGCGACACCCACGCCGATGATCGCGTCGGGCGCGGCCGGCCGGCGGACGACCGTCGAGACGAGCTCGGCCACGGTTGCGGCGGTGTCCTCAACCGGAATGTCGGTCCGCTCGCGATCGACCCGCAGGAGGTCCAGGACCTCTCCGCCCAGCCCCACGATGGCCACGGCCAGCGTATCGACCTCGATCTCGACGGCGATGACGCCCACCCGGTTCGACTCGAGCCGGACGAGCGGCGACGGGCGTCCGGGTGTTCCAAGCGGCGCGGCGCGCTCCTCGGACACGAGACCGGCTGCCACGAACTCACCGATCAGGTGGCCGATCGCGCTGCGAGTGAGACCCGTACGGGCCACCAGCGCAGACCTGGATGCCGGACCGTCGGCGTGAAGCTCGCGCAGGATCGCGCTGAGATTGGCGCGGCGCACAGTCTCGCTTCGCTGTCCAATCGCTCTCAATCCGACGGGCACCAGTTTTGTGTTCCTCTCTTTCAAATGCCTCGGACAGGTTCGTACACAACGCCCGCGACGTCAAGTCTCCGAAGCGCCGGCCGCGACGGCTGCTCCACCGGCAACCGTGCGACACCCGGCGGGTCAGCCTCCGAGCAGCCCCGGCGGGAGCAGCAGGCGGAGGACGCCGGTGCCCGGCTGGAGCGGCCGGCGAAGGTCCACCCGGGCCAGGCTGCCCTTGCGCATCGGCAGCGACCAGGCACCGGTCAGGACGGCGAGGAGCTCGCTGAAATCGGGGTCATGTCCAACCAGGATCGGCCGGACCGGGTCGCCCGCATCGCCCAGGATCTCCTCCATGATCGCCAGCGAAAGTGGGCCGCCGAGGCGATCGTCGAGGCGGACCCGGGCATTCAGCCGGGCGGCCACGATCCCCGCGGTCTGGCTGGCCCGTGCCAGTGGCGAGCTGATGATCGCGTCGAACTGGAGGCCAAGTCCGTCGAGGTGGCGGCCGAGTGCCTCGGCCTGCTCCGCGCCCTTCGTCGACAGGGGCCGGTCGAAATCGTCGCCGGCCCACTTGAGCGGGTCGCCTGCGTGCGCATGGCGGAGCAGGTGCAGCTCGAGTTCAGGGTTCGCCATCAACCGAGGATAGCCGACCTGCCGGCCGAGGCTGCAGGTCGGCTCGATTGGTCAGGGGTTGAGGTCCTCGATCTGGCCGGTGGCCAGGAAGACGACGTCCTCGGCGATGTTCGTGACCCGGTCGCCGATCCGCTCGAGGTAGTGGGCCGCGAACAGGATCCGGGTGCCCCGGTCGACGTTGACCGGGTCCGCGCGCATGAGCTTGAGTACCTCGTCGAACGTCCGGTGGTAGAGGTCGTCGATCTGGTCGTCGCCCTTGGCCACCTCCCGGGCGGCCGCCTCGTCGATGTCGACCAGGGCCCGCAGGATGCCGTGGACCTGCAGGGCCGCGCGCTCGCCGATCTCGGGCAGGTCGATGTAGTTCCTGAGGGGCGGCTCGGGCGCCAGCTTGCGGGCCTGCTTCGCGACCGATCCGGCGTGGTCGCCCATTCGCTCGAGCTCGTACGAGACGTGGTCGAGGGCGATCAGGAAGCGCAGGTCGCGGGCGACCGGCGACTGGGTTGCGATCGTGGTGGCCACCATCGTCGTCAAGGTGCGCTGCATTTCGTTGATCCGGCCGTCACCCCGGATGACGGCCAGGGCCGCGTCGGCGTCGTGCTGGACCAGGGCCTGCAGCGAGGCCCGGATCTGCTCCTCGACCATCGCCCCCATCCGCAGGATCGTGTCCTTGATCTCGCGCAGCTCACGGTCGAGCCCGTCGCGCGACGGGTGGTGCTGCCCGCCGGTGGGCGAGCCGCCGGCATTGGAGCCCCCAAGAATCTCATCGATCTGACCGGCCATCGTCGTCTCCTCGGGGCTCAACCAAACCGCCCGGACACGTAGTCCTCGGTCAGCTGGTTCTTGGGGTTCGTGAAGAGCGTTCCGGTGTCATCCAGCTCCACAAGATAGCCCGCCCGGTCCTCGCCCATATTGAAGAACGCCGTGATATCGCTGACTCGCGATGCTTGCTGCATGTTGTGGGTCACGATCACGATCGTGTATTCGGCCTTGAGATTCGACATCAACTGC
>JADGQK010000160.1 GCA_017881915.1 Chloroflexota bacterium | reverse complement strand
CGCGACGCGGAACGGCGGTTCCGCCGACGGCCAGGGCCTGGTCGAGTTCGCTCTCGTCATCCCGATCTTCGTGACGCTGCTCATGGGGGTCATCGAGTTTGGGTTCCTGTACAACAACCTGCTCACGGTCCAGTACGCGGCCCGGCAGGGCGTCAGTGCGGCAGCCCAGGCCGGCGGCGTCGACGGGGCGGACTGCTCGATCCTGAACGCCGTGGAGCACGCGCTCACTCCACCCATCAACCACCAGCGGGTGGAGTTCGTCGACATCTTCCGGTCGGATGCGGCGGGCGACGTGGTCCCGGGAGTCCTCAACCACTATGTCCGCGCAGGCACCCTGGACTGCCCGGGCACCGGCACGCAGCCCTATACGCTGGTTGGCCCAGAGGGCTACCCGCAGATCGGGCGCCACGATGCGCTGGTCGAAGGCCTCGACGTGATCGGGGTCCGCGTCGGCTACCAGTACGTCGGGATGACGCCGGTTGCCTTCGGTCGCACCTGGGACCTCGCCGACGGGGCCACGCTGCGCATGGAGCCAAAGCAATGAGCTGGCGAGCACGGCACAGCGGTGGGCGGGGCCAGGCGATGGTCGAGTTCGCGCTCATCCTGCCGCTCTTCCTGATCATGCTCATGGGGATGCTCGAGTTCGGGATCGTCTTCGATCACCGCAATGCCATGTCGTACGCGGTGCGAGAAGGCGCGCGCGTCGGTGCCAGCCTGGGCAATGGCGGGTCGCAGCCGTCCGGCGTCGATCCGGCGATCCTGGCGGCCGTCCAGCGTGGCCTGACGGACCCGATCCTCGTCGAGAACATCAGATCGATCGAGATCTTCCAGGCGGACACCTCGGGCCAACCGATCACAGGCAAGATCGACACGTTCGACCGCTCCGGCAACCCGATCGGTAACGCCGGCTGGCCGGCCACGAGCCGGGTGCCTCCCGGCCTCGTGCAGGGTACGGCGGGCGACTCGATCGGTGTGCGCGTCGTCTACGACTTCCGGCCGCAGACGCCGCTGGGCACCCTCCTCGGGCTCTTCATCAACGGTAATCCGCCCTACACGACGATCCCCATGACCGACAAAGCCGTCACGCGGCTGGAACCGGCGCCGTGATCCGCGGCCCGGGCTGGGCCGTCGTGCCGGCCTTCACCACTCCTCGCAGGGACCGCCTCGGCGAGTGCGGCCAGGTGCTCGTGATCTTCGTGTTCGCCCTCGGCGCCCTGTTCGCGATCCTCGCCATGGTGATCGACGTCGGGAACATCTGGAGCAACTCCCTGCACGTCCAGCAGGCAGCCGAAGCGGCCGCCATGGCCGGCGTCCCGTCGATGCCGGGCGACTTTCCGACGGCGTCAGCGAAGGCGACCGCCGAGGCCCAGCGGAACGGCTTCTCCACGGCTGCCGGAGCGACCGTCACCCCGACAATCAACATCGAGTCGAATCGCCGCCTCGACGTGACGATCACCCGCTCGTACGGGACCTTCTTCATGCGCCTTCTTGGCATCAACACGGTGACGATCTCGCGGACGGCCACCGCCGAGTACACCCTGCCGGTGCCGATGGGCAGCCCGCTCAGCGCCTATGGCGACAACTCGGGCAACTTCTGGGCGGCGGCCATGACCCAGGGAGCGAACCGCGGCTACGGCGACGCGTATGGCACGTACTACAACCCGAGCCCGACGCTGAACAACCAGTACGACTACCGGGGCTACCAGTACACCATCGACGTGCCGGTAGGTGCTGGTGCCACGAATGTCGACCTTTACGACCCGACGTTCTGCGCGGTCAACGCCAACAAGGGGACGGGCGATCACTGGATCGCGGGGCCCACGACCGGCGTGTCGACTTACTACACGCTCTGGTCCGACCCCGCCCAGACGCCGCTCGACTACACGGACGACGTGCAGGTCGCATCGAGCGGGACCCTCTTCGAGAACAAGCGTCAGGCGGACAAGGACCCCGGCCCCCCCGACCTCCGGGACACGGGCATCTCGGGCTATGCGTCGATGCCTGATTGCCAGAGCGACCCGTACCACAACCAGTGGTGGACGCTCGCCAGCCTGACTTCGCCCGGCTCGTATCGGCTCCAGGTCACGACGACCAACCCCCTGAACAGCAACGATCAGATCGGCGTGAGTGCCGAGAACATGTGGGGACTGCGGGCCGTCTCGACCGACCCCACGTACAAGGCGCGCGTCTACGGGCTCGGCAAGATGGTGATCTATGCCAACGTCCCGAACGGCCAGGCGGGCTTCTACCTGGGCCGGATCGAGGCGGTCCATGCCGGAAAGACGATGGTGATCCAGCTCTTCGACCCGGGAGATGCCCAGGGCAACTCGAGCATCGAGATCCTCCAGCCAACGGCGACCGACTACGTGCCAATCTCCTTCAATTACACCGCCGACTCCAACGCAGGAGGCTCGAAGAGCGGCACGACGACAAGCCTCAAGACGACGATCAACGGCAGCACCCAGTACAACAACTCGTGGGTCACGATCACGGTGCCGCTCCCCAAGACGTACGCGGCTCCCCTCCCTGCGACGGAAACCACCCCGGGGGTCCTCGGAGGCTGGTGGAAGATCCGCTACACCTACTCATCGGCGACGTCTGACACGACGACGTGGCAGGTCTCCATTCGCGGCAACCCGGTCCACCTCGTCCTGCCCTGAGGACGGCCGGCGCCCG
>JADGQK010000088.1 GCA_017881915.1 Chloroflexota bacterium | reverse complement strand
TCACCTCCGCCAACGGCCTGTTCTTCGGCCAGTACCACGCCCCGATCACCGACTACATTTTCCCCGAGAACCTTCCCGGAACCCCGATCGTGCCGAACAACTTCGAGGCGATCGACTTCCTCGCCTGCGGCGGCTATGCGTCCGCCACCGGGATCATCGCGGGACAGCTGAACCCGTGGCCTGGCGCGGCCACGCCCACATGCGCCGCGGCGGCCACGGCGCCCGTCGCGAACGCGGGCGGTCCGTACGCGGTCGCCTCGGGTGCGACGGTGACCCTGGCCGGCAGCGCGACGGGATCCGCCCCGCTGACGTTCGCCTGGGCCGCCCCCAGCACCGGAACCCTCTCCAGCACGTCGATCGCCGGCCCGGTCTACACGGCGCCCCAGGTATCCGTGTCGACCACCGTCAACCTCTCGCTGACAGTCACGAATTCCGCGGGCACGAACACGGCGGCGACGACGGTCGTGGTCAGCCCCGCGAATGCCCCGACGGTCGCTCCGATCACGGCGCAGGCCGTTGACTCGGGGGCGAGCGGCACGCTCGCCGTCAGCGGCTCCGATCCGAACGTCCCGGCCTCCACGCCGCTGACCTTCAGCGTGACGCAATCCGGGGCGGTTGCCCTGTCCAGCGTCACGGTGACCCAGAACGGCCCGACGGGCGCCAACATCGGCTTCACGGCCCCGACCGGTGTGCTCACCGCGACGGGCGTCACCCTCTCGGTCACGGCAACGAACGCCGCGGGCGTCGCCTCCGCGCCGGTTACCGGGACCATCACCGTCAATCCCGCCGCTGCCACCTGCGTTGCGCCGGTCGCCAGCGCAGGCGGTCCCTACACGGTCAACTCCGGCCAGACCGTGACCCTCGCCGGGAGCGCAACGGGCACCACCCCGCTGACGTTCGCCTGGACGGGGACGCCTGGGACCTTCTCCGACGCCACCCTCCCGAACCCCGTCTTCACGGCCCCGGCCGTGACGTCGACAACGACGGTGAACGTCTCACTCACGGCGACGAATGCCTGCGGCACCAACACCGCGAGCACGACCATCACCGTCAACGCGTCGCTGCCGCCGACCGTCGGCTCCGTGGCGCCCATCTCGCTCTTCTCCGGGGCGAACGGGTCCTTCACGCTCACAGGCGCGGATCCGAATAGCCCGAGCCAGCTGCCGCTGACCTTCGCCGTGGCACAGACCGGCGCTCCGGCCCTCCCGAGCCTCGTGGTGACCCAGGGTTCCAACCCGCCCGGAACCGGGGCGACGGTGACGTTCACCGCGCCGACGCTTCCGGTCAACACGGTGGCGTCTGCGGTCATCAACCTCTCGATCACGGCGACCAACAGCCTCGGCCAGGTGTCCGCACCCATGCTGACCACCGTGACCGTCAAGCCGCTCCCGGATGCGGTGAGCATCACCAGCGCCGTGTACCGGACCAGCAAGCAGCGGCTTGACCTCGCTGCCTCGTCGTCGGTCGTCAGTCCCAACCTGGTCCTGACGCTGCAGCCCTACATCACGGTCAACGGCACGTTGTTCACGCCGCCTGCCCCGGCAACCCTCACGAATGGCGGCAACGGCACCTACATCATCACGTTCGTCGGGGTGCCGGAGCCGGCAATCCCGCCGGCGACCCCGCTCAGGATCACGTCCAATATCGGTGGCGTCGGCACCTCGGGGCTGACCCTCATCCGCCAGTAGCGCCCAGCCCCGCGGACGATCGCGTTCGCAGGGTCGGGAAGCACGCGAAACCAGGAGCCCGTTGCCTCCGCAACGGGCTCCTTCGCTGCCCGTCTGACGGCTCGCTCTCCGTTCCGGGCGAGCTACGGGACGGCCGGATCCAGTGAGGCTTCCGAGCCGTATCGGTCTACGCCCCGCGCCCGCGGGGCATCAATCCAAGGGCCCGCCCCCCGGGCCGCGCCATGGGAGAAGTGGATGTTCGCCAGTCGAATCCAGACCGTTCGGGTCCTCGTCGGGCTCACGGTCGCCGTCACGATGATCAGCGGAGGCCCGATCGCGGCGCTCGCCGCATCGCCGGACGGCTCGGCAACTCACACGAAAGACGCCGTCTCTTCCAAAGATGACTTCAACACGCATCTGCCGAGGCACCGCCGGCATCGCGCCTCACCCACGGTGAGTGTCGTGATCCACGACGCAGCGCACGCGGTGATCTCGGCGGCCCCGGTCGGCACGAGCGTGCACGCAAGCGCAACCGTGAGCGGCGCCGCGGGCACTCCGACCGGCACGGTCGACTTCACCTGGTACACGAGCCCGGACTGCTCGACCGCAGCGACCTCTTCTGGCTCGGGACTCTCCCTGGTCGCCGGCGTCGCGGACCCGAGCGACGAACAGACCGCACCGGTCGGCGGCGGCTCGTACCAGGCGCATTACAGCGGCGACGGCGCCTACCGCGCGGGTAGGAGCGCCTGCACCCCGCTTGTCGTCGAGGCGCCCGCCCTCGTCAGCATCGCGGTGACCCCGGTGGATCCGTCGATCCTCGCCGGCACGACCCAGCAGCTCGTCGCCACCGGGACGTACTCCGACGCCACGACCGCCGACCTCAGCGCCTCGGTCACCTGGGCCTCGGACACCATCGCGACCGCCACGGTCGACGCGACCGGCCTCGCGACGGGCGTCGCGGCAGGGACCGCGACCATCAGCGCCATGCTCGGGTCCGTCAGCGGCTCGACGGTCCTCACCGTCACCGCACCCGCGCCCCCGCCCGCTCCGACCCTGGTCAGCATCGCGGTGACTCCCGCCCTGCCGACCGTGGCGCTCGGCGCAAACCAGCAGCTCGTCGCGACCGGCACGTTCAGCGACAGCTCGACGGCCGACCTGAGCACCCAGGTCGTCTGGGCGTCGTCCGACGCGACGATCGCGTCCGTCAGCGCCGCCGGCCTTGCCAGCGGCGTGGCGATCGGCTCTGCGACCATCAGCGCCACGCTCGGGTCCGTCAGCGGCGGCACCGTGCTCACGGTCGACCCGGCGGCCCTCGTCAGCATCGCGGTCACTCCCGCCCTGCCGACCATCGCGGTCGGTGCGACGCAGCAGTTCGTCGCCACCGGGACGTACACCGACGCGACGACCGCCGATCTCAGCGTCCTGGTCACGTGGACCTCGTCGGACGCGACCATCGCCACCGTGGACGCGACCGGGCTCGCGACCGGCGTTGCCTCCGGTCCGGCGACCATCACGGCAACGCTCGGAGCGGTCAGCGGCAACAACCTGCTCACGGTGGGCAGTGTCTTCACCGTGAGCGGGCAGGTCATGCTGGAGTCCTTCGACTCCCTTGGCTTCCTGTCCTCTTTCGTGCTCGCCGCCGGACCCATCTACACGGTCGTGATGACGCCGACCACGTCAGTCGTCAACCTGCTCGGGCGCGAGGTTCCCCGCCAGTTCATCCAGGTCGCCAACCCCCTGACCGTCGAGGGATTGCAGACCGACGCGACGACCATCCAGGCCCAGGTCATCGTGGTCCAGACGACGAAGGACGCCCCGTGATCTGATCCGCGAAACGTTCGTGATGAGCCCTGCCCGGCCGCGCTGCGCGACCGGGCAGGCCCGTTTCACGGCCCCTGCATCTGCGGCATCGACACGTGGCGGGCATCCGTGCGAGAGTCGGATCATGAAACGCGCGTCCACACTTCTCTCGGTGCTTGCGATCAGCGTCGGCGTTGTATCCGCCTGCGGCGGCGGCAACCAGCCCACCCTGTCGAGCGGGAGCCCGGCGCCGATCTCGACCGCGGCCTCGCCGAGCCTCGGACTTGCCGGTGCCAGCATCGGCCCGTCAGCTGTGCCGACAGCCGCGCCCTCGGGGGCCGCGACGCCGGCGTCCCGGCCGACGCCGGCGGCTTCAGCGGCAGGAGCGACGCCCCCGGCGACCCCGAAGCCGACCCCGAAGCCGACCCCGAAGCCGACGACGGTGCCGTCGAGCGTCACCGTGACCGGCCAGGTGACGCTCATGACAATGGACTCGGGCGGCTTCCTGAGTTCCTTCCGGCTCGCCGCAGGTCCGGTCTACACGGTCGTGATGACGCCGACGACCTCCGTGATCAACCTGCGCGGCCGCGAGGTGCCGCGCCAGTTCATCCAGGTCGCGAACTCCGTGACCGTCACCGGGAAGCTCAGTGGCTCGACCATCACGGCGACCACCATCCTGGTCCCGGTGACCAAGGACGGGCCCTGACAGAGGGCCCGGCGCGCGCCGTCGCGCCCGCGCCTTCGCACCGGGAATCGCCCGGACCGTGAGGCGCTTCCGCGGTCGCGCCCAGGCGAGACGCCGCACCTGACGGGGCACCCCCCAGATTGGGGGTTCGGTGCCGTCCGGATGCGGGCTGGAAGACCCCGCGTCCAGGGCGCCTAATGGGGTCACGTTCGGGGGGGCCGAACGACGATCGCCGCAAGGGGCCGCGGGTCGGACGATCACAAGAGAGCCGGGTGAGGCCGCCGGCCACAGATCCCAGGAGGGATTCCGTGGACACCGCTTATCGCCGCCGCGGACGTTCGCGCCCCGGGCGCCATCTTCGCGCCGGCTTCAGCATCCTCGTGTCCCTCGCGCTCCTCGCCGGGAACGTCGGCACGGCCAGCGCCGTGCGCCCGGCGGTCGTGAGCCGCATCGGCCTGATCCAGTCCGACATGGAGTACATCCTCCAGCAGATCAAGATCGCCGAGGCGCATCCGGATGGCGCCACGCTGTGCACCGACCCGACGTTCCCGACCAACCCCGCAGCCTGCCCGACCGAGGTCACCAGCACGACGCTGCCGTACGGGCTCCGGACGGTCGACGGGCACGACAACAACCTCGTGGCAGGGCGGAGCGCCTACGGCGCCACCGACCGGGTCTTCCCTCGCATGGCCCCGCCGGTATTCAGCGCAGCCGAGAGCACTCCGACCGGCTTCGGCGCGCCTGCGCCGACGTCGTACGCGCAGAACGCCGGGTTCGTCTTCGACTCTCGTCCGCGCCTGATCAGCAACCTGATCTCCGATCAGACCGCGAACAATCCCGCCGCGACCGACGCATACAACCATCCGACGGGCCACGGCTTCGGCAACAGCATCATCACCGTCAACTCGTACCGGAACGGCGTCCGGACGCCGGTCCAGGAGTACGAGCTCCCGAACGTGGCGCCCGACGCGGGCCTGTCGCCGTCGTACAACTCGCTGTTCACGTTCTTCGGCCAGTTCTTCGATCACGGCCTGGACCACGTCAACAAGGGCGGCAGCGGCGTCGTCTTCGTGCCCCTCATGTCGGACGACCCGCTCTACGTCGCGGGAAGCCCCACCAACTTCATGGTGCTGACCCGGGCCACGAACCTGGCCGGGCCCGACGGGATCCTGGGAACCGCCGACGACATCAAGGACGGGACGAACTCCGACAGCCCGTACGTCGACCAGAGCCAGACGTACACGTCGCACCCGTCCCACCAGGTGTTCCTGCGCGAGTACGCGTTCAACGGCTCCGGCCAGCCGATCTCCACCGGCCGGCTGCTCAACGGGGCAGCGGGCGGTCTTCCCACGTGGGCCGACGTGAAGGCGCAGGCCGCGCACCTGCTCGGGATCCAGCTCAGCGACCTCGACGTGCTCAACGTGCCGCTCCTGCGGACCGACGCGTATGGCAAGTTCATCCCGGGGGCGCATGGCTTCCCGCAGATCGCGACGCCGGCCGGCTTCGTGGAGGGGGACCCCACGGCCAACGGCGGCCTCGGCGTCTCCCCGACGGCGGTGAACGCGTTCCGCATCAACGCCGCGTTCCTCGACGACATCGCGCACAACGCCGACCCTTCACCGCAGACCGACCCCTCCACGGGGACCACCGTCGTGCCGGTCCCGGACGCGAACACCACGATCAGCACGGCCGCCGACGTCCAGCCCGCCGGGACCTACGACAACGAGCTGCTCGACGGGCACTACATCGCGGGGGACGGCCGTGCCAACGAGAACATCGGCCTGACGTCCATCCACCACATCTTCCACTCCGAGCACAACGGCGAGGTCCAGGACATCAAGGCCCTGGTCGCGACCTTCCCGGTCGGGAGCCCGGCCGACCTGTCCCAGTGGCAGCTGTCGCCCGGCGTGTGGAACGGCGAGCGGCTCTTCCAGGCCGCGAAGTTCGTGACGGAGATGGAGTACCAGCACATCGTCTTCGAGGAGTTCGCGCGCTTCGTGCAGCCGGCGATCGGCGCCTTCACCGCGTACGACAGCAGCATCGACCCGGCGATCACCGCCGAGTTCGCGCACGCGGTCTACCGCTTCGGCCACTCGATGCTGAACGAGACGCTCCCGCGACTCAACGCCGACGGGTCGCCCAACAACATCGGGCTGATCCAGGCGTTCACGAACCCGGTCGAGTTCCTCAACGGGGGGTCCGCCGGCACCCTGACGGCAGACCAGGCCGCCGGCTCGCTCATCTCGGGCATGGCCGCACAGCGCGGCAACGCGATCGACGAGTTCGTGACCGAGGCGCTCCGGAACAACCTCCTCGGCACCCCGCTCGACCTCGCGACCCTGAACCTGACCCGCGCGCGGAGCGAGGGGATCCCCACGCTCAACCAGGCGCGACGGGTCTTCTACGCGTCGACCGTCGGGACCGGGTCCCTCAACAGCTCCCTGCGGCCCTACACCAGCTGGATCGACTTCGGGCTTGCACTGCGGCACCAGGCCTCGCTCATCAACTTCATCGCGGCGTACGGGACCCACCCCACGATCCGGGACTCGGGACCGGACGGCGTCATCGGCACGGCCGACGACGTGACCACGGTCGCCGCCAAGCGGGCCGCTGCCGCCCTCATCGTCAATGGCGCGACCGGTGCGCCCGCGGATAGCGCGGACTTCATGAACGGGACGGGCGCATGGGCGGACGTCAACAGCCGAACCGTCACCGGACTCGACGACGTCGACCTCTGGATCGGCGGCCTGGCCGAGAAGCCCCCGGTATTCGGCGGCCTCCTGGGCTCGACCTTCAACTTCGTGTTCGTGACCCAGATGCAGCGGCTCCAGGACAACGACCGCTTCTACTACCTGACCCGCCTGGCCGGCACGCATCTCCTCGAGCAGATCGAGGGGAGCTCGTTCGCCAAGCTGGCCATGCGCAACACCACGGCCAAGGACCTCCCGGGCCTCGCCTTCACCAAGCCGGACTGGGTCTTCGACCTGTCGGCGCAGACGAACCCGACTGGCATCGTCGACGACCCCAATACGCCCTACAACGAGACGAACCTCGACGGGACCGGCACCGACAAGCTCATTCGGGCGCCGGACGGCACGATCCGCCTGACCGGCGGCGGCACGTTCGAGAATCACTCCCTCTTCGCCGGCACGAACGGCAACGACCGCATCCAGGGGGCCGAGGGCGACGATTCGATCTGGGGCAACGACGGCAACGACCGGATCGAGGGCGGCGCCGGGAACGACCACCTCGACGGAGGCGCCGGGAACGACATCCTCACCGACAGCTTCGGCCTCGACGTCCTCAACGGCGGCGACGGGAACGACGTCGTCGCCGGCGGCCCGGGCGCGGACCTGCTCTTCGGCGGGAACGGCAGCGACTTCATCATCCACGGCCCGGACGGCTCGGAATCATTCGGCGGGCTCGGGAATGACTTCATCCAGGGCGGCGTGGGAGCCGACACGATCCAGGGCAACGAGGGCGACGACTGGATCGAGGGCGGTGGCGGAGCCGACGTCCTGCGGGGCGACAACGCAGCCCCGTTCCCGATCAGCGCGGGCGGCAACGACGTGCTCGTCGGCGGACCTGGCAACGTGAACTACGGCGGCGAGGGCGGCATGGACGTCCTCGTGGCCGGCCAGGGCCCCGGTCTGATGGACGGCGGGCTCGGGTTCGACTGGGTGACCTACGTCCGCAAGCCGAGTCCCGCGAACGCCGACCTTCTCAACACCGCGCTCCAGCCGCCGAACCCGCTGAACCTCAACGACCGCTACCTGTTCGACGAGGCAATCTCCGGCGGCCCCTTCGCCGACGTCATCCGGGGCGACGGTGGCAGCGGGCCCGGCCACGAGCTCACCCACGACAACCTGGCGCTCATCAACGGGCTGTCCACGCTGCTCAGCAGCAGCGGGGTCCTCCTACCGGGCACGGGCGCGACGCCCGCCTTCGATGTCACCGGCAACATCCTCCTCGGCGGACCCGGCAGCGACATCCTCGAGGGCCGCGGCGGCAACGACTTCATCGACGGCGACGCGTGGCTCAACGTGCGGCTCACCGCGACCGACAACCTTGGCAACACGGTCCAGGCCAACAAGATGTCGGACCTCCAGGCCGCGATGCTGAATGGCAGCATCGATCCGGGCACGATCAAGGTCGTCCGCGAGATCCTGACGACCCCGAACGACACGTCGTGTGACACGGCCGTCTTCTCGGACTCCCGGGCGAACTACACGATCACGCCCAACGCCAACGGCACCTTCACGGTCAAGCACCTGGCCGGCCTTGGGATCGACGGGACCGACACCGTGCGCAACATCGAGCGGCTCCAGTTCGCCGACAAGTTCGTCGTCATCGGCGCTCCGGGGACCTGCCTCCCGAACGCGACCGGGACCGTCACGATCAGCACCACCACGCCGACCGAAAACCAGCCGATGACCGCGACGTCGGCGATCACCGATCCCGACGGGTTCGATCCGACCAAGGTGGTCCTCACCTGGCAGTACCAGAACGCGTCGGCCAGCTGGATCCCGGTCGGGACCGGCGCGTCCTTCACCCCGAACAACACCGAGGTCGGGTTCCCGATGCGCGTCGTCGCCTCGTACATCGACAACATCGGCACGGCGGAATCGCTGACGAGCGCGTCGACGGCGCCCGTGATCAATGTCAACGACCCGCCGACCGGTGCGCCCGTCGTCAGCCCGACCAGCCCGCTCGTCGGCAGCCCCGTGACGGCCGACACGAGCACGATCGCGGACGCCGACGGCCTGGTCGGGGTCACCTTCAACTACCAGTGGCAGGCAGGGACGACGAGCATCGCCGGCGCGACCAGCTCGACATTCACCCCCGCAACGGCCCAGGTGGGATCGACGCTGCGGGTGATCGTCACCTACGTTGACAACCACGGGACCGCCGAGACGGTCACCTCCGCGCCGAGCGGGCCCGTCACAGCTCCATCCGCCCCTATCGCCCAGGTCCTGCCCGCGTCCGTGGACTTCGGGTCGCAGAACACGGGATCGACCTCGGCTGCCCAGACCATCACGGTCACGAACGCCGGGACCCTCAACCTGGTGGTGTCCGGTGTGACGCTGACGGGCCCGAACCAGCCGGACTTCCCGGTCACGAGCTCCTGCGGGACGGTCGTCCCCGGCGCCTCGTGCACCATCAGCGTCGCCTTCCGGCCCACGTTCACCGGCCCGTCCACCGCGACGCTCAACATTCTCCACAATGCCGCCGGCTCGCCCAGCGTCGTCACCCTCAGCGGCACGGGAGTCAGCGCGGGCCCCGTTGCCTCGGTCTCGCCCGCGTCGCTCGACTTCGGGTCGCAGAACACGGGCACCGCGTCGGCAGTGCAGCTGATCACCGTCAGCAACACCGGCGGCGCCAACCTCGTCGTGTCGGGGGTGACGCTCGCGGGTGCCAACCCGGGCCAGTTCGCTCGCACGACGACCTGCGCCACGGTGGCGCCTGGCGCCTCGTGCACGGTCAGCGTGACGTTCGCCCCGACCACGGCCGGAGCGAAGACGGCGACCGTCCGAATCGCCTCGAACGCCGCCAGCTCACCCGACAATGTGACCCTCAGCGGCACGGGCGTCACGGCCGCACCGATCGCGTCCGCCCTGCCCGGGTCGGTGGCATTCGGGTCGCAGGCGAGGAAGACCACG